>NZ_JBSUGC010000002.1:0-426542 GCF_054065485.1 Vreelandella sp. 2A-K22 | reverse complement strand
GGGCGCACCTACCACGCGGTGAATACCCCGCCCTACCCGCTGCCGGCCAACAAGACCCGCACGGTAATCCGCACCCAGAGCCATAAGTCGGAAGGCTTTAACGAACTGCGCTTTGAGGACGCCACCGGCGAAGAGCAGATCTGGCTGCATGCCCAGAAAGACCTGGAGCTGCTCACCCTTAACGACCGCACCGAGGAGATCCGTCGGGACAGCCACCTCAAGCTGCACCGCAACCGCTTGAGCGAAATCCATAACGACGACCACCTTACCGTACACGGCAAGCGCTACACCCAGATCAAGGGCGATGACCACCTCCAGGTCGATCAGACCCGCCATGAGGTGTACGGTGAAGCCCAACTGGTCGAGACCGGCCGCGAGCTGCACCACAAGGCGGGCAGCCAGATCGTGTTGGAGGCCGGTAGTGAGATCACCCTTAAAGCCGGGGGTAGCTTTATCAAGCTCGACCCCGGCGGCGTGACCATTGTCGGCCCCCAGGTCAAGATCAACTCCGGCGGTAGCCCCGGGCGCGGCCAGGGCCACGCCATTGTACTGCCCCGCTTACCCGGGGAGGCCGAGCCTGAGGAGAGCGAGGACGTCACCCTCGAACCGCACCAGACACCGCTGCTGAGCAGTGAGATTGCCGCGGCGACCCCGTTGGCGCTGGACGATATCGATATCACCGATGGCCTGGCCGACGACTGCAGTGCCTGCCAACCCGCGGTGGGTAGCCCGGTTAATCCACTCTTGGGCGCCAAGCTGCTGCCCGCGGAGACCGATTTTGCCCTCCCGGCGCCACGGCCCTTTGTGTTTAGCCGGGGTTATCTCTCCAGCAATGGGCGGAGTGGGGTACTCGGCCAGGGCTGGTCGATACCCGGCGAAAGCCTCGCCATCACCCTCAGCGACGACGCCTGTACCGTCCATGATGCTCAAGGACGTCAAATTACCTTTGGGCCACTGGCCCCCGGCCAAGCGCGCTTCTCGCCTACTGAACAGCTGTGGATTCGTCGTGGAGGCGCCTCAGTCGATGAAGAGAGTAACGCGCCCCGCTGGCAAGCCCTGGATGAGACATTACGCAATGATCCCGAGCGCATCGTCCTGAGCGATGCCAGCGGCTTGTATTATGTCTTCGCGGATAATGCCGCTTCTGCGACAGAAAAAGCCACCACCGATGCCGGCCGCTGGCCCTTAATCGAAGAGCGCGACCGCAACGGCTATACCACCCAGTACCGCTGGGAAGGTGGCCTGCTGGTGCAGGTGATCGACAGCGCCCAGCGCCACTACCAGCTGGTTTACGATGGCCTGTTACCCGCCATGCAGGACGATAACGGCCAACGTTTAACCGGCGTTAAGCTGGTGCAGGCCCACGACGGTGAGTCGGCAGACAAGTGGCTGGTGCGCTATTCGTTTAGTCCCGCAGGCGACCTGATTGCGGTACGCCACCGTCACGGCGAGGTGGTGCGTGAGTTCGAGTGGCAGGATCACATGCTGACTGCCCACCGGGTACCCGGGGGCATGGAAGCCCACTACACCTGGGATCGCCACGCCCCGGATGGCCGCGTGGTGGGCCAGCAGGAAGCCGGTGGCTTAGCGCGGACGTACAGCTACCAAGTGGATCACACCCTGGTCACCGACAGCCTGGGCCGGGAGGAGCGCTACCACTTTGTGGGCAGTGGCCCCGGCCGCCGCTGGACGGCCCATACCCGCGCCGATGGCTCGCGCATTGAGTTTCGTTACGACCGTGCCGGACGTAAGATCGCCACCGTGGATCCGTTGGGTCATGAGACGCTGATTGAACGGGATGACCACGGGCAAGTGATTGCCCAGGTAACCCCAGACGGCACCCGCTGGGCCATCGAGCGCGATGCCCTGGGTCATCCGGTGAGTATCGAAGGCCCTGACGAGCAGCGCTGGCAGATACAGCGCAATGACCTCGGCCATCCGCTGGAAGTCACCGGGCCGGAAGGCACCACCACCTTCGCCTATGACCATGCCGACCTGCCCGACCGCCCTACCACCGTCACCGATGCGGTGGGTGCTACCCACCAACGCGAGTGGAACGCTCTGGGTCAGGTCAGCGCCCAGATCGACTGCTCACAGCAGCGTACCGAGTACGCCTACGACCGCCACGGTTATCTGGCCAGCGTGACGAATGCATTAGGTGAGACCACCCGCACCCAGCACGACGAGATGGGTCGGCGTATCGCCACCCAGCTTCCCGACGGGCTCTACTGGCACCACCATGTGGATTCTTTAGGGCGGCTGGTGGAGCTGGAAGGCCCCCAAGGGTTTCGGCAGCAGTTCTTCTTCGACGACCACGGCCGCCCGGTGCAGCGTATCGAGGCCGATGGCAGCCAGCAGTTTATCGCCTATGATGACATTGGCCGCCTAAGCGAACTCACCCTGGGCAACGGCGCAGTCTACCGCTTTGCTTATGACGAGATGGATCGCTTAGCCAACGAGACCGGCCCCGATGGCCGGGAGCAGCAGTACCGCTACGATGACGCCGGGCGACTGATCGAACGCATTGAGGCCAACCGCACAGGCCCGGATGGCCAGCCGCTGGTCACTCGTTACGACTATGACGAAGCCGGTCGTCTCACCGCCCGGCACTTGCCCGCCACCGAACACGCCCCGGCCAGCAGTGAAAAATATCAATGGGGCGCCAATGGTCAGCTACTCAGCGTCACCAACGATAATGGCGAGGTCAGCTTTAGCTACGACCACGCCCAGCGCTTAATCGGCGAACAGCAGCGCCATGCGGGCCTAGCAGGTGAGAGTGGCTGGCAGTGGCAGCACCAGCACACGCTCACCGCCAACGGCGCCCCCGAAGCCAGCCAGTTCGGCGACCTACCGGCGCTTAACTGGCACACCTACGGCAGCGGCCACCTGCATGGCCTAAGCGCCCCCGGCCTTGATCTGGAAATTGCTCTGGAGCCCGACGCCCTGCACCGGGAGACCCAGCGCCGTCTTAGCACCGGTGCCAATGCGCACAACCAGCCGCTAGTGCTGGAGCGCGGGTACACGAACCTGGGCCAGCTAGACCACCTCACGCTGCGCAGCCCGGACACCACTAGCCAGCAGGACTACCAATACGACGCCCTGGGCCGGATGAGCTTCCGCAGCCTGCAAGGCGATCCAGCAGAAAAAGTCATCGCCTACAGCTACGACGCTGCCGGACGCTTGATCGGCAGCCAACACGGCGATCATGCCCACCGCTACAGCGTGGACGCGGCGGGCAATCGGCTAGAAGGCCAACAAGCCCTATCTGATAATCGATTGGGGCAACTCAACGGCACCCGCTACCGCTACGACGGGGCCGGTAACCTGACCGAACGCCAACAGCCCAACGGCGAACGTTTAACCCTGGGCTATGACGGCGCGAATCGCCTAGTGCAGCTGATCCACGCCAGCGAGCTGGGGGCGACCCGCGAGGCCACTTACCGTTACGACGGCCTGGGCAGGCGGATCAGCAAAACCGTGCGCCACACCAACGGCACCACCGCCACCACCCACTACGGCTGGGACGGTGATCGCATCGTCCGCGAAGAGACGGACAATCAGCGCACCACGGTGATCTACGAGCCGGGCAGTTTTGTGCCCATGCTGCGTATTGATGATACTGAACAAGGCCAAGTGCTCAGCGCCTATATCACCGATGCCCTAGGCACCCCGATGCAACTGGTCACCCCCAACGGCCAACCCCGCTGGCTGGCCGAACCCGACGACTGGGCGGCAGTCAAAAACCAACGCGCCGTGCGCAATGTCACCCAACCAATCCGGTTCCTGGGTCAATGGCACGATGAAGAAAGCGGGCTTTACTACAACCGCTACCGCTATTACGACCCGCAGCAAGGACGATATATTAGCCAGGATCCGATTGGATTAAGAGGCGGCACGAACATGTATGGTTACGTGACCAATCCGATCAGCATGGTGGATCCGCTGGGGTTGAGTGGATTTTTAGGTGCTGACTTTAGCTCTCTTCGATCCGGAGGTGCACTAAGGCCAGGAACAATAGGGCAATGTTCTCTTGAGACTGTTGTTGTTGATAATACAGAAGAAGCTTGGGCTCATTATAAAAATGGATATGGGCAGGAAGTAGCATTAGGCCCAAATACTAAAGAAGCTTTGAGAAATCATCCGTTGGTTCAACGTCAATCTGAAGCTTTAAAAAATGGTACAGCAAAATATGATAACGGCAACTTAAGTGCAGATATGACTTTTGATGTTTTCCACGTTGGTAGAACTCGAGTCGACTTCAAACAAGAATGTGGTTCGACAACTTGTACGACTACGTTTACAGGTTTTGCTGGCGATGGCTTTTGGGATGCGAATGAATTAGCACCATGGACTCATGATGGCCCCGGTTCGGGTGGTGAATTTTCAGGTGGCACTACCTATCCTTATAAACCATATGTATGGGTAGAGACTTACCCAACCCCCAATAAGTAAACAGGCTGCTGACATGGAATTTCTTGACTTTTATCGTTCTTATTGGTTTCCTTTTTTCAATATTTCAATTATATTTTTGATTACAGTAGGGTTGCTAATTCTCTCTAAGAGAAAATGGCCAACTCATCATTCTCTTAGCGCATCAATTTTAATACTTATATTTGTTGTGTTTTTTTTATCAATTGAATTTTATACAATTGATCTTTATTTTGTTAAGAAACTAGAGAGTTTTGATTTGGATGGTAACGGAGTATTTTCGGCTAATGAAAGAACAGACCAGCAAAAAAAATACTTTAATATTGTCATATATGATGCAGGTAGGTTCTTGGCACCTTTCTTTATTGCTTTTCTCTCGATAGGGTATTCGATTTTCGTTTTTTTAAGTGTTAAGTTATTTTATCTTATTAAAAAATAATAAGATATTGTTAAAGAGGGTAGGCACATGCTGGCTTTCTCGGCGGTAGCGTTGTAGTAGCCATAGTATTCTTATCACAATGACACGCGCCATCAACGCTCCCGGTCCTGACCTGGGAATCGCCCTGAATCCCGATGCCCTGCATCACGAGACCCAACGCCGTCTCAACAGCGGGGATCAAGCCCAACCATTAATACTGGAGCGGGGTTACACCAACCTCGGCCAGCTGGATCACCTTACCCTGCGCGGTGCTAACAGCGCCGCCAGTGAACAGCAGTACCAATACGACGCCCTGGGGAGAATGAGCTTCCGTGTGCTGCAAGGCGATCAAGCATCAAAAGTCATGCACCACGGTGTTGTATGAACCGGGTAGTTTTGTGCCCATACTCTGAATCGATGACACCCAACAAGGCCAAGTCCTCAGCGCCTACGTCACCGCCCCCCCTGGGTACGCCGATGCAGTTAGTCACCCCCAACGGCCAACCCCGCTGGCTCACCGAACCCGACGACTGGGCCGCGGTCAAAACCAACGCGCCGTGCGCAACGTCACCCAACCGATCCGGCTCCAAGGCCAGTGGCACGACGAAGAGAGCGGCCTCTACTACAACCGCCACCGTTACTACGACCCGCAGCAAGGCAGGTATATTAGCCAGGATCCGATTGGGTTAAGAGGCGGTACGAATTTGTATGGCTATGTGGCGAATCCGACGGGGATGGTGGATCCGCTGGGGTTGCATGGTTTTTTAGGTGCTGACTTTAGCAATCTTACGAGCTCAACCACATCCTGCTCACAAGCAGGTGTACCGAAAAGGTTTCAGGATATTCTTGAACAAGGGAATATTGATTTTTGTGCTAACATTTCTGAAGCTGAAAACATGTCTTTTAAAGATTGGGTGGCAGCAGTTCAAACAAATGGTAAATGGGATTATAAAAACGAGCTAAATGATCTAGGTATTGACTCAAACCTCCTGGATGACTTCGGAAATTATCATTTTGGTGCTGTTGCGGGCGCTTATGGCTTTAACTTAGAAAGTAGTATGTACGGTGCAGGAGCAAATCAGGTTATCAGGCAAGGTGGAGGAACACCTAGTGACTTAGCTGCAGCTACTGGCTTAATGAGGATTACGACAGGCGGTTATTTATTTCCAGACTTTGCGACAAAAATTATGACAAATTCTGGTTTCACTTGGGGAGATAACCCAGGAGATTCTGTGAACATAATGAATGGCTGGGAGTATTACAATGAATGCAAATAATATTATGTTTTATTTTATTTTTCTATTCTCTGGGATATTATTGGGCTGTGATGCTGAAAACTTTAGTACCTTTGACACCATGCCTCCTGATGAAGATATTGAAATTCTTTTCGCAAATAAAAACGACTCTATCAAACAATTAGTTGAGTTTTGCAAATCAAATCCTAGCGTTAAATGGCTTGGAACTGAATCAACTGGTATAGACCTTTCTACCGTACTGGCTTTCAAACCGGAAAATACTAATATAAGTGAGGCAAGGAGAGCATTTACAGATATCGGAGGGGAAGCCCTTATGTGTACTAGGGACTGGAGCCAACAAGATTTCCCCTTAGTTTCGGTAACTTTACCCTTGTATAGTTCTGGACTTTCAGTTTCAGGAGTTAGTAAAGGCATTAAATTCATCCCCATTGTTAGTAACAATGTGAGGGCTAGGGTTAAAAGCGGCGAATTGAAAAAGCTAGGAGAGGACGGTTGGTATATTTACTTATCGGAGACTTAATCTGAATGAAAAGCTCCTGAGCTGAACCTATAACCGTAACATGGCTGACCTAACTCGCCACCGCACCGAGGTAGGGAAGTTAACTAGCAGGATTCCTTGACGTTAGCGTTGCAGAAGCATTGTCGTCTGATTCTGGACTCATAGGATAACTGCAGGATCACACGGTAGAAACAGGAGCGCCTTCACCGGTACCCTTATCGGCGCCGCCGGGTATCGCTTAGAATCTAAAGATAATCAGAAGGCGCTGCCTGACAACCGACTCACTCAGCTTAACGGTACCCGCTACCGCTACGATGGTGCCGGCAACCTGGTCGAACGCCAACAGCCCAACGGCGAACGCCTAACGCTTGGCTACGACGGCGCCAACCGCTTAGTGCACCTGATCCACGCCAGCGAGCTGGGGGCGACCCGCGAAGCCACCTACCGCTACGACGGCCTGGGAAGACGCATCAGCAAAACCGTGCGCAACCCCAACGGCACCACCGCCACCACCTACTACGGCTGGGACGGTGATCGCATCGTCCGCGAAGAAACCGAGAACCAGCGCACTACGGTGGTTTACGAGCCGGGCAGTTTTGTGCCTATGCTGCGTATTGATGATACTGAACAAGGCCAAGTGCTCAGCGCCTATATCACCGACGTCCTGGGCACCCCGATGCAACTGGTCACTCCCAACGGCCAGCCCCGCTGGCTAGCCGAACCGGACGACTGGGCGGCGGTCAAAAACCAGCGCGCCGTGCGCAACGTCACCCAACCGATCCGGTTCCAGGGCCAGTGGCACGACGAAGAGAGCGGGCTCTATTACAACAGCCACCGGTACTACGACCCGCAGCAAGGACGTTATATTAGCCAGGATCCAATTGGTCTTAACGGCGGCACGAATTTGTATGGCTATGTGACGAATCCGATCAGCATGGTGGATCCGCTGGGGTTGAGTGGTGGGCCTTATGGGCTAGGCGGCGGCCCGTATTCACAGTCAAATCGCATTTCCAGATCTGTGGAACAAGCGGAAGACGCTTTTAGTACCAGACTTACCATACTCAAAGAAAGTATAACTAAAGCAGCTAATTATATGAACGGGTTAGTTAGAGGCTCATTAAGTTTTGGGAGAAACTACCTCGATATGCGGGAAGCCAATACCATTGGAGGCGACAAGTATTTCCATTGTAAGGCGAATTGTGAGGCCGCCCAAGGTGGCAATGGAGGGGGCAGCGCTGCAAAGTGCATAAGTGATACACGTGAGTGGTTTGATCAACATATAAAAGGCAATTCAGTATCATCTTCCGAAGATGATCAAGTGGCTAACCATCATGGCCGAAATAATGGGGCTGCAAATTCAACCGAAGATTGCAGTCAAATATGTGAGTTATTTAGACCTAATGGACTACCGTCTCAATATTAAGGTGTTTATGAATAAAATAATCGCTGTGATTGTAATACTACCACTTCTTTATGGCTGTGAATTTTGGGAAGTGGACAAATGTCTGGACAGAGGCGGAAAATGGAATTACGACGATGGAGTTTGCGAGTTTGAAGAGTCTGCAAAAAAGTCTGCATAACTACCTGCTAGGTAAGAGAAGGCACTTGTCATTTTTCATTGGCGATAGCGGCTGGACGCTTTATCACTATAATACGCACCATATGCGGCCACCTGCACAACTTAAGCGCCCCCGGTTTGGATCTGAAAATCACCCTGGAGCCCTATGCCCTGCACCAGGAGACCCAGCACCGCCTCAGGACAAGTGCCATCAGCCGCTGGTGCTAGAGCGCGCGTATAACCACCTCGGTGGGTTCGATCACCTCACCCCCGCCCCCCGCCAGCAGAGCTATCAATACGACGCTCTGGGCCGGATGAGCTTTCGCAGCTTGCAAGGCGACCCGGCTTCTAAGGTGATTGTTTAAAGTTACGACGCCGCCGTGCGCTTGATCGGCAGCCAACACAGCGACCAAGCCCATCGCTACTCGGTAGAAGGGTGTGCCCCCCCTAATAAATCAGCGCACCACAGCAAACCGCCATTTTTCTATGCCTTGTGCTCCTGATCAACCTCAGGCGGTGTCCAAATAGGCACATCCTGCCGTTGCGGCTCTGGCCAATCCTGCTGCATTGCGCTGTTCAACGACTCTTCCAGCTTCATAAATAGCTCACCGTAGCGGGGGCTGAAGCTGATGCCCTCTTCGATCTCTTTCCAGGCCTCAAACAATTCATCCTCATGGGCATCTTCGTTCTGTACAAAGGCCCAGGTCATCTGCTTAGCTCGCATAGGGTGCACGCCCATGGCAGTCAGTGCGTGCCCACCCAACTCCAGCGCTGAATGATAGGTTTCACTGATAACATCGTCGGCCCCTGCATCACGTAGTTGATAGCCATGACCACGGTCGAACGCACGGGCCAGCACCCACACTTGGGGGTAAGCATGCTTCACATGCTTAACCATCTGCACGGCACGCTCACGATCGTCTAACGCGATAACTAGTAACCTAGCGTGCTCAATCCCTGCGGTCTCAAGCAAGTCGGAGCGGCTGGCGTCACCAAAGTAGCTTTTGATATTAATTTTACGCAGGTTCTCGATCTGCTCGATCTCATGATCCAAAGCCACAATGGGAATGTTGTTGGCGCGCAGCAAGCGGCAGATTATTTGTCCAAACCGCCCTACCCCCGCAACGATAACCGGTGCCTGCTCCTCAATAGCATCGGCTTCGCGATCATCGTTTTTAGCGATAAGGTAGCGCGGCAGCACCAGCCGGTCATAGGCAATAAATAGCAACGGCGTTAAGAACATCGATAGCGCCACCACCAGTGAGAGAATCTGGGAGATATCAGTAGGAATCACGTTGTTTTGAACGCTATAGGTCAGCAGCACAAAGCCAAACTCACCGGCTTGGGCAAGGCTTAAAGTGAATAGCCAACCGTTGCTACCATGTACCCGAAATAGCAGCGCCAAGCCCAGCAGAATCAGACCTTTAACAACGATAACCGCCACGCCTAGCGATAACACCGCGCCCCACTCCGCCGCTAACACCGAGAAGTTGATGCCCGCTCCTACGGTAATAAAGAACAGCCCCAGTAGTAGTCCTTTGAAGGGCTCAATATTGGCTTCCAGCTCGTGCTTAAATTCACTGTTGGCGAGCACCACCCCCGCCAGGAAGGCACCCAGTGCGGGAGATAAATTGACCACACTCATCAGTGCGGCGATGCCAATCACCAGCATCAGCGCAGTAGCGGTAAATACTTCACGCAGGCCAGAGCCAATCACATAGCGAAACAGCAGCGGCATCAAATAGTAGCCAGCGGCAATAACGCTTGCGATAGCTGCCACGACCACTAAAGCGTGCGCCCAGCCGGGCAAGTGGGCTACCAGGCTTAAGCTGGCGTGGCCATCATCACCGCCCGCCCCCATCAACTCAGGCAGCGCTAGAAGCGGGATCAGCGCCAGCATGGGGATCACCGCAATATCCTGAAACAACAGCACCGAGAAAGCGCTGCGCCCACCCTCCGTTTTGGCGAGCCCCTTTTCATTCAGTGTTTGCAGCACAATCGCCGTAGAAGAGAGCGCGAAAATCAGTCCCACCGCCAGGGAGGTTTGCCACACCAGCCCCAGCCACCAGGCAATAGCGGTGCCAGCTGCAGCGGTTAGCACGACCTGAAGCCCACCCAGACCGATCAGACGAACCCGCATTGCCCACAGCCCTTTGGGGTCAAGCTCCATGCCTACCAAAAACAGCATCATCACTACGCCAAACTCGGCAAAGTGCTGAATGGTGGTGGTCTCCTGCCCCACCAGCCCCAGGATTGGGCCAATCACCACCCCGGCGACCAAGTAACCCAGTACCGACCCCAGGCCAAACCGCTTGGCAAGAGGTACGGCGATCACCGCGGCAACAAGATAAATAAAGGCTTGAATGAAATAACTGGTCATCGGGGCTCCTTAAATTGACAGGCGCTACTTGACTTCCCAGAGCAATCAGGTAGCGTACTAGTACGTTAGTACACCACTAATTACTCGGTAGCGAACTATGCCTTCAAACGGTCACTATCAGGCTGAGCTAATCGACCACCTACTCTCCATTGATTCACCTGAAGCAATGGATCGAGCGCTGGCGAGCCTGCTAACGCCTGCAGAGTACCAAGAAATCAGTAAACGCCTACAAATTTTTAAGCTGCTGCGTGAAGGCGTGCCCCACCGCAAAATTGCCGAAACCCTGGGCGTGGGAATCGCTACGGTTTCGCGGGGTTCCCGCGCGCTTACCACGTTACCCTCTTCAAGCCCTTCTTCACGGAATGATGCATCATGACCACTGCCAATACACATGCCTTATCAGGCCCGCAGCCTTTTACGCTGCCGCGCAAACCTCACTATGTGACCTTGGCGGCGGACTGCGACTTCTTTGCCCTGTTTCAGAAAATCGAGCGTCGGTTTGATACCTGCTACATGCTTGAGTCTTTGGGCGAAGATAGCCATATGGCGCGCCACTCGATTATCGGCTTCGACCCCGAGTACACGCTCTACGCCAATGGCAACACGCTGACCATTGAAGAACGTGGCGGCAATGCCAACCACTACACTAGCGACAACCCCTACGAACTGCTGCGTAGCCTGATCCCGCAGAATATTATTTCCCGCAAGTACGCCGGGGGGTTAAGCGGTTACCTTGGTTACGATGCCATGCAGTATTTCGAGCCATCGCTTACGTTAAAAGCCAACGATGATTTCGACACCTTCCGTTTTGGACTTTACAAAGATGGTCTCATCCTCGACAAGATGACCGGAGAAGTCACCTACTTCTATTACGACAACAGCCGCTACGAATTTCTGCAGACGCTAATTGATGCAGACGATGAACCAGCAGGCCCGCTGAAAATCACCGCCTTAGGCGACACCATGAGCCAGGCAGAACACGCCGAGGCGGTGGCCAAGGTGAAACAGGATATTATCGACGGCAAAGTGTTCCAGTGCGAAGTCGGCTTTAAAAAACGCTTTAGTATTAAAGGCGACGCTCTGGCGCTGTATGACCAGCTGCGCACCATCAACCCGTCGCCGCAAATGTACTACGTCAAATTCGGCGAGCAGAAGCTGATCGGCGCAAGCCCAGAGCTTTTGTTCCGGCTGCGCCAGGGCGAGATGGAGACCTTTCCGCTGGCGGGTACCACCACCCGGGGTCAGACGCCCCAAGAAGATACCCAGCTCGCCCGCGCGCTGCTTAACGATCCCAAAGAGATCGCCGAGCACAATATGATCGTGGATCTACACCGCAACGATATTGGCCGGGTAGCGCAGTTTGGCACGGTGAAAGTGCGCAGTTTGATGGATATCAAACGCTTTAGCCACGTGCAGCATATCTCCAGCGAGATCGTCGGCATCATCGCCGAAGGCGAAGATATGTTTACCGCGCTGGCCAGCAACTTCCCCGCGGGAACCCTCACCGGCGCCCCCAAAATCGAGGCGATGAAAATTATCGATGACCTGGAAACTGACGGTCGGGGCCCCTACGGCGGCGCAGTGGGCCAGTTCTCGTTTAACGGCGACTGCACCTTTGCGATTCCCATTCGTACCGTGTTTGTGAATGGTGAGCGTGCCTACGTGCAAACCTGCGGTGGCAATGTGTTTGATAGCAATGCCGACGATGAGTATGAGGAGATCCGCCGCAAGTTTGCCGGTACTCGCAAAGCCCTTACCCCCTTTATGGAGACGGACATGGAGAGCCAAGCATGAAGGTACTGATCATCGATAATTACGACTCCTTCACCTATAACCTTTACCAGTTTATTGGTGAGATTTTGACTACGGAGAAGAATCGCGGCGGGCTGACCAATTTTGAGATTGTCGTTAAGCGCAACAATCAAATCGATTTCAACGCCATCGAAGCCATGGCACCAGATCGTATTATCATCTCCCCCGGCCCCGGCTCGCCAGATGACCCGCGCTACTTTGGTGTGTGTGCAGAAGTGATCGAAAAACTGGGCAAAACCACGCCGCTGCTGGGAGTATGCCTGGGCATGCAGGGCATCGTGCACGTGTTTGGCGGCAAGGTAGTCAAAGCGCCGCTGCCGATGCATGGCAAGATCAGCCCGATCAACCACAATAACGCCTCGGTGTTTAACGGCGTGCCTGACCAGCTTGAAGTGATGCGCTACCACTCGCTAATTGCCGATGCGATCACCCTGCCCGAGTGCCTGGAAGTGACCGCCACCGTAGGCGCACTTGCAGCCGATAGCTTTGAGCAGCGCAGCCGTTGGCTGGCACTGGGTGAATTCGAACTGATGGGGGTTAAACATCGGGAGTACCCGATTCACGGCATCCAGTTTCACCCAGAATCGTTTGCCACCGAAGGCGGCAAAGAGCTGATCGCTAATTTTCTTTTCGCGCACGGCAATCACGCCAGAGCGTAGGCACCAAGTATAGGGTGGCTAAACGGGTGGCTAAATGAGACTCAATGAAACCGTTAGCCACCCTAGACAGGCCAGATTTACGACAACCGTCAGCCAGAACGTAACTTGAAAGGCGGTTTTCTGGGTTTTATGCCTCAGTTGCTGTTGGGCCAGTAGCGCACCCGGCCAGCCACCCACTACCCCAAGCAGATGTAGCGACTTTTCACTCACCCGACGGCGGTTTTTAATAGCCGCCTTTTTGTCGATAGCGTAAGTGATATAAGCGATAACGCTCACTACAGCGTAAAAGGCGACGATTGGGATCACAGTGAAGACTCTTGAATGATGGGGAGTTACTTGCGCCGCTGGGAAGGCTTTCCGACCGCCGCTGGCTTACCGCGGCCTTTACCAACGGGCTTACCTTTAGCTCCAGGCTTGCTTTTAGCACCAAGCTTGCCGGGGGCTTTGCTGCCCTTGGAGTGCGGCTTGCCTAACGTACTGCCTTTCGGGCCGGTACCTGTTTTTCCACTGACTTTTCCGCTGGCGGCTTTTTTACCCTTGACGGATGGTTTAGCCCCGGCGGCTTTGGCACCAGCCGCCTTCGCGCCTGCTTTGGCCGGGCGCCCTTTTGCGGTAGGCGGTTTTGCCTTTCCTGCGCCTGAGCTGTAGTTGGGCCTTTCCGGTTTAGCTTTACTTTTCTTTTCTGGTGCCGCCTCTGAGCGTTCGGTCAGCGCGATAATGGTATCGATCTCTTTGGCAGTGAGATCGCGCCAGTCGCCCAGGGCTAAGCCTTTTAGCGGCACATTCATAATGCGCGTGCGAATCAGTTGGGTAACCTCGTAGCCGAAGTATTCACACATACGACGAATTTGCCGATTGAGCCCCTGCACCAAGGTGATGGTGAATACGAAGGTGGACTCTTTTTTTACCTTGCAGCGCTTGGTCACCTTGCCAAGAATCGGCACGCCGCTCTGCATGCCGTCAATAAACTCGTCGGTGATCGGCTTGTTCACCGTCACCTGGTACTCTTTTTCGTGGTTGTTATTGGCGCGCAGAATCTTATTAACCAGATCGCCGTTATTGGTTAAAAAAATCAGCCCTTGGGAGTCTTTATCGAGCCGTCCAATGGGGAAAATACGCACGCCATGCTTCACAAACTCAACGATATTATCCTTTTCGCTGGACTCGGTGGTGCTGACAATGCCCACCGGTTTGTTCAGCGCGATCAGCACCAGATCCTCCTCTTCTTGAGGCTCGATCTCCTGGCCGTTTACTTTAACCAAGTCCCCCGCCACCACTTGATCACCGGTGGTCGCGCGGCGACCGTTTATCCACACGTTGCCCTGCTCCACAAAGCGGTCGGCTTCACGGCGAGAGCACATCCCGCTCTCGCTAATATATTTATTGATACGGGTAGTTTTTCGAAACGACATAAAACGCCATGTGGCTATAAGAGGATAAGCAAACAGTTAAAAAGAGGAGCCGGGCTCCTTTAAGAAGGCCAACTCCTCGTCGGTAGAGCCCCGCTCCAACAGTGCGTTGCGGTGCGGGTAGCGCCCAAAACGATCAATAATCGCCTTGTGGCGCACTTCAAAGTCGTAGTTATTCTCTAACCCCGGCTGGTCAAACAGCTGCATCGCCAGCTCATGAATGGCCGCGGATTCGCTATGCATATAGGGCATATACAAAAACGCACGCTGCTCGCTGGTTAGTTCTGCGTCTGCCCCAGCGGCTACCGCCTCTTGAGCTAGCGCCAGCGCTAAGGGATCAGTGGCAAAGGCGCGAGCGTCATCGCGATAGATATTGCGCGAGAACTGATCCAGCACAATGATCTCCGCAAGCCGCCCTTGCGGCGTTTGACGCCATGCGTAACATTCGCACCGCGCGGCTTGGGCATGCAGTGCGCCAAACCGCTGCGAGATTGTACGATCCAACTCAGCGTCTTTTTTAAACCACTGAGCAGGCGTCAAGGCTTCAAACCAAAAGTCGAGTACCGCTTGAGCATCTGAGGACATTGACGCCTCTCTGTTGTAATAGAACGTTGTAGTAAAACGTTACGGTTAAAAATCACGGTAAAAAATCGTGTTAAAACAGCCTAGCCGGTGTTGCGCAGACCTGCCGCTATGCCCGCCATAGTGACCATCAACGCCCGGGAAAGATCGGCGCTGATCGCCCCATCGGCGTCGCGATTACGCTGCAGCAACTCCGCCTGCAAACCGTGCAGCGGATCGATGTAGGGGTTGCGAACATCGATCGCCTGGCGAATCAGCGGCGTGTTTTCCAATAGCTTCTCTTGCTGAAGAATATCCAGCACTGCTTCTTCCAACGACGCGAAGCGCTGGCGTAACTTTTTACCCAACGCCTTCAGTGAGGGCTCGTCGACCAAGCGATGCTCGTAGTAAGCGGCAATGGCGACATCGGCTTTGGCCAGCAGCATCTCCAGCATGTCCAGATAGGTGCCAAAGAAAGGCCACTCGTTGCGCATCTCCTGTAGCACATCGCGCCCACCGGGCTGCTCTAAGCGCCGCGCAAAGGCTTCGCCGCTGCCCAGCCACGCGGGTAGCATCAGGCGAATCTGTGTCCAGGCGAAAATCCATGGAATGGCGCGCAGGGTTTCGACCCCACCATCCTGACGCCGCTTGGTGGGGCGTGAGCCCAACGGCAGCCTACCCAAGGCGCCTTCCGGTGTGACCGCGCGGAAATAGGGCACGAAGTCTGGGTCTTCACGCACGACGCCCACATAGGCACCATGCGCTACCTTGGCGAGCTGATCCATCTCTTCACGCCAGTGCGGTTCCGGTGCACGCGGTGGCAACAGCGTGGCTTCCAGCACTGCACAGGCATAGATCTCCATGGAGCGCAGGGCAATATCAGGTTGACCAAACTTGAAGCGAATCATCTCGCCCTGCTCAGTCACCCGCAGACTGCCGTTTACCGAGCCTGGAGGTTGGGAGAGTATCGCCGCATGGGCCGGGCCGCCACCACGACCAACGGTGCCGCCACGGCCGTGGAACAGGGTTAAATCGACGCCGTGCCGGTTACACACATTCACCAGCGACTCTTGAGCACGGTACTGCGCCCAGGCAGCGGCCAGCTGGCCGGCATCTTTTGCCGAGTCGGAGTAGCCGATCATGACCTCCTGACGGTCATCGATCAGCGAACGGTAGCCCGGTATCGCCAGCAGTTGATCCACCACATCGCCTGCGTGATCCAGGTCGTTAAGGGTTTCAAACAGCGGTGCAATAGGTAGCGTTACCTGCCCCCCGACCTCTTTCATCAGCAGTGCTACGGTGAGCACGTCCGAGGGTTCAGCGGCCATGGAAATGATGTAAGTTCCCAGCGCTTCGGAGTGCTCCTGGGCGATAACTTTGAAGGTATCCAGCACTTCGCGGGACTCGGCGGAGCACTCCCAGCGGCGCGGAATCAGCGGGCGACGTGAGGCCAGCTCCTCAAGCAGAAATTCCTGACGTTTGGCTTCGTCCCACTCCTGGTAGTGACCCAGGCCAAGGGAGCTTGTTAGCTCTTCAATGACCTGGGCATGGCGACTGGCTTCCTGACGTAGGTCAAGCTTGGTCAGCGTAACGCCAAACACCGCTACTCGGCGCAGCGTATCCAGCAGCGCGCCGTTAGCGATGGTGTCGAGGCCCACATCACACAACGAACGGTAGCAGGCGAGCAGCGGTGAGTAGAGCTGATCGCGGGTTTCAATAATCGGCCCGCCGTCGTAGTTGCGCCCTTCCAGTTCGGCCTTGGCCCAATCCCGGGTCGACTCCACCTTAGCCAGTAGACGTTTCAACACTTCGCGATAAGGCTCTGCTACATCACCCGCCTCGGCTTTGAGCGCGCTATTGGCCTTCCACATGGAGAGTTCGGTTTTGAGCTGTTCAAGATCGCGCAAATAGAGGTCGGCGGCCATCCAGCGGCCAAGCAGCAACACTTCACGGGTCACTCGGGCGGTCACGTTGGGGTTGCCGTCGCGGTCGCCGCCCATCCAGGAGGCGTAGCGTATCGGTGCGGCGTCCAGGGGCAGGCGTTCACCGGCGGTATCCAGCAGCAGGTTATCCAAATCTCTATGGAAATCTGGTACCGCCTGCCACAGCGAATTTTCAATCACCGCAAAGCCCCACTTGGCTTCGTCCACCGGGGTGGGCCGCTCGTGGCGGATCTCATCGGTGTGCCACGCCTGGCTAATCAGCTCTTCCAGGCGCCCCTGAGCGCGGGTGCCACGCTCCGGGTAATCCTCGGAGCTCTCAATAGCGGTTAAGCACTCATCGATGGCATCATATTTTTGGATCAAGGTGCGGCGGATAACTTCGGTGGGGTGCGCGGTTAGCACCAGCTCAACGCGCATATTGGCGAGGGTCTCGACCAGTTTACGCGGTGAGTTGCCCGCCTGCTCGGCACGCGCAAACAGTTCCCCCAGTACCGGCTGGGAGCCGGGCTTGTAGTCCTCGACCCGGCGAAAGCGCGCCCGATAGTGCTGTTCGGCAATGTTCGCGAGGTTTAAGAACTGGTTAAACGCCCGGGTGACCGGCAGCAGATCCTGCTCGGGAAGCTCACGCAGGTACTCGATCAGTTCGCGCTGCTGCAGCGAGTCGCCTTGCCGCCCGCGTTTGGCATGGGCGCGAATGGTTTCAATTTTATCGACAAATGCTTGGCCCAAATCGTCGGCAATGGTTCGCCCCAGGCTGTCGCCCAGAATACGCACGTTATCGCGCAGAGATTCGTGTAGGTCGTGACTCATTGGCATGGCCTCCTTGCAGGGGTCGCGTCATTATTAGATCAGGAATGGGTAGATTGTTTTTCTTCTGCTTTGGCTGCCTGCCAGTGGGCTTCCATTTCGTCTAGGGAAGCCTCTATTAATGGCCGCTGGGCAGCGCTAAGCTCGCGCTCGACAAAACGAAAGCGGCGCTCGAACTTGGCATTGGTAGCGCGCAGGCACTGCTCTGGATCGGCATTCAGCGTGCGGGCAAGATTGGTCACTGCAAACAGCAAATCGCCGACTTCTTCCTGGGCGTGCTGTTGATCACCGGCGGCGAGCGCCTCTTCTACTTCCGCCAGCTCTTCACGAATTTTAGCCACCACGCCGCGCGCATCAGGCCAATCGAAGCCTACTCGCGCGGCGCGCTTGGACAGCTTGGCAGCGCGGCTAAGGGCGGGCAGCGTGCGCGGCACATCGTCTAGCACAGAGGGCCGCTCAACAGCTCTCTCGGCACGCTCCTCGGCCTTCAATGACTCCCAGCGGCTGTTGACCTGCTGAGTTTGCACCTCTTCGGCACTCACTCCTGGCGGGCGGCGGGAGGCCAGCGTGCCATCCGGAAACACGTGCGGATGGCGGCGCAGCATTTTGGCGGTCAGCGTATCGACGATATCAGCAAAGTCGAAGCGCTGCTCTTCCGCGCCAAATTGAGCGTAGTAGACCACTTGAAAGAGCAGATCGCCCAGCTCGCCGGGCAGTTCGTCAAAAGCGCGTCGCTCGATGGCATCGGCGACCTCGTAGGCCTCTTCCAGGGTATGGGGCACAATGCTGTCCCAATCCTGCTGGAGATCCCAGGGGCAGCCCTGTTCCCGGTCGCGCAGCACCTGCATCAGGGTCAGCAGATCATCGATACCATGGCGCATTATGCCCCTCCCTTGCGAATTTGTTGTTCCGGGTCGGCGTTGCGCAAACGGCGCACTTCGGTAACGTTGGGTAACTGCTGAATGCGCGAGAACAACCGCCCCAGGGATTCAAGGCCATCGACTTCCAGGGTAATACGCAGCCGGGCAATGCCTTCATCGGTGTCCGTTAGCGTGTTCACGGCAAGCACGTTGACTTTTTCATTACCGAGCAGGCCCGTGACATCGCGCAGCAGCCCGGAGCGATCCCAGGCCTGAATCTCGATGGTCACCGGGTAGCGGGTCTGGGCGCGTTCGCCCCACTCCACTTCGATAATGCGCTGGGGTTCGTCCAGGCGCAATTGCAGAATATTACTACAGTCCTGGCGGTGAACGGTGACGCCGCGCCCCTGGGTAATAAAGCCGATAATCGGCTCGCCGGGCACCGGGCGGCAGCAGTTGGCCATACTGGTTTTCAGATTGCCGACGCCGAGCACCGTGATATCGCTTTTGGTGGCTTTGCTGGATTGGCGCTTAGGTTTGGCGAGCAGGCGATCGAGCTGCTCTTGGTCGTCGGTTTCACCAAACAGTTGCTGAGCCTGGTGCAGCACCTGACCGATACGCAGGTCACCAGCGCCGATGGCCGCGTACATGTCCTCGGCGTTTTGGTAGTTGACCGCCTTGGCCAGCTTGGGCAGATCGAGACCTTCCACATCCAGGCGGCGCATTTCACGGTCAAACAGCACGCGCCCCTCGTCCAGGTTTTGATCCCGTGCCTGATGTTTGAACCACGCCTGAATTTTGGCCCGCGCCCGGGAAGTGCGCACATAGCCCAAACTGGGGTTTAGCCAGTCGCGGCTTGGGCCACCTTTAGTGGCGGTAAGAATTTCTATCTGCTGGCCGGTTTTTAACTTGTAGGTGAGCGGCACAATGCGCCCATTAATCTTGGCGCCTCGGCAGCGGTGGCCAATTTCGGTATGCACCCGGTAGGCGAAATCGATCGGTGTGGCAATCCGCGGCAGGTCAATCACGTGACCGTCGGGAGTGAAAACGTAAATGCGGTCAGGGGCCACATCGCTGGAGAGCCCTTCGCGCAAATCGCCAAAGCCGCCCACCTCGTCCTGCCACTCCAGTACCTGACGCAGCCAGGCAATTTTCTCTTCGTAGCTACGGCTTTTGGCGTTGGTATCGTGGCCTTTGTAACGCCAGTGGGCGCAAACGCCCAGCTCCGCTTCGTCGTGCATGGCGAAGGTGCGAATCTGGATTTCGAGCACCTTGTTTTCCGGCCCCATCACGGCGGTATGCAGCGACTGATAGCCGTTCTTTTTGGGGTTGGCGATATAGTCGTCAAACTCGTTGGGCACGTGGTGCCAGCGCGAGTGAATAATCCCCAGCACGGTGTAGCAGTCCGCCACTTCCGGCACCAGAATACGCACCGCACGCACGTCATGAACTTGCGAAAAATCGATCCGCTTACGCTTCATTTTGCGCCAGATCGAGTAGATATGCTTAGCTCGCCCATCCACGTCGTAGCGGTGGATGTGCTGAGCTTCCATCAAGCCTTTGATGGTTTCGACCACATCGTGAATATAGCGGTCGCGGTCAAGGCGTTTCTCCGCCAACAGCTTGGCAATCGCCTTGTACTCATCTTCGTGCAGGTAGCGAAACGATAGATCTTCCAGTTCCCACTTAAGCTGACCGATGCCCAGGCGGTGGGCCAGCGGCGCATAAATATCGGCGACTTCACGAGCCACCAGTAAACTTTTTTCCCGGGGAGCGTCTTTTACCTGGCGTAGTGCGCAGGTGCGTTCGGCAATCTTAATGAGTGCCACGCGCACATCACCGACCATATTGACCAGCATCTTACGCAGGTTTTCCTGCTGATTGTGTTGGCCCATGCCATGGTCAGGCGCCAACGGGTAGCTAATAGCGGCCATTTGCAGCACGCCATCAATCAGACTGGCCACTTCTTCGCCAAAGCGTTTTGTCACGGACTCAAGGCTCAGCAGCCCTTCCCGCACTGCACGGTAGAGAACGGCGGCCTCAAGCGTGGCTTGGTCTAGCTTTAACTCACCAAGGATATCGGCCATTTCCAGGCCCATGCGAAAACTAGAGCCTGGCGATAGCCATACGCGATGGGTGCGCGGGGCTTCAAGCTCCAGTTGTTCGGCGAGTTCACAGGCGCCGACTAGACGCTCAGGCTCAGGTAGGCGCACATCCTCCTGCAGGCGCGTTAACCACTGCTGTATATCCACCTTTCCGCCCGCGGTTAGCGGCTGGTCTTCACGCACTTTCACCATGACAATTACTCATCCTTTCAGGGAGACGGTCTCTGCACGACCGCCACCGTGGCTTGATGCGATGGGGAAACGTCTAGTCCCCGTATTCGAACAGCATCAGCGTTTCCATATGCGCAGTGTGAAGGAACATATCCGCCACTGCTACTTGCTTGACCCGGTAACCCGCATGCACAAGATGTGCCGCATCCCGAGCAAGCGTCGCCGGATCACAGGAAATATAGACCACCCTGGGCACCGGGTGATGCGCCAGCGCCTGACAAATAACTTCGGCGCCGCTTCGCGGCGGATCGAGCACAAGCGCATCGCTACCGCCATGAACGGTCAACAGCTCCTTAACGCTGGCAGCGCTGTTTAAATCAGCCTGCTGACCGCTGACCATCAGTTGGTTGCGCTTAGCGTTAATCGCAATGCGCGCCACCATGGCGGGGTTACCTTCCACCGCATAGACCTCAGCACCCGCTGCCGCTATGGGGAGGCTGAAATTACCGATACCAGCGAACAGATCGAGTAATTTTTGCCCTGGCTTAGGCGCTAACCACTGGATGATCTGGGCGACCATTTGCTGGTTAACCGGGGCGTTGACCTGTAAAAAATCGCCCGGTGCAAAACTTAAGCTAAGCGGTGGTTGGCCAGTAATGGTTAGCGACTCTTCAAGCGCCGGCGCTGCGCCATGCCAGTGCAGTGTGGGTGTTTCACGCCCCAACCAAGTGCCCAGCGCCACTCCCTGCTGCTGCGCAAAGGCTTGCCAGCGTTCGGCGTCCCCGGCGTGCTCTTTTAACTGACGAACCAACACCACCTGCGCGGTCGCGGTCGCCAATAATTCGATGTGCCCTACCTGGCGCGGCGCCTCTAACGTACCCAGCAGCTCACGCAGAGGTGTTAATAGGCGCTGTAAGGGATCGACCAACACCGGGCAGCGTTCAATATCCACCAGGCGATGGCTATGGGCGGCACGAAAGCCCAGGCGCGTAGTGCCTTGGCTGTCGACTTTGACCCCCAGCCGTGCGCGGCGCCGATAGCCCTGATCGCTGCCTTGAATCGAGCCGATCTCACTTAGCGTTATACCCTGGCGAGAAAACAGATCGCGCACTACTTCTCGTTTATGGTCACGCTGGGCGTCGACACTTAGGTGCTGCAGATCACAACCGCCACAGTGGCCAAAATGCGGACAAGGCGGCTTGACGCGCAGCTCGGAGGTGGTCAGCAGCGATTTGATATGCGCTTCGTCAAAACGTTTGCGGGTGGTATGAATTGCCACGTCCACTTTTTCACCTGGCAGCGCCTGATCAACAAACACGGTTTTGCCGTTGGCTGAATGGGCCACGCCACGCCCATCATGAGCCAAACGCTCAATGACCAGCGGCGATGCGTCCTCTACAGCGGTATACGGAGCCTTGCCGCCCGGCGAACGCGCTAGCCCAGAATGACCTGAAGCGGGCCTGGGCGGCCGCCGTTTTCCCAACATGGCCATGGTTATACTCCTGGGGCAAATAGGCCAGTGGAGAGATAACGATCACCACGGTCGCAGACGATAAACACAATCACCGCATTTTCGGTTTGCTCCGCGATACGTAGCGCGCCGGCTAAGCTGCCCCCCGATGAGACCCCGGCCAGAATGCCCTCTTCACGGGCCAGACGGCGCATATGCTCTTCGGCCTCTTGTTGGCCAATATCAAGGGTGACATCCACCCGCGGCGCTTCAAAAATAGCCGGCAGGTACGCTTGTGGCCAGCGACGAATGCCGGGAATACTGGCGCCATCGGCGGGCTGCAAACCGACAATCTGAATAGCCGGGTTTTGCTCTTTCAAATAGCGCGACACCCCCATAATGGTGCCCGTGGTGCCCATCGAGCTGACGAAATGCGTCACCTCGCCCCCGGTTTGCTCCCATACTTCGGGACCGGTGGTACGATAGTGGGCCAGCGGGTTATCAGTGTTGGCGAACTGGTTTAGCGGCTTGCCTTCGCCCCTGGCGATCATGCCATCCGCAATATCCCGAGCCTCTTCCATACCGCCCGCTTTGCTGGCGGAAATTAATTTAGCGCCATAGGCCGCCATTGCCTGCTTACGCTCTTCCGAGGCGTTTTCCGGCATAACCAGCACCATCTGGTAGCCCTTAATCGCGGCCGCCATGGCTAGCGCAATACCGGTATTACCTGAGGTCGCCTCAATCAGCGTATCACCGGGGGCTATATCACCTCGGGCTTCTGCTTCATTGATCATTGAGAGCGCGGGGCGGTCTTTAACCGACCCAGCGGGATTATTGCCTTCAAGCTTGGCCAACAGGGTATTGTTACGCCCCGCGCTAATGCGCTTAAGGCGTACCAGGGGCGTGTTGCCAACCACATCTTCTATTGTGGGATAGCCCTTAAGATCGTTCATGAATGTTCCTTATCGTCACCGTTATGCTGCATTATATCGGTGCTGCCTTAGGCTGGACAGGCAACCTCATTGAATCAGCGAGCTTCTTTTCATGTCTTTGAATACCCGACTGCTGTTTGCGTTACTCGGTTTCCCGCTCCTGGTGTACGCCATGATGGCCGTACTGCTGGTTATACAGAGTGATACGCAAGCTCGCGAGGCACACCAAACGCGGTTAGAAAGCGTCGGCGAGCTGCTCGCCCCGAACCTTGCTGCTGCGGTCGCAACGGGTGATGAGCAACGTCTGGAAACCCTGTCGCGTCAACTCCTTGCCATGAAAGGACTGCGAGCGGTTGCGCTATTTGATGCCCAGGGCGACCGTCTATTATTACTCGGGCAATCCAACCTACCACCGCTAAACGCCCCAGATGATCAGCAATTGATTAAGCAGCAGGATGCATGGCGACTGCGCTTGCCACTGAACCCTCCTCAAACAAGTGTCAGCCAAGCTGGGGACAGCCGCGTTGGCTGGCTAGATATCGAGATGGATACCCGTACGCTAACCCTTGGTCGCTATAAGTTGATTGCCAGCCTTAGCTTGGGTGGCATGCTGCTTGGCCTGCTGCTGTTTTTAGTCGCTTTTGCGATCAGTCGCTATACCACCCGCCCGCTGGAAGAAGCCAACCAAGCCCTTTATCGGCTATCCCGCGGCGACTATCGGCTACATCTGGCGCCCTCTAATGCCACAGAACTCCATCACCTGAGTAGCTATATTAACGCCCTAGCCGAGCACTTTCAGCAAGCCCAGCGGGATATGCAAACGCAAATCGAGCAGGCCACCAGCGAGCTGCAAGAGTCCATGGAAACCATTGAAGAGCAGAATATCAAGCTCGATTTGGCCCACCGCAGCGCGCTGCGGGCTAATGCCGTGAAGTCTGAATTTCTGGCCAATATGAGCCATGAGATCCGCACACCACTAAACGGGATTATCGGTTTTTGCCGGTTACTGGGACGCTCATCACTGGATACGCGCCAGCGGGAGTGGCTGCAGCACGTACACCGCGCTTGCGACAACCTGCTTATGCTGGTTAACGACGTGCTCGACTTCTCCAAACTTGAAGCGAATCGCCTCACCCTGGAAGAGACAGATATCGACATTGTCGCACTGGTCGACGAAGTGGTCGGGCTACACGCCCCTGAAGCCCAGCGCAAGCAACTGCACTTGGTAGCCATGGTATATGACGATGTGCCTACCCCGCTAACCGGTGATCCGCTGCGTATTCATCAGGTATTGAATAACTTGATAGGCAATGCGCTTAAATTCACCCAGCACGGCGAGGTGATCGTGCGTGTCATGTTGGATAATTTAGAAGGCCAGCATGTGGTGCTTAATCTGAGCGTCAGTGACACGGGCATTGGCCTCAGCGATGCCCACCAGGAGGCCCTCTTCAGCGCCTTTTCCCAAGCAGAACCAAGCCACTCACGGCAATTTGGTGGCAGCGGCCTTGGGCTTACTATCTGCCGCCAGTTGATTGAACGCATGGGCGGCGAGATTGGCGTGGAAAGCTCGCTGGGCAAAGGAACCACTTTCTTCTTTACGCTGCCTATGCTGGCTCATAAAGCGGCCGAGCGACCTCCAGAAATTAGCTTGGCCAATCCGACCATTCGCCTATATGAAACTCATGCTCCAACCCGCCATGTACTGGAGCACTTGCTAGAGCGCTGGGAAGCACAACCCATCGCCTTTGATGTCTCGGAGCCAGCGAAATTGCTGATATTGGGACTTGAACACAGCGACTTTAGCCCCGAATGGCACGCTCACTGGCAAGCGGTGATTGATCAAACACCCTGCCCCACATTGATTTTAGCCAATGGCAATAGTTTTGACCTGCCGCCACTGCACTTAACCCATGGCGGCGAGACACTCTACAAACCTTTTTCCCGCGCGCAGTTGGTAACGACGCTCAAGCAGCTACTGCTATCTACGCACGTGCCGAATAGGAGCGAACAGGAGCTCCCCGCGTTACCAGCAGCGTCTCAGCCACTCAAACTGCTGATTGTCGATGACAATGCACCCAATCGTGAGCTGCTCAAAAACCTACTTGAAGACCCTGCCCTCCATGTCTCTACGGTAGAAAGCGGCCACCAAGCACTAGAATTCGCCCGTGCCAGTAACGTCGACATGGTGTTAATGGATATTCGTATGCCGGGGATGGATGGCGTACAAACCACCCAAGCATTGCGCCGGTTGAGTAGTACCTGGGCCCGCTGCCCCATTATTGCCGTTACCGCCCACGTGCTCAGCAATGAACGCCAGCAGTGGCTCGCGGAAGGTCTGGATGACGTGCTGGTAAAACCCATTGACGAAACACAGCTAGCACAGTTGCTCAACCGCTTTTTGGGGGTGACTCATCGGCTGACCGCCAGCATTGCAGAGCCGCCCTATCCACAGCACGACATTAACGCCACCCAGAGGACACGGGTTAGCCATGCGGCACCGGCCACGCTACCCATCATTGATCTGGAGATTGGCGCACGTTTAGCGGGGGGTAAGGAGCATCTGGCACGAGAGCAGCTAAAACGTCTGATCGACAGCTTGGATGAGAGTGAACAGCATATGCGCGCCGCTTTTGGTCAACAGCATTTGCCCACGCTGCTCGATTGGGTGCATGGTCTCAATGGCGCTAGCCGCTACTGCGGTGCGCCCGAGTTGGCCTTACTGGTAGAGACCCTGGAAACTCGTCTACGCACCAGCGGCTTAGACCATGTTGAGGGGCTATTGGAAGACCTTTACCGGGCAATGGCCCGGCTGCGAGCACTGCGCCCGCAGTTGGTTAGGCATTGATTGAACAGGCTTCAAGGCGTTGCCCATTAGATGCTTGGAATAAATGACATGACCCCAGCATTGGCTGATCTGGCGGCGAGCTGTTAACGCTCTAACACCACAAAAGCTACCGCATACTCGGCTTCATCGCTCAGGGTAACGTGGCTAGCGGTGACACCCGCCGCTTGCAATAGCCGCTCGGCTTCGCCATTAAGCAGGAAATAGGGCTTACCCAAGGCATCGTTCAACACCTGAATGTCCCCCCACTGCAGTCCTTGGCGCAGGCCTAAACCCAGCGCTTTTACAAATGCCTCTTTGGCAGCAAAACGCTTAGCCAGAAACGCCGCAGGTTGGGCTTTGTGTAGCCAAAGCGCCTGCTCATCGGGGCCTAAAATCCGCTCAGCAAAGCGTGGCCCGTGCCGTTTCATGGCCCGTGTAAAACGCTCCACACGGGCAATATCCGAGCCAATTCCCACAATCATCGCCTTAAAAACCTCTGAATAGACAACCTCTGATCAGTGCCCGCAGCAGCCATTATGAACATGCTCAGAGTGGTTTTCATGCTCATGATCGTGAGCATCGAGAGCCGCCATTAAGCCCGCCTCTTGGCCAGCGATGATCAAGCGTTTCATCTCCTGAACGGCCTCTTTGAGGCCCACAAACAGCGCACGGGCAATAATGGCATGGCCGATATTGAGCTCGTTAACGCCCGGCAGAGCCGCAATCGCTTCAACGTTATGGTAATGCAAGCCGTGACCGGCATTGACCACTAAACCCAGCGAGATAGCGTGAGTCGCTGCAGTCGTTAAGCGATGATACTCTGCATTCGCTGCATCGCTGCCGGGACGCGCTTCTGCGTAAGCGCCCGTGTGCAGTTCAATCGTCGGTGCACCGGCGCGCTGAGCAGCCTCAATCTGCTCCACGTCAGGGTCGATAAACAGGGATACATCGCAACCCGCCGCACTTAGCCGTTGGCAAGCGCTGGCAATGGCATCAAAGCCGCCGACAACGTCAAGACCGCCTTCGGTGGTCAGCTCTTCGCGCTTCTCAGGCACTAAACAGACATGGGCGGGGCGCACTTCTTCGGCCAGCGCCAGCATCTCTTCAGTAACAGCCATTTCCAGGTTCATGCGCGTATTAAGCATTTCGGCCAGAATGCGTACATCGCGGGGCTGAATATGACGCCGGTCTTCACGCAAATGCACCGTAATGCCATCGGCACCCGCCTCTTCCGCAACTAGTGCCGCCTGCACGGGGTCAGGGTAGCGAGTACCTCGGGCTTGGCGAAGTGTCGCAATGTGATCAATATTGACGCCTAACAGTATCCGTGGGGGGTGCATAGTTCCTCCAGCGCAACAATAAGGTAAGAGTATGTGAACAGGAAATTCAAAAATCAGGGACGATGACGACGCCGAGCTAAATCGAGCATCAGTTCTCGCGAACGCAAAACGGTGGTGCCAAGATGGGGTGCCAGCGCCGCTCGCATTACTACCTTTAATGCATTGGCAAGGCCTTCATGTTGCCAATCACCCTGCTCAATGTAACGTAACGTTCTGCCGTCGAGGCCACGCTCAGCAGGTATGAATGCCCGGCTGGCGGTGTCAAAACGGTAGCGGAGCTGAGGATCCAAAACGCTACCTTCTGGTGTCGCAAACTGCGGCGTGGCCTCGAGCGCCTCTAGCAGCGCCCACTCATAGCGGCGCAGCGCTAATGCGCGCTCCGCTGGCGCTGGCAGTGCTTCTAGTAGCGCGGTATAAAACGCGAAAACGTCAGGCGCCGGCAGTTCTAACGGCAGCAGCCGGGTGGCGATCTCATTGGCGTAAAGCCCGCACAGCAACCCCTCCCCGGCCAACAGCGCCGTCTGGCCGCGAGACTCCATCAACGTTAGCCGCTTTAAATCGCGGCTGCCCTGCCAGGTCACGAACAGTGGCGTAAACGGCTGCAGGCGTTGGCGCGATTTAGAACCGGGCCTTTGCCCACCATGGGCCACAGCACGCACTCTGCCGTGATCAAGCGTTAATAGATCCACCAGCGCACTGGTTTCACGATAAGGCCGACGGTGGAGCAAAAAAGCCGGCTCTGGCGACATCGCTACCTTCAATCGAGGTCGTAACCCAAGCTTTTCAAGGCGCGCTCGTCATCCGACCAGCCGCGTTTTACTTTCACCCATAAATTGAGCATCACTTTGGTACCCAGGGCGCGCTCCATATCCAGGCGCGCTTCACGACCAATGCTCTTGAGACGATCGCCGTTTTCACCAATTAAAATGACTTTTTGGCCTTGGCGCTCAACGAGAATAAGCGCGCTGATATGCGTTACACGCTCTGTCTCGCGGAACTCTTCAATTTCAACGGTCATCTGGTAAGGCAGCTCATCGCCCAGCTGGCGCATCACTTTTTCACGCACCAGCTCAGCGGCCATAAAGCGCAGGCTTTTATCGGTAATCTGGTCTTCAGGGAAGAAGTGGACACTTTCAGGCAGGTGTTTGGCCACTTCCTCTTCCAGAGTATCGACCTGAGTGCCATGCTTGGCTGAAATCGGCACGATAGCGGCGAAGTCGCGGCGAGCACCGACATCCGCCAGCCAAGGCAGCAAATCGCCCTTTTCGCCCAGACGATCGACTTTATTAACCGCCAAAATCACCGGCGCTTTTACGTGCTCCAGGCGCTTCAACACCGCCTGGTCTTCTTCCGTCCAGCGGGTGCGGTCGATAATAAATACTACGCAGTCCACATCACGCAGGGCCTGGGTAGCCGCCTGGTTCATAAAGCGGTTGATCGCTTTATTACGATCCTTGGACATGATGTGCATGCCCGGCGTATCAACATAGATGAACTGCGTCTCATCAACCGTTTTAATACCCATGACCTGGTGGCGCGTGGTTTGTGGTCGCCGTGAGGTAATCGATATTTTCTGCCCCAGAATACGGTTCATGAGGGTCGATTTGCCCACGTTGGGTCGGCCGACGATGGCAACGAATCCGCAGGTTTGGCTCATGATTTATCTCCAGGGCTTTTTTCGAGGTACGACAGCGCTTCTTCTGCCGCCTGCTGTTCAGCATGGCGGCGGCTTGGGCCTTTACCAGTGGTATGCTCAGCCAACAGGTCAATGTAGCACTCCACGGTAAAGGTCTGGGCATGCGCCTCGCCCTTTACGCAGACAACTTCATAGCGCGGCAACGCGGCTTGACGCGACTGCAAAAACTCCTGCAACCGTGTTTTGGGATCTTTTTGGGTATCTTGTAAAGAGATATTACCCAGCCTTTCCGCGTACCAGTCCAACACCCGGTTGCGCACCACATCCATCCCAGCATCCAGATAGATAGCGCCAATAATGGCTTCGACCGCATCCGCCAAGATCGATTCACGACGATGTCCGCCGCTTTTCATCTCGCCGGAACCTAGCCGCAAGCATTCACCGAACTCCATTTCACGGGCCAGTTCCGCCAGGGTTTGTCCTTTCACCAGTCGCGCGCGCAGGCGCGAAAGCTGTCCTTCACGGGCCTGAGGAAAGCGCTGAAACAGCGCCTCGGCGATGACAAAGTTGACGATGGAGTCACCTAGAAACTCCAGGCGCTCATTGTTACGACCACCGAAGCTGCGGTGGGTCAAGGCCAATTCCAGTAGCGTATCGTCGCCAAAGGTATGACCGATTCGTCGGCAAAAAGCGTTCAAGGAATTACTCACAGCTCTCCTACGTCATTGACGTTAACTAAAGTGACATAACTGACTAAATTCAGCACACGCAGCGTCTTCATTCAATGCGCCGCACGCTGGTAAAACTTGGCAACCCGCCATCCCAGTGCATCCACACCGCAAAGGCGCGGCCCACAATGTTCTCTTCCGGCACGAAGCCCCAATAGCGGCTGTCGTTGGAGTGGTCACGGTTGTCCCCCATCATGAAATAGTGCCCTTCAGGAACCTCCACTTCACGCATTTGCGGGCCAGGGTCTCGCGGGTTGTTATAAATAAAGTGCTCGGTGTCGCCAAGGCGCTCTTCTAACAATAGCTGCTGGGGCGAACCATCGGGCCCATCCTCGATCAGCTCTTTGGCCACCGGTTCGCCGTTAACGTAAAGCTGCTTTCCCTCATAGCGGATATGATCCCCTGGCATACCGACCACCCGCTTGATGAAGTTCACCGAGGGCTCGTCGGGGAAACGAAACACCATCACATCGCCACGCTCAGGATCATCGACTTCGAGAAAGCGGGTGTTGACTACCGGTAAGCGTAAGCCGTAGGCAAATTTGTTGACCAGAATAAAGTCGCCCACTTCAAGCGTAGGCCGCATTGAGCCAGAGGGGATCTGAAAAGGCTCAATGATAAAACTACGCACCACCAGCACCACCAGCAGCACCGGGAAAAATGAACGGGCGTAGTCAACCGGCCACGGCTCTTTAAGTAGCTTTTCGCTGGTAACTGGATCCAGCCCTTCCTGGGTATTGGCCTCTGCGGCGGCGAAGCGTTGGCGGCGCTTGGGCTTTAATAGCCACACGTCCAACAGGTAAATAACGCCCGAAAGCGCAACGGCAAGTACCAGCAGTAATGAAAAATCCATGAGTGGTGTTCTTTCCTAGTCGTTAACCTTGAGCACAGCAAGGAAGGCATCCTGGGGAATTTCCACACGCCCCACCTGTTTCATGCGTTTCTTACCCGCTTTCTGTTTCTCGAGCAGTTTCTTCTTACGGCTGACATCGCCGCCGTAACACTTGGCCGTCACGTTTTTGCGCAGCGCTTTCACGGTGGAACGTGCCACCACTTGACCACCAATAGCCGCCTGAATCGCCACATCAAACATCTGCCGTGGAATCAGCTCTTTCATTTTTTCCACTAACAAACGACCACGATGGTGGGCGTGATCACGGTGGATAATCACCGCTAGAGCGTCAACTTTGTCGCCATTAATAAGTACGTCAAGACGCACCAACTTGGCCATTTCAAAACGCTCGAAGTTGTACTCTAGCGAAGCGTACCCCTTGGAGATCGACTTCAGGCGGTCAAAGAAGTCCATAACCACTTCGGACATGGGCAATTCATAGGCCAACTGGATTTGGTTACCCAGAAACTGCATATCCAGTTGCGTGCCTCGGCGCTGCTCACACTCGGTGATCACGTTACCCACATACTCCTGGGGAACCAGAATGCTGGCGCGCACCACTGGCTCACGCATTTCATCCACGTCAGCCATATCGGGAAGCTTTGAGGGGTTGGAGACGTAGGTGACGTCGCCATTTTTCATCGCTAGTTCATAGACAACCGTGGGAGCGGTAGTGAGCAGATCGATATTATACTCACGCTCCAGACGCTCCTGGACGATCTCCATGTGCAGCGTGCCCAGAAACCCCACCCGGAAGCCAAAGCCAAGGGCATCAGAATTTTCCGGTTCATAGGCAAGCGAGGCATCGTTAAGCGCCAGCTTCTCTAGCGCATCACGAAAGTCTTCATAATCATCCGCACTGACCGGGAACATACCGGCATACACCTGCGGTTTTACTTTTTGGAAGCCAGGCAGACGCGCGACATCTGGCGTCTTGGTGTGGGTAATGGTATCGCCCACCGGTGCGCCGTGGATTTCTTTGATACCCGCGACAATAAAGCCGACTTCCCCGGCACGCAGAATCCCGGTCTGCTTACGCTGCGGGGTGAAAATCCCCACCTCAGTGGTGCCCCAATCGCGGCCCGTCGATTTAATACGGATCTTATCGCCTTTGCGCAGCGTGCCATCAAACAGACGAACCAACGAAACTACACCAAGGTAGTTATCAAACCAAGAGTCGATAATGAGCGCTTGCAGCGGCGCTTCCGGGTCGCCCTTGGGCGGCGGAATATCGCGCACCAAGCGCTCTAGCAAGGCATCAATGCCCAAGCCACTTTTGGCCGAGACCTGGCAGGCGTCGGTGGCATCCAGGCCGATAATCTCTTCAATCTCCTGGGAAACCTTGTCGCAATCCGCCTGAGGCAAATCGATTTTGTTGAGTACCGGCAGAACTTCTAGTCCCTGTTCGATAGCGGTATAACAGTTGGCCACCGATTGCGCCTCTACCCCTTGTGCGGCATCGACAACCAGCAACGCCCCTTCACAAGCGTAGAGCGAACGCGACACTTCATAAGAGAAGTCAACATGCCCAGGCGTATCGATAAAGTTCAGCTGGTAAACCTGGCCATCGGCGGCGGTGTAATCCAGCGTAACCGACTGCGCCTTAATCGTGATGCCTCTCTCGCGCTCGATATCCATGGAGTCGAGCACTTGCTCTTTTAGCTCACGCTCGGTTAATCCTTCGCAGGTCTGAATCAAACGATCAGAGAGCGTCGATTTACCGTGGTCGATGTGGGCGATAATAGAGAAATTGCGTATGCGGCTAATTTTGCTAGTTTTTTCTGCTGTCATGTAAAAATTATATCCGGGGTATGTACGCAGCCATGTACCGTTAAATAAATTGCCCTGGCGCGTTCAGTAGGTATTTGAGGGCATTGTACCGTTAGCGAGGATTAGGTGCTATGTTCATTGGAAAATGCAAGGAGCCCTCAATGGAAGCCCCCGCTGAATACTTTCGCCGCAAGTTAACAGATGAAGAATTGATCACCCACTTACGTGATCGGCCAAGCCACCGCGTTTGCCGTGAGGCTGCCTTGCGCCTTGAGGAGCTGTCCGGCGTAACGGTACCGAAACCTGAGTTTATCGAACGCCTGGACGACATGGCCGATGAGCGAAGAAACCGACGCAAGTAGATACCGCGCAACGCTATGGCGGGAAGCGCTTGAGCGCCGCGGCTGGAAAAATCTTCGCAAAGGCTTCCCTGGTAGCTGTGTGATCGAGTATCACGTTTTGTATCGAGGCTATCTATATAGTGATAGGTGTCAGGTCAATGGACTGAACAGTGGTGACGTGCAAACGCCAGGCACTACCCTGTTTTTGTTGCGTCGCACTGATATGATTCTGGAAGGGGTTTGGCGCAGGGCGCGCGTTCAAGGCGCGGAGATGGGCAGGACTGTGAGAAGGCTTGAGCTATGATTAGCCGCCCGTATTAATTGGATGTATTAAATCAGCGGAAATAATAAAAGGGGAAACAATGCGCTTCATAACAGCTTCAGCAGCGATAGCTTCTTTGGGTCTTTTTATTGCAGGTAGTGGATATGCGCTAAGCGTTGTAACACCGTGGCTGTCAGAGGAAGCCTGTATTATAAGCGTCGTTAAGTCCTCTTCTGCATCTCCCGCTTTTGGCACTCAGGCATGTCAGGATCGATTTTCCACACAACCTGCCTTTATTCAACTCTCCCAATCCGACTTTGACGTTATAGATGGCAAGGCGGGATTCGTGAACGGCTCTTTTTCTGCAAGAATTTACAATGGATCAGCACTTACTATAAGCAATCTAACAGTTGCGGTTATGGATCCTGAAACAGCAGACAGCGATGAGCCTGTTTCGCATTATTATGAAGTGGACGCCAATATAGCCCCCTTATCAAGCGGCTCTATTAGCTTTAATGTTTATGAAGAATACGATGAAGCCAGATGGTTTATAGCCAATGGTCGGGGTCGTTTAAGCGATTAAGCTAGGCCCTCGCTGTCCGCCGCAATTCAGCTAGCATGAAGCAATCGAATCAAATTCATGCTAGCCGCCCTGGGGAATGTATGTACCAAAGCCCGTGCACGCTCTTCTTGTTCAACGAGCATGAGAGAAGGAAGATCCTTTTCAATCGCTCACTCATTGAATACCGGATAGGTTTAGGTGTCTTTGCCGGGCTTCTAACAACGATTGCCGTGTTTTTTGTTCAGTACCCATGGAGCGAGCAGCAGCACTGGATCCATAGCTATGCTTCATATGGAGCCTTACCAGCGGGGATAGCAGTAGGCTTATACGCCTGGCATATGGTCGAGTGGCGAGACTTCCGGAAGTGGGAAAGAAAGTGGTACCCCATAGCGATCGCTCGATCCGAGGGCGGCTCCTTTGAGATGAACCCATTGGTTAAGCCTATGCGCTTTTCAGATAGGGTCGATAAGCATATAACCCGCCTTGATCCGCCAGCCTGCAGCTTAGTATTCATGCTTGTAGGCTATGTCGTTATTTTTCTGCTTTCCCCTTTGGCATTGCAGTACACCATCACAAAATGGATATTTGTTTTCCTAATGCTTTCATGGTGGCTGATAGCGGCCTTCCTTGGCCATGAGTATTCCCAGAGGCGTCAATCTGATAGCTCGTTGTAGCGCCGATTAAACGTATCAATCCGGCGCTTCATCTGCTTTTCTATTAACTCAATACGATTCTTTTTCGCCTCGTCGCTTAGCGTCTCAATTTCTTCAATACGGTCACGGCGTTTGCGATCCTCCCCTAGTTGCTTTTCTATGATTTTAGCCTGATTGAATAACCGAATTTCGCCTATATGTTCGCGGCGAAACTTTATTCCTTCTCGCCCTCTTAATGCATCCGCTTCATTGGCAATCTGCCCGAGTTCATCACGGCGTTCATAGAACAACGCTTGGTCACGATAAGGCGAGGTGCTACTGGCAAAGCGGCCTGCAAACGGTATCCGGTACCGCTCGACTTCCTCACCAGTGGCTACGCGGGCAGCAAAGCTTGACGACTTTTCGACAAAGCCCCATGCGCCACCACCGTAGTAGTTGACCAGGTGCTGCATGACATCCGGATTAATATCAACGCTACCGGTTCGATACTCGCTTCCTCCGGTCAAGTCATTGAGAAAGCTGGCGATAGCCTTATAGGGCTCTGGCGTGCTGGGCATGGCGCGTGAGCTATCAGGCGTCGGTGTGCCAAACGGTAGATCCTCTTTGTAGATCATGCGACCCGCAAAGTCTTCGTTGAACCCCACTTGAGCGAATGACCTCACAAGCGTTGGCGTCAGGTTCTTCATGAGCAAACCGGTTGCGCTATCTGAATCTTCCCAGCCGATGGGTGAGAAGCTTCCGAGAATTGCTAGGCCAAGGTTTTTGGCCGCCTCGGTTGCGTCCAGCGTGCCTGCAGTAACCGCTTCGGCATGGGTGCCGATCACTGAGAAAACGTTGTAACCGTATGGCAGTGGGATCGATACGAAATCATCAGGCTCGCCGCCCCAGAGACTGCTCATAATGACGATATTGCGCTCTTTGACGTAGTCAGGAACCTTGTCATAAAACAGCACGCCATCTTCATCTTCTTCAGAGGCCCAACGGTTAAGCATGCCCAGGGCGAATGCACCTGACGCCATTCCAAACGCTAGCTTCTGCGCCATGTTGGCACGCGCCCATACGTTCATCGGGCTTTTGCCATCTGGCGTGTTCTTTGCCGTTACCATGGTGCGAGCAAAGTTCATGGTGCCCTGGATAGAGGCGTTGGCAAACATATAAGCCGCGTTGAGTGCGGTACCCGCTTCCCCACGGCGGTTAAAGTTGACCGTCATGTTTTTGGCCAGGCTAGCCGCCTGCTTTCGGGAAATACCAGCACGACGCGCATTGGCGTAGGCAGAGAGGCGCACCGCGTTCTCTACAGCGCCGTTCATGTTCTCAACAAAGTCAGCGGTTTTCTTACGCGCTTTCAGCATATGCGACATGGTGGTACCGTCGGCACGGCGCACCATAGATTGAATCTCCTTGGCCTGCGAGCTGATATCCTTCATATCGAAGTAGCCCGTTTTGGCGCCGTCTTCCTGAAACTCTTTAAACCAGGTATCCCACTCACGACCGCTGTCGTTTTTGCCCGGCTTGTTTTGCAGGCCTCTCCATGCGGCTTTCATGGCGGGGCCAATGTCTCGCGCCGTTTGGCGAACAATGGCCTCTCCCTTAATCTTACCGTCGTCGCGAGTTTGTTCAGCCGTCAGGTTCAGCAACGCGGTTTGAACGTCACGTGTGAAGTTTGTCAGCATGAACTCAGGGTTATAGCTGGTCATCATGGCCGACATTGCCCGCGTGGCCGTGCTGACCATGCGGATCAGCAAGCCATTATTCTCAGGCCCGACATTGCGCATGGCGTTCATCAAGCGCTCGTCGTGAATCTTTAGATAGTACGTGCGCCCTGCCCGCTTCACTTTGAAGTACTTGTCGTTGCCCGCCATATTCACAGGACGCTCTTGCACCTCAATACGGCTTTTACCTGTGTCAGGATCGGTAATGGTTACCGGCGTGCGCTGCGTGTCAGGGTTGTTGTCGGTAAAAACCTCCCACAGCGAGGGGTTTGGATGATCAGTCACCAGCGAGAGAAGCGACTGCGCGACTTCGTTCTTGCGCCGGCGGATAAGCGACTCGTTGGCATCAACGATCACTTGGGATGATGGAGAGTCAGCAATGCTTTTACGGCCTGCTGCTGTGCGTGACTCCCTGCCACTGACCTCAAAGCCTCGCCCGGTCTTGGATCGGCCTGGCTCATCGGCGGCATTGCCTTTTAGCGGCACATAGTACTGCCATGCCGCTTCCCAGGCATCTACCACCGTGTCATCTTCCAGCCCGCCTTCACGTATCGCGTCAAGGCGCAAACGGGTCATGTCATAAACGATCTTGGCCAAACGGTCGTACTCAGCCTGCTTGCCAGAGTTGGCCACCTTCTCAATGATCTCTGCCGCCCGGGCATTGGTCATGCCAGAGCCGCCATCCTGCATGTCAGGCTTATCGGGATTGCGCTCTGCAATAGTCGCGTTACGCTCAGGGGCATGGCGTGCGTAGAGATATTTGTCTAGGTCGGCTTGGCTGATTTTGGCGTTGGCCAAACCTTCCGCCAGCGGCTCCACATACTGCTCCCTTAGCTGACGCAGGTCGTATTCAGCTTTACCGTGGAATAGTTCTTCAGCCAAGTACGCATCCGCTTCTTCCTCGATCTCGCGCCCACTGCGGCGAATCGCGTCTTCCAGCATTTTAAGCGGCCGCATTTTATCCGCCATCTTGCGAATGGCGGCATCTATCAGCGCCTCGTCAGGCATCGCAAAGTTGGTGCTGTCAGTACTGGAGAACTTGCCGCCGATAGTTCCTGACGCTGTGTTCAGGCTAAAGCGCTGCTCTCCGACGCCGTGGTCAGGCTCTCGATACATGCTCTCGCTGATTTCGTAGTATTTATTACGGCCCTTGTTTTCAATGAAGCCAAAGCGCTTATAGAACTCGCGAAGACGCTTTACATTGCCGCCAAAGTCGACCGATGGTGTGAGCGCTAGCGTTTTGCCGCTGGCGTCCGCCCACTGTGCTAGGCGGCGCATAACGTCGGATCCTATGCCTTCGTTCTGCTTAGGCGAGACTATGCGGGAAATGGTCACCCGCTGGCCACGGCCCGCCATATCTAGCTTTAAGCCAGGGTATTCGTCCCGCAGCTGCTTGGAGAGCTCGCGATGCGTGATCGAGGACTGCTGCTCCATCAAGCTATAGAGCGTTTCATCTAGCGAGGCGAGGTCGCGCTGCGCCTGCTGGCGACGCAACCAGCGGCGGGATTGCTCGCCCAGCGCCAGAATGTCGTTGGTACGCCACTCGATGTTAGGAAATAGCTTGCGCAGCAATCGGCGAACAGTGGACTTGATACGCTGGCTTAGCGTCGGACTGCCGTTGCTGTCTTCGATGTAGTGAGCAACCAGCTCTTCGGCAAGCGTCACTTTACCTTCATGGGTTGTTACATCGATAAACGGATAAGCCGACTGGATAGCGGCGATATTGTCGCGGCCTGCCTGTGATCGTGTGTGGCTTTTGTAAACCTCTAGCATCAGAGGCTCCAGCTCAGCGCCTAGCACCCCGCGTATGCCTTTGTGCCCAACTGACTCATGCACGGCTGTGCGCACCGCTTCGTCTACGCTGGCCATGTTATCGGCAACAACATACAGCTCGCCGCCAACAAACATGCCTCGAACGTCTGCAGGGCTAATGCCGCGAAGCATCATGCCCATCAACGCATCCGATGGGAGTTCAGTAGCGGACTGGATAACGCGCGTATCTGCCAGCTCAGGCATGCTTTTAAGCGTAGACTTTATGTCTGATACGGTTACTTGAGCTGCGTTAGGCTCAGCGTTGTTTGAAAGCGGCTCAGGATCATCTTTCTGGAACTGATCTTGGTCAGTCTCAGGGAAAGTTCTTTGTTGGCGGCGGCCGTCGCGTATCTCTTTACTGATCGTGGATGCTAAATCATGCAGCTCTGCCCGGCTAAGCGGGTGTTTAGAGAGCCCCGTCTGTCGCATGGCGCGGTTGAGGAGGGAAAGCACACGATCCCACGCGGCACCAAAACGTCCTTTTTCACGCTCAGCCAAATACGCGAAGACTTCCTCTGCCCGAATATCGGCGGGCGTCGTATCGGCCGGATAATGCCTATTAACGTGACGCCAAGCAGGCCTTAACGACGGAACCTTTTCCGTTTCAAGTATGCGATCAAGGATTCGCCTTTTGATAGCAGGCTCGAAGGTATTAAGTCCAAAATGTCCAACCACCTCGTGCCGTAATGTTTCTCGCCCGTCTCGCGCTGAACGTAAATTGGCAGCGACAAGTACGAGTTTTCCGGATCCTGAGTGGTAGGCTCCTTTGATGATGCCAACTTTGTCTCGGGTGGCTGCGGCTCCATAAGCATCCTCTTGGCGATTGACGACCATGACGTCGAGTGGAATATGGCCATTGTAGTCTGCCATGAATGCATCGGCGATGCGTTGAGCTTCTTCAAGACTAACGCCCTTTTCTTTACCGTCGCCACGCACCACGCTGCGAAGGCTGTACATGGCTTCTTGTCCACTCTGATCGCCTTGCCCTCCCTTGCTTATTACTTCAGCAATGGGTGCCTTAGTGCGTCGAGAAGCTAGCGTCCAATCACCTTGGCTAACCAGTACCGAGCTGCCGCGATCAATATTTGTGGCTTGAAGCGTGCCATCTTTATTGATCGAATCGATGGTGTAAGCGGTGCCCGCCTTGGAGTAACCAACATCGGTTAGCAGGTTGATGGTGTCGCCTGGCATGGCACCACCAAATGCTTCGCTAACGCGCTGTTGGCGTGGGGTAAGCTTGGCAGGTTTACGCGGCCTGGTAGATTTTGGTGACGGCTGTTCGGTGGACTGAGTGGCTGACTCGAGGGAAGACTGTGCACCTAATAGATCGCTCTGCCCGCCAGCTGCCAACACGTCTGCCTGGCGGTCACTCCCGGTCAGGCTGAAATCCTTTAAGTCACGGTCTGCCTGGGCACGTTGAGTTTCCGCTTGTCGCTTCTGGGCATCGGCTTGCTCGGCCTGTTGCCTTTGCTGCTCGCGCTGCGCAAGGCTGTCTTCCGTTTGGGTTTCGAGGAAGGCTTCTTGCTGCTGCACTGGGCGTTCAACCGTAGAGGCTAACTGCTTGGCTTCGGTTAATGACTTACCCGAGGTGAAGTTGTCACCTTGATGAAAGGCTTGCTGGTCGGCGAACACCATAAACAGAGGGATTCGGTTCCCACCGCTGCTTATCGAGTGGTCAGCAATTACCGTCCCGTCGCTACCCTCCCACACCCGGCTTCCATTGCTGCGCCGCTGCCATTTGATGTGTTGTGGGGAACGGGAGGATTGATCTGTTCGGGTAGCGTCTGTCTGTTGTGAAGTAAAGCCCCACCCGCCCTCAACCTCGACTGGCTCAGCGTTAGGAGACTCACGAAAACGCTTAGATAGCTCAACTGCACGACGCGTCTGGAACGGTGAACCGTCAGCCTTGAGTGTTACGTTTCCTGCTGTTTGCTCTCGTTCTCCAACATCCAGGCGTTGTTCGCCTGCACTCGCTGCTCGTGAGTCGTCTCGTCCAGGTACTGCGTTATCTTCTCGTTGCTCCACCCTTGTTTGCGGAGTCGATCCGTCGCTAGATGCTGGTGTACGTGATTGTTTCGTTGCTGTTGCGTTAGGGCCATGGAGCAATGCTTCCTTTAGCTCACGCGTCACGCTCGAAAGGCTTTCGCCTTCATTCACGCGGCGCGCTGCATCGTTAATCTGCTGGTTAATTTCTGGTGTTGTGGTGGCTCGCTGAAGCAGGTCAACCGCTTGAGCCGACGCATCTTGTAGCGCTTCATTTTGATCCCGGGCGATACGGTTACCCGCTTGCTCAGCAGCTTGCGCATTGTCGTTAAGGGTAGCGAACAGGCGGCGATCTCGCACCAGGCTTTGGCGTAGATTGTCCATCAAGCGGACGCGCTCACCTATAAGTGACTGCGAAGGGTCATCACCAAACATGCCCATTTGATCACTTTTGCTATTCGCAAAGCCCGCTTGGCGGATCTCGTTCACCAATATCGCACGCTGGTTCTCGTTTGTTGGTTTGACGCGCTGAAATACATCAATAGCGGCTAGCTGCTGGTCAGCATCTTCAAAGGCCCGACCAATAGCGGCACCGTCCTTCTCAGTCACCACTTGGTTCAGCACCGCCCCAAAGGGTTCATCTTCCAATTTGGCAATATCGATGCCATCACGCACTACTTGAGAGCGTGGCAAATTGCGCTGGGCGATTGTGTTGTTGGTGTCCTCTTCACTGTTTCGGAATACTTTTGCCGCATCAATGGCAGTGGCATTACCGGCCGCAATATTTGCCTCGGCCGCTTCGCGTCGTGCGTCTTCAACGGTAACGCCATCCGCTTCACGCAATACAATCGCATTTACATCAGGCTGGCTAAGCTGTTTCGCTAAATTGATGCGGTGATGACCATCGGCTGCAAACAGGCTGCCGTCTAAACGCTCATGCAGAATGAGATTGCCTGCACGAAGATCATCCCATGATTTAACACCCGCTAGGCGGCTATCAACACCCACTTCATTGACGTCGGTACGGAATTGGTAAGCTTCTGGGTCAACGTTAATACGCTCAACCGGTACTCGACGAGGCAACATTCGATCAGGATTCGCCGAAGGTTGATCGGAAGCTTGCTCTAGCGGCCCATTAACGGCAGTAGTGGTGGATTCGTCTTGCTGGCCGTCTATATCAGTTGTAGTGTCAGGCAGGTCGGCGTTGGGATCGTAATCGGCAATGCCATCCTCGGCCGCCTGCTCGCGCCACGCTTCTTCCCACTCAGCATTACCGTCTTCGTTATTACGCTCCTGGCTGGAGTCAACGGAGGAGGCAGGCGCGTTAAGGCGATCCATTACACGCGTGAAGCGCTCGGAAGCGCTTTGTAACTGCTCACGAATAGCCGTGAAGGCTTCACTATCGTTTCGCGTGCGAGCCATGGTTTCGGCTTCAAGCGCTGCTGATATCTCACCACTAACGGCGTCCAACTCAGCAACGGCATCGCTATCGCCACGCTCTTCAGCAGCCGCACGTAAGGCTTTAAACGCATCGCCGTAACTGATTGAGTCACGCACCTCGCGCTCAGCGGATGAAAGCTCAAAGCGAGGCCTGGCGATTAGCTCGGAAGCGGTACCGACAGCCTCAACGTTGGCGGTCTCAGCTTCTGGGGCTGACGCCTCCCCTGGTGCGGGGGATGGTTGCTCGGTAGAAGTTTCGCTTGGCTCAGAAGGCTCGCCACCGTGTCGGTTATTGCCACGCATCTCCATGACAGCCGTGCCGCCTCGGACAGCACCACCGGTGGGTGCACCCACAATCACGCCTCCCGCGGCACGGCGACCAGCGGTGACAGGATCCCAGCCAGCCTCAGTGCCTACGGATTCGCCCGCGTACTCAATGCCACCCTCTTGAAGTGCTTCGGTGACGCCTTCCGTACCGGCAGCGCGACTAACGGCGCCGGGGATTTGCCACGCACCGGTCACTGCATTCTTGCCGCCTGGCAACAAGCGACCTAGCGCAAAGCGATCCAGTAGCACAGAGGCGGCAGCTGTCGGGCCGGATACTGCATAGTCACGGCCTTCCGGCATTCCCTCACGACCATCGTTTTCAACGCGACCCTCGCCAATTTCTTGCGTGCGCGCCGCTAGATAAGCGGGCAAGCTAACCACTAACCCTGCCATATCCGCCAACGCGGCCGGGCCTTGTTCAGCGGCAGCACCTGCGATGGTCTTGATGCTAGGCTCATCCAGAGCGCGGTCAATCGTGTAGTTCGGCTGGTAGCCTAAGCTAATGTCTTCAACTGCCTGCCCGGTATCAATAAGCCCAGTGCTGGTATCCTCTGGCTTGGCGCGCATCGTGAAGTCTAGGCCGAAGCCACCTAGCTCAACGTCTGGTTCATATCCGCGCTCACGCATTTCGTCAGAACTGCCGCCAATCACGCCCGGGTTAATGCCTCCCAGCGCGTCGGTAATGGCTTTTTCTCCACGGTCTGCCATGTTGCCAACGAACTGCAGCGCGTTACCCGCCAAATCAAGTCCCCGCTCACCCGCATTGCGGAGTGCGTTGCTCGCCAAATTAGGGGAGTCAGTCGAGCTGTCTTCAGGTGCAGGTTTCTCTTCGCGTTCCCCGAAAACGTCCGCTTCAGTACGGGTAAAGAATTGACTTTGAACATCTGCACGCAGTGACTCAGGAACTTGAGGTTCAATGGCGCGGCGATAGAACTCACCTCGCACGCGCTGTTTGGTTTGCCAATCAGCGGCTTGGAAATCGGGATCGTTGGCAATATCTGTCCATTTTGGCGGGGTAGGATTTTCGGCGGCGTTCACACGCGGCTCCTTCGGCATTAGAAGTATTTGTTCAAAATAGCGGTGGCGGGATCTTCCTCAGCTGCCTCGCTAGGCGATGGGCCTGGTCTTAAGCCACGCTCTCGCTGAGATGGCTGTTTGTCGCCTTGCGCTGTCTGGTTTTGAGTCGAAGCCGCAGGCTGCCCTTGGCCTGGCATAACAATGCCGTATGTTTTATTTTCACTTTCTCGAATCATTTGATGAATGATTTGCAGCTCCTCTTGCGCCTGCGCCATCTCTTCATCATCAGGCATTCTTGCAGCTTCACCTTGGATAAATTTGTCCAAGTCGTCAGCCCGATTTCGAAGCGCCTCAATCCGATCTTCTGAGCGAGAATAGGAGTCGTCACCGCTACCTCGGCGAAGCATTTCCCATGCCGCCTGGCGGTCTTCTGCTAGCCCATTGTTTACCAGGTACTCAATATCTTTCTGTGTGGCTGTTGGCCGGTTGGCATAGCCGCCACCCGCCTGTGGCGCCCGCCCAATCACCTGCTTTGTTTCGCCGGTTTTAGTATTTCGCTGAAGGATAGAACCGCCTGGGCCTTGCACTTGCTCCCAGCGCTCTTGCGATTCGCCACGCAGCAGGCCAAGCACCTGCGTGGCACGCTGCTGGGCTTCAGGCGAACGCAGGGTATTACGCAGCATGCGCATGCCCTGCACCTGTTCCACCAGCGCTTCAACCGGCACATACTTCACCAGGTCATCTTCGGCGGTTCCGCGCCCTTCGGTCATCGGAGCGCGATAGGTGTTGCCATCTTCGCCTACCACCTCAAGCTCCAGCGCCACACTCTGGCCGTCTGGTGCCGGGTACATGCCAACCACGCGTTTTTGCCCGCCTTCGCCGCGGTTAATCTCGGCGCCAAACATTTGATTCAGCGCTGCCAGGCTTTCAGGGTCGTTAGCATCCACTGAGGTGTTAGGGTCAATCACCGCCATCGCCTGATTAATTGAGTTGTCGGTTTCAGGATCGAGTGCCGACCAAAACTTGGGATATTTGCGTAGCGTTTCCAGCTCGTCCTCGCCAACCTCCATGCCGGAGCCAATCTTGCCGAGCGTAAACTGAATGTTTTCCATGTCTCGCTGCCGTTGCACGTCTTCCTGCTGGGCGCTGAACTGCTCGCGCTGCATATCCATGCGCTCTTGCTGCATACCCATTTGCTGGTCAGCGCGCTCGTCGGCACGTTGGCCGCGCTGAAACTGGTTCATTAATCCAAACCCTTGCGCAAAGCCACCCGCCAAGCCGCGTGTATCGAGTCCCGCCATGGTGTTCTCCTAGAAAATTGAACTGGCTAGCAGGCCAATACCCGCGCCAATAGCAGCGCCCACGGGCCCGCCTACGCTTCCCGCTTGCATACCGGCCATCATGCCCACACCGGCACCGGTACCAACGGCCTGCATTTGTTGGGCCTTCTCGGCTTGCTTCATCTGGTCTTCCTGCATCTTGGCTTGACGTTGCTGGCCCGATAGGTCGCTAAGCCCCTGCATGGCCTCGCCTTCCATTTGCTGACGCAGCCCTAGTAATCCGTAGCTCATTGGTTCATCACCTTGTCAGGAATGTTGGAGAGACCCATGCCACCAGCAAGAATCGATTGCTGGCGATCCTGGGCAGAAATGCGCGCCTCATTGCCTGCGCTTACCATTGAGGCACTGCGTTCAATGTTCATGCGGCGCTCCTCAGCCACTTTCTGCTGAGGTGTCTGGCTGATGCCATAGGATTGCCGCTGCTGGGCAAGCCCCTCTTGGCTGCTATCAAATGCCAAGCCCACCGCGCTGCTGGCATTAGCAGCAGCGGTACCGGGTGCATTGTTGTCCTGGGCAAGGCGTGCCAACTCATCAACGTAAGGCGCGAAGCGATTCTTCCAGTCTGCCCATTGGGCACGATTGAGTTGGCCTAATAGCTCAGAGGCACCTTGGTTACCGCGCATTGCCTGGTTGGGATCTACACGTTCTTGGGCGACTTTCGAGGGGGCGTAGTTGATTTGCCCTAGCGTGGGTTGATACTGCATCGCGTTACACCCCACCTGTGGTTGCTTGGTTGTAGAGGTTCAAACCTTGGGGTTGGCTGGGTTGGTTGAGGTAGTTAGCGGTACCAGCGCCCGCCACCTGCCCCAGAAGCTGCAGATTGGCACTGCGTCGGTTGAAACGGTTGGCCGCGGTTTGTTGGGCATCCTGTGCTGACTGCGCCGCAACACCGGAAAGCCCCGCCTGTGCCTGCCCGCTTTCGCCCTGGCCGATGGCCACGATGTTTTGCAGTCCCTGAATCTGCTGATTCTCCTGTTCAAACTGGGCGCGCCCCAATGTCTCACCACCGGCACTGGCACCCCCTAAGGCAATATCACTCATAGCCGTCTGATAGCGGCCGCTGGAAGGATCGACACCGGCTTGACCTAGCTGCATGCCGATTTTCTCGCTAGCGTCGCTTACGGCCTGCTGCTGGCTTTGCAGGGTACGGCCAGCGATGTAACCCATGTTGGCGTCGCTAGTCATATCACCTACCGATTCCATGTAGGCGTTTTCAAGTGGTGCCAGGTTCTCTTGGGCATAGTTCCACTTTTCTGCTGCCACCTCGGCAAGCTGTCGTTGTTCGGGGGTATCTTTCACTTTGCTTTCACCGCCACCACCACCGCTCATGCGCTACGCTCCTCTGTCATGGGATTGTCGTTGCGCTCAACACCGGTGAGGTAGTCGTGTAGCGAGTCTTCGTGGAAGTGGTCACGTATAGAGAGGCTGACTTGCCCCATCCACTCATAGCCACCGATCAGGTAGGCGCACTGCGTCACCAAGCCTGTCAGCTGGTCACGAAGCACAAAAGCCAGGGTTTTGTAGTGGTAGCTGCCTGAACGCTCCAGGCACGTGCTATCGCGCCAGTCCTGCAAGGCGCTGGCCATGAGTGGGCGAAGGTAGGGTTCATGCTGTCGGTAGAACGGATTAGCGGGCAGCTCGATCAGTGCCTCCCAGAACGTGCGAATCAGCACGCCATCGTTCACCGGCTTATCTTTGTCGATTAGGTCATCAAGGGTTTGGGAGATACGAAACAGCACTTCGCAAAACTGCGCGGCCGCTTCATCATTGCGGAGTACGCTACGTAAAAACGTAGCTTCATTCTGACGGGGCATGCAGCACCTCACGGTGGGGCAATTTAATATAAAGGCTTATTATAGCAGGGTTAGTTGCTGCTTAAATGCATCAACAGCCGCTTGTTTGGCAGCTGTGGTAGCAGCTTTACGAACGGCTGACTTGGTTTTTATACGCTGAATCTCTATCGCGTGCGCCCTCACCTCCCACGCCTTGCGTTGGCTAATAACCGCTGCTGCAACTGCGCTCACTTCGATGCCGGTGGCTTTAGCCTCTGACTCGATCAGCGAACCGTATCCTTGCATCGCTTCGGTCAATTTCTGCTGATACACGGCTTCTTGCGCTGGGGAGATATGGCGGGCGTTCTCTGCATAGTCATCGACTTGCTGTAAGTAGTGTCGTAGGGCGTGCTCGTCATCCTTGAATGTTTTCACCGATAACTTAGCCATCTACCAGCACCTCAATTTCTTCATCGATATAGTGGTGATGGCCAGTAAGCGTTACTTGATAATGACCTGGCAACTCAAACTCTATAATCGTGGGTTCTGAATCTGTGACAGTTTCCATAAAGCCCACATTCACATTGACGCCAGCGGGCAGGCCGGTAATCGTTAGCGTCAACGAGTCTTTATCTAATTGATATTTATATTTTTTCTTTGGTTTTGGCTGGCCGCTATCAGTATCTATGTAATGCGTCGTATCGGATACTGAGCTATCCACTTTTGCAAAATCATCCACCGTGGTGAGCATCTGCTTTATGGATCCGTTCGGACGATAGACTGCGTATGTATTCATCGTTTAGTCACCAATGATGAGAGTAATCGAGCTGAAACCTGGAACTGAAGGCCTGTGGTACTTACATCTGCCCGCATTTGTGCGGTAAATGTTCTTGCTCCTCCAGCACTTAGTAAGCGGGCGACGGTGACTACAAAGCGCTGATATTCAAACCGGGTATCCCCGGAGACGTAGACTCGATGAACCTCGCTTGACCAAATCACATCGCCATTATCAACAAGCCGCAGATAAATAGGCATGGATCCTGAGAGATCCACATTCACCAGCACCCTGGCCGAGAACATCAGTTGAACAGGCCCAGGTGACTCACTAACGTACAAGGTCTGCACATCCTTCCAAGTGCTCCAGTTAGGCACCGTTGGGGCCCCATTGGCAGCGCCCAGAGTGATACTTCCGCCGGTAAATGCAGAAGAAGGAATGGTAATAGCTTGCCCTTTAATCTGGAGGGTATCGACGTAGGCGTCACCGGTAAAAATCTTATTGCCATCAATGCGGGTCGAGCTTGGTCGTACCCAATCGTTTACCCGCGTGTTGGCTGCGTTAGCGCGCTGAAGTACTAGAGGTGCCGTAGAGCCAGCGAGGTCTTCATAAGCAATAGCGTCTTTCTTGGCTAAGCCGCCTATACCGGACACGTTGCCGATGTTTACCACACCGTTAAACTGTCCCTGGTTGAACTCAACGTTGCCGCTTTGGCGTATAGCCCAGCCACGTACACCTGGCAGATAGTTGTTTGAGAATACGTCACCATAAAAGCGCGCCGACTCCGCCACGCGGAGGTTTTCGGCTTCGATTAGCTCGCCTTTGAGTTTGCCCGCTACGGTAGTGACAGGATTGCCATTTGGATCAGTGATTTTACCAAAGCCAATAGCGCCTATTTGGCCTTCTTGAATAGACCCCTCTCGAATAAAAGCGGTATCGATGTAAACGTTACCGTTTTGAATAATGAAGGGCTTACGGCGGCCCCTGCTGTTAGGCGGAGCGATCCAGAAACGATCAGCCACCACAGAGAAGTCGCTGGTAGTTCCATCGTTATAGGCGCCAAACCCTGAAATGTAGCCGTTTTGATTGAGGGTGAGCGTGTATAAATCACCCTGCTCGCTAATGGTTTCCTGAAAACCCTGAAGCCTATCTTGAAAGGACTTAGCCAATACGCTTTCGTCAATCTCGCCTGATAGCCGATCCATCAAAAAGCCTAAGTCGGGGATAACCTCGCCGTACGTGCCGCTTGTGCTGTTCGTTGGGCCCTCTACGTTCTCAACGCTGGTGAACGTAATCCAGTAGTAGAAGCCTTCGCCATGCTCGTCTGTCTCGCGTACATGGTCGGTGTAGACCATGCCTGCGTCGCGACCAATCAGCTCAGCGTTAGCAAAGTTGTCGGTTTCACTTCGATAGATGTTGGTATAGGCATGATTGCCATACAGCTCACCGGGAATATCCCACGACAGCACGATATAACCAAAGCTGCCAATGGCGTTGAAACCCGTAGGCCGCGGCGGGATTAAGGTATTCCCAGGAGGATCAACATCAAGTTCGCCATCGTCTACCGGCCCTAACTCAATCTGACTGCCCGGGCGAAACGCCGCCAAACCTGAATCAACCAGGTCTCTAATCGTCAGCTTTCGGTCTAACGGGTCACCCCGAACGCCATCACCGGTTTCAAGGATCTCTTTAACGGCTTCAAGCAACGGCCGCATTTTGTGATCGATAGACGGGTCTATCGGTGGTAGTGATCTACGTCTTTTCGTGTTCATGCGAGCCTCACGGCTTGGCAAAAGAGGTGTTAAATTAGCTCACCGGGAGAGGTGGCCACTTGCACGGAATGCACTTCATTGTTGCCTGTCAGCTCAATTTCCCAGTCGCGCATTAGCGTGTATCCCGCGGGCAGCCGGAACATGGCTGGACTGGTAATACGCTGGTTAATCACGGTTTCCCCATCTGCAATGATCTTGAGATTCACTGGGTAGTCTCTGGCGATGACCTTCGCGCAGGTAAAGCCTGCGCCGCCCGGGGGTATCTCATGCAATCGTGACCGCCATTTATAGGTCATAGGCTGACCACGACCCCAAGCGCGAACGCTATTCCCCTGAATCACGTACAGCGTGTCGCGGGTAATGTCGTAGTAACCGCCGCTTGCACTCACGTCATAAAACTCAACGCCCTCGCCGGGAGTGAATGCAAAGCATCCACCGTTATAAAAAGCCAGATACTGCCCGTCATACCGGTAGGCATGGATGCTGCCTGGGTTCAGCGCCTGCCATTGTTCGCGGGATATCACCTCTCGGGTTACCACCTTGGCGCCCTCACCACCAGCCGCCACTAATCCGTCTGGCGAGGCGTACATGGCGTAGCCACCCATATCCACAATTGAGCGTTTCGAAGAACACGGCTGGTTAACGTTGAGCTTCATCTGCGCCATGGCGGCAGGGCTTGAGCCAGTCACTAACCAGGGCTGCCCAGTGGTTAATACCACCAAGCCGCCGCTAATAGCTGAAATACCCACCACCGGATCATCAAAGGCCAGTTGATAGCCCACCGGCCACGCATGAGGTCGGTAGGCTTCACAAAATGCGACGGTGCTGCCAAAGAAGCCGGCCAAAATGCCGTTAGGCAATTGGGTTAAGCCCTTGAGTTTTGGCGGAGGCATATCCCATTCAAGGCTCGGCAAAGTAAGTCCTAGCGCCGCTGAATTGATCTTGTCGACATAGCTCACTCTAGCGGCTGGCACCTCAGCCACATACTGGTAGTTGCCACCGCTTTCAGCACGATAAATCCGCTTGGCGATGATGTCCGAGTTACCGCTGGGAATGCCTGGCAGTGTCAGGTTGACATTACCCCCTGCAGGGATGCCTTCGCCCTCATCCCAACGGGTAATAAAGTTGGAGGGATCACTGGGCGCGCTTTCCTCTCCAAAGCTGGTAATGCAAGTCACGACATACACGGTTTCAAGCGCCGTACGCGGCGGGTACGTTATCTCTTCAATCACATCGCCATTCTCATTGGTGACCGGTGGCGGCGGTTTGCGATTGTTTGGTGCTGCTGCACTTGGCGCACTCGCCGGGGCAGGCACGCCCAGCTGGTACCAAGCAGATGGGTAAGGGCCGCCACCACTGGTGGCCATGCTGAGCGAACTCATCTTTGGCGTTCCCTGCCCCGTCCAATACACCCGCGCATAGTTATCGGCAGCTATTGGCGAGCGAACAACGTCAACATCGTAAATAGAGCTCCATGAAAACCAGAACCCATGGCCGTCATTACCGGCATCGTAGTGATAGAGATTGGCGGGATTAGAGACGCCCGGCAGCGATGCCACTGCTAACGGAGACTTTTCCGGCTTTAGCGTGCCACGCTTCAGATAAAGATTCCGCGCCACCTGTGCGTTATTCTCCGGCAGCAGTCGAGCGTCAAGGATGGGGACCTCACCCCGAAAGGCACTGTGTTGGATTTTCACTATTCACCTTTTAGGCACAAAAAAACCGCCAAGTAGGCGGCTGGTTCAGTACTCAGCAGGCAAACCCGCTGGAAAAAATTAGATTCAAGTGTGCCGTCCCTGGCCATCCTGAGTCAGTGCTACCCTCTCACTTTCCATAGAGTGACGCGTTCGTCATGCAAGAAGCGGCGTCCCTGGCGTCACATCTTTACAGTAGCAGCGTATTCGCATTTCCTATGTAAGAGATCGCTGACTTTTTTGTAAGAGATCTCTTACAACAGCCACAAAAAAATGATCAACGGCCAACTTATCTGAGGCTATTCAATAAAGAAACCCTGTCCTCAATCCCACAGTTTATTCAGAAGTTCGAGAACTGAGCCACCAATGGCTCCTGCAGCTGCGCTAGGTAGCACTGCCGCTAGACATCCTGGCCCAGCCACCGCACAGCCCGAAATACCACCCACGATAGCCCCTTTCGTATCTGCTTTCGCCATATCGAGAGCTGGGTCGCCATCCTCATTGGTAGAATCAGGATTGTCCTCCGCAGACATCGCCATGGTCGAATACACTTCCAGGTCAGCGTTATAGATTGTCGCTTGACCATCGTCGAGAATGCGCTGCGCCACAGTTACCGCATCCGCCAGCCCATCATTCTCAACGCCATGGCTCATGTTCGACTCTTGGAACCCTTCAAGTATGGTAAAAATCTCTTGGAACTCCCGCGCCTCACTTATATCACCGGACACATTCAGAAATTTTTGATACGTTTCTTCATTGACATCTGAAGCGTCAAGAACCTCGAGGCAATGTGCGGCTGTTTCCATTGCATACGAGGGTTCTTCAGCAAACTCAGCAACTTCCAAAAGGGTATAGAGCGTATAGCTCATGTTCTCGAAACTTCGATCTCCGGTATCAAGATCGAAATCATCAGCATACATATAAAGCATATCTGCATTGTCTATGACTGATTCAATGACCATTGTGTGATCTTCGACCCCTAGTTCTAAGCATTGCTCAGGCAGACCGCTCTCCGAAGCCGGTTGAGCGTGAGCATGCGATGAGATCGCTATAAGTGCCAGTGAAACGACAAAACCGTTTTTGTTATTCATTGCATGTCCTCACTTACATTCGAAATGGCAGTCCCCCAACTTTCCAATTAAGCATAGCAACGCTAGATCGGAAGCTATGATCAAATAGACCATCAACAGGTCGTTGGCTTTTGTTAGTCAGGCTAACTAGACATCTAATCATTCGGCAGAGGGACGCGACGGCTAAGGCCCGGTCAGAGTTAGATGCTAAAGAGCAGTAGCGTGCGTCCACTGCTTTATAAAGTCACAAAAAAACTGCCAATAGGCGGCGGGATAGCACACAGAGGGGGTTATGCTTCGATGTTTAAAGCGTGACGGAACAGCTCGTCAACTTCCTCATCCGTTAGCTCTAAAAGCTGAGATATTTCTAGCACCGTAGGGCTTAAGCGTCTGTACTCCCTAGCCAGTTGCCAGGCTCGACGAGTTCTTTTGGGCGTCTCCGGGTCTGCCATTAAGGCTTCTACTCGGTCTAAGTAACCAAAATCATCAAGTGCTTGCTTTGCTTGAAATTCGGATACCGTTGCTGTCTCGCGAAAATGCTGCAACTCGTACTCTTCGTTGGACAACCCTACGTAAGGAGCTACTTCTACGCGACTCGCATTTTTGTCCTCAAGAATACGGGCATAGAGATCTCTTCCTGCTTCTTCTGAATCATCAAGCCGAGCAGTGAACGGGATCCAGCCAAATTTTTCATGTTTTACCTCACAATTAATTTCACCTTCATTACGGGTATAGGTAGGGTTTCTGTACTTCATTAAGAAATCCTCTGCCAAAGCGTTATATTACTTAGCTGGGTTCCCTCTGCCCGTCCCATGCACATCCAAGTTCCCGATACTCGAATAGAAGAAGACACGAAGGCACCATTGTTCTGAGCGGTAAAAATTGGACACAGATCACTTCCCGGAACCGTTTCTCCACGGAGCTTCCGGTCATTGATTATGTATTGAGCTAAGACGTAACTACCCACAGCATCGAACCCACTAGCTGGAGCATATCGGCCATCGTGATCCCCACTAGTGCGGTGAGCGTTCATGGCTGCAGCGTTAAGCGCGTGGGAAGTACTGGAACTAGTTCGGCTTGATGTAGAAGGCACCCGAGCAAAGTCTATTGAGCCGGTAGTAATATTATTGGCGTTTATACTTCCTATATGTGACCCGTCTCCATAGAAGCCATCCTGCACCATGACCCGACCGTAAAAATAATGCGAGCCGTTAGAGCTGTCATAATGGGTGTGTCCAGAGTTCCGGTTACCGATCACAACGTAGCCGTTTGTGTTGTTATTAACTCTTAGCCCGCTATTCACGCCGTCCAGAACTACTGACTCTGGGAGATTAATAGCGCCAAAGAATTTAACATCGCGGTTCTGGTAATAAAGCTCCATTGCCTCATTGGCGGGAAGTGCTGTATTAGCATTGACCGCCCCCATACCGATGTGCCCGCGTCCGTCTCCAGTGTATGTAATATGAAAGGAGGCACCTACACTTTCCCCGAGAGTAATACCCGCCGCTTGCTCGACACCCGAATCGCCTGTGGTAGGGCTTTTCAGTGTGAGCCAGGGCCTAGCCTTATTCAGGTATAAATCAGACGTGATGGCTGAAAGATTGAGATTTTCAGTCGTCCAAACCTCAGCAGGTGTAGTCCAGGGGCCATTATGATTGCCCCCAATAAACAGCCTGTTTTGTGATTGCTGCGGTGTGTACAGAAACTTGCAGTAATTTTCCCCGACACTAGAAAAAAAGTAATGGCCATTGTTGACCGGTTGATTGGCTGCACTGTGCCCATAATAGGTACCGGTGGCGTGAGGCAGGTGTATGTCGTCGGTGATACGAGGACTCCGACCGTTAGACGCCAGAGCGAAAACAGTCGCAGGCGAACCTACTTCACCCACTAGGTCTAAGTCTGTGACCGGCTTGCGGCCCGTAACGTCAGCATTTCTCACCTTAACGCTGCGAAGCTCAGCCCCGCCCATGTTCAACTGCTTGTCTGTATCATTCCAATAGACCCGTAATTGCCCATTACCATATGAGCTATTGTAAGCACCGATGTAAAAATAGCCGTTGTTATGGGTCAGGCGAGCTTTTAGGTCGTTGCTGCCGAGGTCGGCCCCAGCACGCGGCACATATTGGCCGTGAGGATTCTCGGCCTCTCCGTGATCCATTAACGCCTGCCCTGCCCGCGCCTCAATATCGCTTGCCGTCCCGGCAGTCATGCGTAGCTCGATGGGCGTGTCTGGATCGTAGGCATGAGCTGTTCCTTCAAGTTCACGCTCGACAGTCAGCGAGTCCCCTGCCAGGGCTGTGACCTTCACCACCTCATGATCAAACTCACGTATCCCCTCACTGGTAAACTCCCAGCGGAACAGCGTTGCCCGGTACCAGTGGCTCCCTGGATCGATGAAGTTATGGCCAGGCTGAAGAGTGAGGCGAGTGTCTGCCGCGAGAACGGGCTCTGCGAGCTTGCCCCGCACGTTATTGGCGTAAATTTCAGCCATTAGAAATTCCTCACGATGACGAAAAATTCATCTTGGCGAACACGCCCCTCGCGCGTTCGCGTGGTCACCTCGACTTTGTAGCGCTTGCTATCCTCCCCGCCTGAGAGCCAGACCTTCACGCGCCGGTTGTCGTAGTCTCGCGTAACCGATTCAACCACCAGCCCTGACGGGGTGACCTCAACAGTGGGGGCTACCGTTTCGGAAAGGCCATCAGACGGCGTATCTCGCATCCAGTCGTTGTAGTCGAGGTCGTAATCCCACTCGTCAGCGGGCTGCATTGTGGACGTGCCTAATATCGCCATTAGCTCACTACCATGGTTCGATTTTCATAGGGAATGCGCATCGCTCGACCATCAAAGGGAACGATCATTTGACGATGATCAGGGGCGGGATGGGTGATATTGACGCTGAGACGTGAGCGAATCACTGACGCGACCGCGCTCATGTCGGCGGTACAGTGTACGACCCGCAAGGGTTCGGCATACAAGTCAGCAGTGACGCTAGATTCAGTATCACCGCGCTGGGCAAGCCTGCCGCCTACTTCAAGCGTGGCCTGAATATCCAGTACCGCGGTACCGCGAAGCGCGACGCGGCCGTCCTCTTCAAAGGTACCCACGACCCCGCCATCAGAATACGCTCCCCGAATGCGCCAGGGCGTTGCTTCAAGGCGTGCCGTGCTGGCAACGATGCGCTGTCTAGGCTCAACGATAATTGTCCATATCGCATCACCTTCAGCGTTGATCGTTATGTCGGCTTGCGCTGCTTGTGTCTTGGTGGGCAATGCTATTATCTGGGCGTTAGCGTCTATGTCTGCCGTTTCTTGGGTATACGTCCACCAAACAGCCTTCAGCGAAGCCAATACAATGCCGTCGTTTACATCAGCACCACGGCCGGGAATAGGCTCAGCTTCAAGGTGCGCCAATATTGTCGCATCAGTAAACGCACCCGCTAAACGGTCACCATCGCTCTGTACATCGGCACTAACACTTAATACCGCGTAGCCAGGCTGAATGCCGTTAACGTGTGCCTCAGCAAACAACTCACTGCTGAGGTAGAAGTCAGTGATACCGCCGGCATAAATATCGCCATCCATATCAGCGGTGGCGACAACCGCACCCGTTGCCGAAGCCCGCTGTATGCGCGTGGCCATCGCATCCAGTACGGCATCAACCTGCACATCTGAATGCCCGTAGCGTGTCACCACGCCCCATGCGGTTAGCTCAGAGTCAGCATAAATATCTGAGAAAAAGCGGTGAACGACTTCGTTGACGCTAAAGGCGGTCGTTACCTCACCCTCAATATCACCGAAGCGGAATACCGTTTCCTCGGGCAGTAGCCAAGCCTCACTACTGAGACTTGAGCTAGCTAAGTCTTGGGGCCTGTCGGCAAAGAAATAAGCGGTTGGGTCGCTAACAATCCCCGCCGCTCGTTTAGCCCATGACAACCCCTCTATCGAGGATGTGGTCGCACCGTCAGCGCTGGCCCTAATAGCAAGGCGACCACCGACCTCCATAGCAGAGCTGCCATTACCTTCCGCAATACCAGCGTGCGCATGTAACGGCTCGGCGACCGACGACATCGATGCCGATAGAATCGCCGACGCCATTAAAACGCGAACGCGGGAGGCACCGCTGTTATACGCGGTTGAATTAAAAGCCGAGCCGTTAAACATGCCTTAGCTCCTAATCCAGGCGCAGAATAAGCGCGCCGGTAGCGAAGCTAATCACATCACCGACTTCCAACGTTTTAGGCGTGGTGAGCGCTTCGTGATACAAGAGGTTGCCCGCATTGAGTGAGTCATAGATACCGATATGGGTAATGGTGATCGTGTGTGCGGGGTCATCATCTTGCACGGCATCAAAGGTCACGCTCGCGGCATTATTCGTCCGTGTGCGCCCTTCGGCATCCAACGCCGGGCTCGTCCAGCTACCCGTTTGTTTGCGCGTGTACCAATCCTCGTCAACCTCGCGTGAGGTTTGGTTTTCATCGGTAGGATCAGCGGTAAACAACGCTAAGTGAAGGTCAGCCACGGCGGGCGCGGTGAAGTTATCACCTCGCAGCGTGGCATTGATCATGCGTTGTTCCAGATAGTTCGACATAGCTCCCATGGGTGTTACCTCTCGGCAAGTGGGGAGTGGGTTTAGATAAAGCGCCGCGCTTTAACGCGTGCGCCACCTCGGGCATGGCCGAGTCGGGATTGCTGCTTAGCGTCGGTGATACCCGCCAAGAAGCGCCGTTCGTAGTAGTGGGCTAACTCTGGGTTTTGCCAGGGTTGCGGCATCATTAACAAACGCCAGCAAGCGCCATAGGCAATGGGCTCTGACCATAGGTTAGTGACCTCGCTGGGCGGCATATCGCCTCGCTTTGGTCGGCACGCTAAACGACCACTGACCGCGCTTTCGCTAGGCTTTTGGTCAAAGCGGATATCAGTGGGTGAACGTTGCTCAAAACCTTCCCCCTGCACGACCTCACGCCCATTTAAGGTTAGCGAGACGATGCGCAGTGGCTCGCCCTGCGGCGCCACAGTCATGGGGTAGTCAGAGTCAGCACCATAGATAATCGGCTGCTCGTCGGTTACCCACGCATCGGCTTGGGTGCAGAATTCCCGCGCTGCCCACTGAATAGCTTCGCGGATCGTCATTAACGGCGCTCCTGGTACCACCGTTATGACGTCTTGAACTAGATCATCACTGCTCATTGTCTTGCCCGCGGCGGATTAGATGAGCTATCAGGCGTGTTAGGCGAAGTGTGCTGATCCGTCTGCACTTTCTGACCCAATGCCGCCATGTAGGCTTGCATATGCATCTGAGCGCGATTGAGGTTCGCTGCGTGCTCAGCATCCTTGCTGTAGGCGCGATAAAGGATGTAATCAGTGGCCACCGGCACATAGGCATCGTTGAGCTTAAACGCTTCGTTTTGAATGCCGTTGAGCCCAGACGATACGTTATGTGGCGTTGGCACTGCCGAATAGATAATCTCGAGCTTGGCGCCGTTAGCCGCTGGTGGGTAAACATAAAAGTGCGTCGGATCCAGGTCATCGAACATATACTGTTCAATTTGCTGTGACGCTGTATCTGAGTGCCAGCTGCGTCGCGTCGAATCCAGCGCCCGCCGTGTGGTGACCATGACCGCCATTTGACTGCCTACGGTATTACGCACCACATCAATGAGACGAAGCCCATCGGAGGGTATTTGCTGACGCGTGCCCGCTGCTAGCGTCATCTCTGCGTTCATTGAGTAGGCATCTGGCTTAATCTGCACGGCCGCTTGATAGAACTCATTCAGCCAGCCAATCAGCTCTTCGTTTGTCCAGCGGGTACCAGCGGCCGTCACTTCCTGCAACACCAGCTTAGTATTGCGAATGACGGTGCCTACAGTCGTGACGGCCATGCTTACACCTCCTTCATGTTACGGCTTTTCGCCAACGCTGCCGTCCAGGGGAAGGTGCGCCCGTTCTTGATGTGTTTAAGCATCCGGCCCTCGTACTTGGGCTTTTCAGGGGCTGGAACATTCTCAAGGTCATAGCCGCCAGCATCTGGGTATAGCTCTTCCGAGGATGTGACACCCTTCTCAGCCAGCGTTTCAGCCGCTTCCAGCAGCTCGGCGCGAATCGTCTCAACGCCTTGGCGCTTATTGATTTCAACGTTTAGCTGCTTGGCGATAGGCTCAAAATCTTCCTTGGTCACCGCCTCTTCAATCTGCTCAATCAGTGTCTTGCTCATCGCGTGTTACCTCACGGTAAGTAAAACGCCACCCCGGAGGGTGGCGATATTGGGCGCTTAGGCAGCGCGCTCGGCGTAAAGGTGGCCCATGGCGTTGGGGTCAATGACCTCATAGCCGAAGACGTTGAGACCACGCACCAACTGACCGAAGTCAGTTGGGTTAGGTAAGTTCTCCATCTTGGTCATCTGTGACGCGAAGGTGAGCGCTTTCTTGTGGCCGAAGATCACGTTCGTGGCTTGGCGGGAAGTACTGGCATCGGTAACTTTCGACATGTTGTTGCTCACATACACGTCGAAGCGATCGAGCATGCCGACCTTCCCATTACGGAACACAGATTTACTGTCTCCCATCGCACTCGCATCGCGCAGGTCGGACTTTTTGAGCATGCCGTTCATCCACGCTGGCAACACAATCCAACGCTGATCTTCGGGCACGTTCTGTTCATCAAGTACCGAACCACAATCCACGATGGTATCGAGGATGTTGGTTTTAGAGACACCTACCGGGGCCCCAGCCTCGCCCATGTTGTAACTGCCAGACTCGCGGCCCGCTTCAGAACCGGCATTTTCGGCCGCTGCATCGGCAAACACATCGCCAAGGATCACCTTGTCGATGGCGATCTTCATCTGCTGACCAGCGTCGTCAGACCAGTTGTCCATCAACTTGATGTCCGCCTGGTACTCATCGACGTCGTTCACTTCAAAGGCAAAGTACTTCGCCTTATCGATGTGCAGCTCGACTTTGTCGCTGGTGGGCTTCTCGTAATTGAGACCGCCACCAATTTCATAGTCGCGGATGGTGATAGAGGGCGTGGTGCGGATCATCACCGTATCGCCCTGGCTCTTAATTTCCCCCTCATAATCCGTGTTGGAAATCTCAGCGAAACACGTTCGCGTATACAACTTCTCAATCATTTTTCCCGACCAGACCTGCGGAATAAAACCCGGGCTGGAGGTGCTGGAGTAGTCGGGATGACTTGCGTCGCGTACTGGGCCTGCCATTGGAATAACCTCTTATCGCCTCACGGCGAGGAATCGGAACCGCCCACCGGGTTAACGAACCCGGCCTTCTTTTTGGGCGGCGAAAATGTCGGCTTCCAGGCGTTGCGCTTCATCGGCGGTATAGCGGCCAGCGGTCTTATCGCGATAAAACTGGGAAATCTCGGCGCCCGTCCACAGTTTCCCGCCTTGAGAGCTTGGCGTTGGGGCTGCTTTCGTGGTGCGAGGCTCTACCTGTTCATCGGGTACCGTGCGCTTTTCCGGCGTTTTTTGCGTCGCCTGACTCAGATAGAGCTTGAAGATGTCTGCCACCCCCTTCGCGCTCAGGGACTGCTGCGCCGCACTCAGCGCTTGCTGATACTGCTTACCCGTTTGGGGATCGAACTTGCTAAGAAACTGCAGGAACGCAGGATCACTATTGATCTGACGGAAATTAGGTACCGCTTGCTCCAGGCTCACCCAAAAGCGCGCTTCGGTATCTTCTTGCTTTTCAGCTTCGATACGCTCCAAGCGCTCTTGCAACTCTTTGGTGTTACCTGCCTCTGGCGACGCGGCCTTCTGTTTCGTCATGCGTTCAATGAACGTCACCAGGTCTTCGCCGAACTCCTGCTTGAAGTGGGCGAGCTGGTCGTCACTGATACCGCTGTTATCCGGCGCGGGGCCTTGTTGCTCTAGCGCCTGAATACGCCGGTCTTTATCAGCGATCTGCTGGTTTAGCTGCTCAATCTCCTGACGCAGCGCGGGCATCTCACCGTTGTACTTACCTTGCAGCACCTGAAAGCGATGCTGCCAATACAGCGCATCTTGAGTTTCAGGCTTGGGTTCGTCTTTCGGCGGCTCTGCGGATTGCGTTTCTTCGGGTTGGGTCGTATCAGCCTGCCTTGTGTCGTCTTGCGGGTTTTGCTCGCTGCCAGGAGCCGGGGTTTTACCTTCTAGCTCAACCTCGGGATTCTCTGACGGGCGTTCAAAGTGCTTGGCGGCAGCGGCAGCTTGTGCCTGAACGGACTGGGGTAATGACATTTCAACTCCTATGACGCCTCTCGGCGTGTCTGTGAGCCGGCAAGTGCCGGGGTTCACGATTCGGGTAACGGGTTCAACCTGCAGTGTTGAGCGTTGCCCACAAAAAAACCGCCTCGATGGAAGCGGCTTGTTTGTGAGGCCGGGCGCTGCCCGACTATTTTGTATAGCGTGTATCGACGACTTCTCGCGCCGTTTCCAGCTTTTCAATCAGGCCTGCCAGGGCGATTGCCTCGCCCTGCTTACGGGCCAGTTCCAGCGTATCGCGGCATTGTTCCAGGGAGGTTCGACAATCCTCGCGCTGGGACTTGAGCATTGCCAACAGGCCTTGGCCGTCCTGACTGTTGTGGATTCGCGACAGGGCCTTCCACTGTAGTTCTGTCATGCTGGGCTCTCTGTGTTTCAACGATGAGTTTGGCAATTTCGGCCAGCAGATGCTGGGCATCCAGTGGTGCCATTTGCTGAGCTATCTGGGTATCCGCTTGGGTTTCAGCTGCATCAGCGCCGTACTTCTGGGCCTGCGCCTGCTTAACGGCCACCTCTGCTTGGGCTTTGGCCTGCTCAAGCTGCTGCTGGGCTTCCAGCTGGGCCTGCTGCGCCTGTTGCTGCTGGGCCAAGTTCTGTTCCATTTGCTCTTGAGTGGGGATCAGTCCAGGCATATCCAGCTTCTCCGCCGCGCTATCCAGCAGCTTGCGGCGCCCTTCCATACCTACAATGCCCATGTCTATATCGTTAGCGGTGAGCTGCAGGAATTGCTGGCGGAGCATGTTTGTCTGTTCGCGAATCAGCATCGCAGAGCTGCCTCGTGCCACGACGTTGCAATCACCTTTAATGCTTGGATCATCGCTGTACTGCATGTTGTAGAGCCATAGCGCCTCGATCACACGCCGCATCACACCACGGTCGATATGACGAATCGCATCTTTAATACCCTTGTTGGCCGATTCCATCAGCATAGATAGCCCGCTGGCCGTATTGCCTGCACCGCCTACGTTTTCGTTGCCATAGGTGTAGCGGGGAATATTGGTTGCGTCATCGGCGCGCTTTTCAAAAGCGTCGTAAACACTCAAGAGCTCAGCAGCATTGCTAGAAGGCTGGAAGAATCGCACAGCAGCATTATTGCCGGTGACATTGCCGTCCTTAGTCCGCCAAATCTTCCACGGGTAAATATTGGTCGGGTCTTCGTTGGGCTGTAGTCGCTCCTCGTAGACTTCAACTTGCGGGCCTGACGAAATGGCCAGGTTGTTCACCAGGCTTCGCGCCGTGGCATTACACACGTCTTGAATGTCGGCCATTAGCTCGGGGATCGCCTGCCCCCAGAAACTCCCCGGCACTGGCTGATAACTTGCTTTGTGATAGGGGCGGCGCTCTAGCGGGTCGCGATTGATACGCACCCGAATAACATGCTGACCAATCAAGATGGCTTCAATCTCGTATTCCGCCAGCGGATCTTCGATCTCGTCGGGGTTAATACCCCACTGCAGCAGCGTGACGCCCTGGGCACCGCCAGAATAAATCAAGCCGTCGATGGTCTCGCCATGGGTCAACCACTCATGGCCACGCCCTTCCAGTTCGGCGCGCTCGCCATCCGTCCAAAGCCAATCGCGCAAGCCACCTTGGCCGTATTGCTCCAACACACGACGAATCGCCTCTTCGTTGAAGGAAGGCACGCCAATCAACTGGTTTAACTGCATGCGGGTAAAACGTGCCCGCTCGATAATGAAAGCCCCATCATCAATGCTGGTAGCATCAGGACTTGGATACATATCGAACGGTGATACCCGCTCAAACTCTGGGCGTATCGTCGTGGTTTTAACCGGTTGCCAACCTTCTAGCCATTCCAATGTGGGCACACGGCGCAGGATCGGTGCACGGACAAACCCTGTCGGGTAGGTAACGAAGTCATCCACAAACTGCTCAAACGCCTCACTCCAGCCGCCTTCCGCTAACTGGTCAGCGATGGTGTCTTCGTGGCGCTCGGCGGCTTCCTCGGCCTTTTCCTGCGCCAATTGCCGCACTTGCTCGCGAGCCTGCTCAATCAGCGCGGCCATATCCACTTTCTGGCCTTCTTGCTGTGCCTGCATCGCCTGCTGTTGAAGCTGCTGAAACACCGGCATCACATATTCGTCAGGCACATCGGCGACCGGTGTTGGCTGCAATCCCCAGGGCTGCTCATTGGCGGGCATCATGATGTCCCGTATCCAGGCACCGGCAGCACGGCACTTGGTAGCGGTAATCATCATGTAAATTTCGGCGCCGCCCTCCTTACGGATAGCCGCTAGCTTGTCTGGAGAATACTCACCTTTACGGCGGCGCAGGCAATCGAGCAAGCGATACTCAACCTCTTGCTTCGCGACTTTTGCCGATTCCCAGGAGCGGCGAATATGGGCACCCAGCGACGACTCCATCAGTTGGCGGCGGCGCTCTTCTTCTGCGGCCATTTGCTGGGCAGCAGCTTGCTCTTCAACGTGCATATCCGATGCAGACTTGTACTGCAGCAGCCCCAAACTAGCCATTGGCGGCACCTTGCGTCAGTGCGCGATAGATGGCGGCATCGGCAGCACGTTTGTGGCTGCGCATCCGCTGCACATTGCGGCGCATTGGGCCTAATTGAGTGAACAGGTCAGTAACGTAACCCTTGGGATCCTGCAGGAACTCCAGCAGCTTGATGGTGAAGGTCACGCCCATGCCGCCTTCCACATCAAACTGCAGCCGCATGCCCGGCTCAGGCGTCGACACCTTCTCCTCGATAATGATCATATCGATCTGAACGTTGCCAACATCAGGGCGAATCTTCTTAGACGGAATGGGAATCTGGTGTTTCATCAGCTCTTGCGCAATACCCATCGCCGAATCGCGAGCGAGCTTTTCGATATCACGGCTCTGCAAACCGGCTAGGCGCAGCGTTGCCGTATTAGCCCGCTGCTGTTGTGAGCTGTCAGGTGCGGAATAAATCATAGCGCCTCCCGGCGTGATTAAGTGTGAGCAGCCCAATTGCCACGCCTACCGGTGTTGGCTGGCGTGCCGGGCAGTTGAGCCCTTGCAAAAAGTGATGAGCGGGCGAGAGTTTCTAGCGCCTTAGCGCCGTGCGAAGCCCAATCATGGCGAGGTGTCGGCTTATAAACGCCGCGCTTGTCATCCCACTCTTTGCGGTAGTTATCGAGGCAAAGCACACCCTGATGGCAATCTTCTTCATTGATCCAGCACATCGGCAAGAATTGGCGTGTGGCCTGTACGCCCTCGGCATGGTTGCTAATGCGCGGTACCGTTTCAAAGTTAATACCGAAGCCTTTCGCCACATCGGAACGACTTTTACCGGTGCCAAGCTCACGAACAGCAAGATCGTGTGGCCCGAAGTGCCCGCCGTAGCGGTAGCCTTTTTTGTTCAGCAGGTCGGCGTAGTACTCGATGCCTTCGCCCTCGCCTTCGAGGTAATCCACCAGGTGCACCTCGCGTCCAACAACCTGAGCAAACCAAATCGCCATGGTGTCGTTCATGCCCAAGTCCCAAGCGGTATAGACCGGCAGGCTAGGATTAACCTGCACCTGGCTAGTGAGGCGCTTGTGCTTACGCAGGAACTGCATCTGAGTGGCGAAGTAAGCACCCTCGACCGACTGGCTAAACGCTTCTTCGGGCGTGCTGGGGTACTCGCGCTGCATATCATCTTGCAGCTTTTCGGCTTTTTTGGCGTACCACGCCTGCTGGCCAGCCGTCGTTTTAATGCCGTGCTTATGCTCCAGCTGCTCGAAATACTCCCGCAACCGTTGCGGTACCACGACGCCCTTGGGGCTCATGGTGTAGGTCGGCTCTTGCCACCAGGGGAAGAAATGAAACTGGAAGTCCATCTCCGTCAGCGGTCGCCCCATTTCCTTGAGCTGTTGCGCTGTCTGACTGTAGTCGAAGAAGTAGCCTTCACGCCCTTCGGCGGTACTCTCGAGCGTTATCTGGTTGCCGATCCCTACGGCTTCAAAGGCACCGGTAACGATCTCTTTGGCTTTATGTGGAAACTGCCGACAGATCTTGCCGAATTCAGATACGTGTAAACGCTGGAGCGTGCCGCCACGGTAAGAGGTGCTGACCTTGATGCTTGAGCCATTATCGAAAACGTAGGCACCGCTACCGCTCTTGTCGCTGATCGCCGTGGGGATCTTGGTACCCAGCATTTTCAGCAGTGCATGCCAGGCGTCGTCGATGTTCTCGTAGGCGAAGGTAATCTTGTTCCGGAATATGTCCTGAGCATCTTCCAGCTTGTGGCAGATACAGCCCGCGGCGAAGTTGTCCTTGAACAGGCAATCGTCTAGCGCATCGATCATTTCAAAGGTGGTGAAGCCCAACTGACGAGCTTTTAAGATCAGGTCAAGGCAATGGCCGTTCAGGTAACGCTCTCGCTGCGCCTTGTTAGGCTTAAAGCGGACTTTCTTACCCGACTTATCTTTGATCTTGTAGAGCGAGTTCAGCCGAAACCACTTTAGATCTAGCGCTGCCAGAAGATCGGCTTTGTCGGTTAACCTACCCTTTGCATGTGCTCGCAGATAAGCCTCTGCGCGCTTGACCTGGCGCGCCCGCTCACTCGGCGGCAGAATCACTGGGCGCAACCTCTGCCATTAGCTCTTCAAACGTCTTAACGCCCTCATCTTTATCGTTGGCATCAAGGCCATAGTTCTGGCGTTCTAGCTTGATAACGCGGTCGAGCGCTTGGGTACCGTGCCCCATGCACTTGCCGACGTACTCCAGCGGCACATCGATCTCTGCCGTGCCGCCGGTTGGAAGCTCCACGTTGATACTGCCCTTGGCCAACTGGCTTTCTAGCAGCGTGGCGAAGCGCTCGGTAATACCACGCCAGCGCTCAAGCGTCTTGCGATGGCCTTTGACCACTGCAGCATTCTCATTCGCCGCCTGCTCAACCACGTCATCATCAAGCGCCGCTTGCGCCTCTGTCGGCAACGATGCCCGGGTAATCTTCTGCTGTGTGCGCTCACGCACGCGTTCAGTTAAATCCTTCTGCCAACCATACTTCTTGGCACGGCGGGAAATATTCGAGCGGTTCACGCCGTGGCGCGCTTCAAGCTGCGCGAGAGAGAAACGACCGGTACGATATTCCCGCTCGATCAGCTCCCAATCGTTTCGTTTCGCCATAAAAAATTCGCTGCCTTTGCTGACAACGCCTCAATTTCAAGATAAAAAGTATTCTTTATAATTTTTTGAAAAATATCATGAGGATTGCTTTGCAATGAATGAGTTCATCACCCAATTAATTTTCACGCTAAATAGCTTAAAGATCACATTGCCGATTTTTTCTAAAGCGTCATTATTAACCATAAGCTTGGTTGGTGTTTTACTGTCTATAAAAGCATACATAAAAAATAAAAATAAAAATCATCAGGATGAGCGTAGAAGATTTATCAATGACTGTAAGCCACTGATTAACAACGAAACCATTACCGATCACGAAGAAATTCTTTTGATAAACTCATACTACTCTATAAAAGGACACCGACTAGACATTGCTAAATTAAAAAAGATAGTAAACCTATCAAAAACATATGCCACACTTAATCATTTTATTTTAGCTGGGCATTTGATAGAAATAGAAAACAACAAGATAGTAAAAAAACCAGCTAATGCATTCATGCGAATTTATAGAAAAATTAAAGCAATTTCATTATCTTCAACCGTGCTTGGTTTTTATTTATTAGCGGTATTTGGAATCCCAAATTACTTAAAGCAATTTATCACTGACGAAACAAAAACTGGTGTAACGCTTCTCTACATAGTATTAACATCCATTGGAATGTCAGTTATGCTATGGGCCTTCAAAAACTTGATTCCTATAGTTGACAGCATTTATCCGTTAAAAAAGCTGTTGCAGCTAAATGAGTTTTCACACTCAGCTTCTGGTCAAGAGAATAAAGACAATCCTGAAATAAGTGAAGTAGCATCTAAATCTATTCGTGTAGTCATACCGAAAAAATTTCCTAAACGATATCTCTCTGTTGCAAAACAACGTAGATAAATCAGCAAATATATAAGAATTAAATATACTACTTTAACGTTTAGAAACTTATTACCTGTATTAATGGGCCCGGGCGTCTCACGACGTGCCGGGCAGTGTTGGCTGTGCCTCACGGCATGGCCTTAGGCGGCGCTTCACAGCGTTGCCTTGTCGCCTCACGGCGAGAACCGGTTATTGCTTTGGAATCTGTTGGTAAATGCCCTGCTGCGCTTTAGCCTGCTCGCGGGCCACCTGTCCACTTTGCCAGGTTGAAATGCCTCGCTCAGCGGTTTGGCCAGCAATATAGCCACCAACGCCTAGAGTCATGAGATTCCAAAGTGCTTCGGGCAATGGCAGCGTCAGGCCTACGCCAAACATCGCAGACAGGTAAGGCGCAATCAGGTAGTTGTTGGCGACGATTGCCACGATGGTTAGCATGAGAATCGGGCGCCAGTTGCGTTGCAGCCAACTCTCACCAGCCGCTTCTGCCAATACCACCTGCATTTGGCTTTTGATTGCGCTGTTCTCGGCATCGATCAACTGAGTTTGGATCTCGTGCTTCAGTCGGGCGGCTTCGTCTTTGTCAGTGACTGCCTTGTCGATCACGCTGAACAGCGGGCCGGTAATCACCGATAACGCTTTAGCTGCAATGCTCATTGCCTAGTCTCCAGCGCCGACACACGGCTGTTCAAGTTATCGATACGCCCTTCTATCTCATCTAGCTCGCGCCTGGCATCCGTGGTGCGGTAGTAGGTATCACCCCATTCCCGCAGCTCTTGGCGTAGCTCATTGAGCATTAAGCCCTGGGTTGTCAGTCGCTCCTCAAGAACGACCGACTGCTGCCCAAGCTTTACAAGCTCGGTACCCGCCCAAATGATCAGTGCCACCAGCAGCACTTGGATTCCTGTCTGCATATGCCGCTCGAAAACTGAGGGTTTCACGTCGCGCTCCTGGGGCATTACGCCGCCCTCCGTAACTTGGCGCGCTCGTACCAGGTCTGATCGTTAGCACACAGCTCACCTTGAGCGCGCTTAAACTCCAGCAGCAGGCGCTCTAATGAATGCTCATGTTGGCCGTAGCCTGCACCTGGTAGCGATGCCCAGATATTCCGGCACCGATAGATAGCCTCGGCAATCTCGCCTGCTTGAATGAGGGGCAAGGCGCGCTGTTCGCGGATTTGCTGAATAGCACAACGGTCTTGGCTGATTGGCCCGAAATCGGGCAAACCAAGATGGTCGCGGTAATGAGGCCAAAAGCGGCTTAACTGCTGGTACCGGCCTGCTGCTGTTGAGTACAGGCCTTTACGCACCTTCACGCTTTGGCGCGGGTGGTCGGCGTAATCATCCAGCAGAATAAGCTTGCTAGGGATAGAGCCCACAATGACGCGGTAACCGTCATCGGTGCGTGGGTCTTGAAGCATCGGCTTACCGATCTCGGCAAACGCCAACACATCGAGAAACGCGCAGACGTTCTTGCCGCCAGCGGCTTGGGGAGTGATACGGGGCATAAGGGCACCTGCTGTCTCACGACAGTAGAAATTGAAAAGCCCCGCCGAGTGGCAGGGCTACACATCATAACTCTAATTTACTAATCAAATCTTTTTTCAAAGAAAGCAAGTTTGCTTCACAAGCTTGCACACTGTCTAAAAGCTTTTCAGGGTCTTCTCCAAGTGCTTCAGCAATAGAAAAACCAGATCTCATGACATTTATAGAGATGCAAAGTCTTTCTGACTGCAAAAACAGAGACTTATCATAAACCTGCATCAAGCCTTCCAACCTTTCGGCATCGCCATAATTAACTTGTCTAGCAATATTTATCGATTTTTCAAGACCTTCATCTCCAAAATATTGATGCAGGGGCATGTTCCGAGTGAGAGAACTTAATGGCTGTTCAAGCTGATAAACAATGGACAATGCTTCTTCAAGTTTTTGGCGTTTAACAGCATCAATTTGGGCCTTAACTGTGTTTTTATATGCTGAACGGCCACCATACCACGCGCCTAAAGCCGCTCCCACTAAAGTAAAAAGACCTGCGGCCACAAGAGCCCACCAATCAGTTTGCTGTGACTGAACTACAATCTGAACTGGCTGGTTTAGATACTCTGGCAGCAACGGCGGCACTCGCAGGGCCTCATAGCAAAACGCCCCAGCTCGAAGCCAGGGCGTAGAATTAGATACTTAGTGAATGGTAAGCTTTTTGGATGCAGGTATCAACAACATTCAAATGTAAAGTATTGTGAAATCACTCAACTTCTTGCAGCAGCTCTCTAAAACGTCCAAGGATCATATAGGGAAGAGGCTCACCCATGCGCCCTAAAAAATCAGTATTATCACTCCAAAAATATAATACGTCTTGATTCCTAGTGTTTTCTTTTTCTAGATAGCAATCCCTCTGAAACTGATCATATTTTTCTTCAGCAGCAAACTTTCTAACAAGAATAGCAACTGCATTAAAAAAACAGCATGACTCATTTAAAAAAAAGCTATAATCTCTATTGTTAGAGTAAGCTATTTGCGATGCATAAAAGCAACCTAATGCAAGGTTATTTACACTTATATAAATATCATATACCGCCTCTTGTTGAGCTCTATAGACATCTTTTCCTCTAGGATAGAAGATAGACATATCTGGGCTATCATCTGTATAGGTCTTATAAGTTACTTTTTTAAAGGGCAGCCCTGCATCGCGATTAACACTGACTACCTCTGCGTAAATTTTTGCTAGCAGATTGACTCTCTTTTTTGCTAAATCAAATGCACTTAATTCTTTAAAGTTATCGAGCAGTGTTGTCTCTACAAACCTCCCACATGTTCTTTGAAGTTTTTTTATTATCATACAAGTCTTTTCAACTTCTTTCTCATTGTAATAGCTACTACCGATAAAATAGTAAAAAGAAATAAGTGGCTGCCCCACAGCATCTTTTCTAAAAAACAGATCATTATAATAGCCTGTCTGACGCCCTACATACAGATCTAAAAACTCTATAAAATCCTCCCTTTGTTTTAAAAAAGCATCTTCTTTCCTAAAGTTATCAGCATTTTTTATTAGTTTAGCAGTCTGTTCAGAAGCGTGCATTCTCGCAAAAGTAGCCCCTAATGGAATTGCCAAGGCTGCTAATGCCAAAAAGAAACGCCCACGTTCGTAAAAATTCTCAACGCCCTGCAAAGTAGGAGAGAACGGAAGATCAAATAACCCAAACCAACAAGCTAAGCCCAAAGAAAGGAAAATAGGCCCAAGTACGCATAGCCAAAAAACCCAATGTTTAAACAGGCCTTTATCAGCTTTCAGCATTCTCGCTCCTTCTCTCTAATAAACATTATTAAGCAGCAATAGTTATCAAAGCCGCAACCTGCTGAAGTGACTCTTGCTCCCATCCATCCAGAACCAGCAACGCTTGCTCCCAGACTTGACCCCAAGTAGCTCTATCTTTTCGAGACCAGAATCTCACATCGATCTCAGCATCTAAGTATTCATTAAACCACTTACGCACTGCATTAGGCGAGCTCAAACCAGGCCTCGAATACGGCCAAGTCACCTCGCTATGATGATACAGCGCCGCCATGCACAGGTATCTTAGCGTCTCAAGCTGCTGAACAGTCGGCTTACCTTTACCCTGCCCTGGTAGCTTCACACCCTCATGAATCATTTGCTGGTACAGCGCAATCTCGACAATTTCTCTATCCTCTGCCAGCTCATTCTTGGTAAACGGCCCAAAGCAATAACGGGCCAACGCTGCCAAGTGCACAGGCTGATTCTCAACGGCACTAATAACCGCCCCCGCTTCCAGCCCATTCACAATGCGCCAATCGTTGTTGGTGCGCTGGGTCGTCTGCACCTGGGCACCCATGCGCGCTATCTCCTGCGCATACGCCATGACACTGCCACGCTGCTCGTGATACGCATCAAAAATCATCTGTCGAGCTGAGATATATCGCATCACTTCCCCCTACCGTTGCGTTTTCGTTGCGTTATTGCGCAACTGTTGCGTTTTGTTGCCCTTAGCGTTGCGTTTTCTTTCGTCAACGACTTGATCCCACACGCTTTTCACCTTCTCTTGAGTGATGTGCGTAAACACTTTTGCCCACTGGTCGAATACCGCCTTACGCTGCTCTTTAGGCACAGCCAGCATTTGTCGAACGACGAACTTCACCTCGCACTCCTGAGCCCACTCATGCCACTCAGGTGAATAGCCATTCTCACCACCCAATTTGCGGCCGTCTGGCCAAGACGTAGGGCACTTCATTACTTCACTGCCTTCACTAGCTGACGCCTGGCTAATGCATCCAGCGTCAACACAATGGCTTCGTTCATTCGGGCGCGGCGTTCTTCACGGCTAAGGTTTTTGCCGTTATCAATTTCGCCGTGGCACTTTGGGCAAAGCGCAGCTGTCAGTGCATCACTAGCCTTTTGGCCCCGGCCACGGTGCTGGTTGCTATGAGCGGCTTGGATGCCCCAGGCGCCACACAACACGCAGTTATCTATCTCGTGCACGTTGCTCAGCCATTGGCGGCAACGGTGTGGTTTGGTGGGTAGATAGCACTCGTTGGGTAGCATCACGCCACCTCTCTATATTCAGTTGGATTGAAGCCTTTGAGGTTTGGATCTGTCAGGCGCATACCCAGTCCTGTGAAGTGCTGGTAAACGCGATCTAGGTATTCAGCTTTTTGCTTCTTGTTCATGGCGCGTGTCACAGGCCAATCGAATGGGTGCTTCATCAACGCCAGTTTTTGCTCATAGGTAAGATCACCCAGCACTTGTCGGCAGGCCTCTGCATACTTGTCAGAATCACGGCAGAGAATCCCCATCCCAATATGTAACTTGCACCACGCCTGATATTCGTCGGCAGACTGGTCGCCCTGCTGGCTTGCCTCTTGGCACCACTTCCATTGCAAAGCGTTCTGGTCGAGGCTGCGTTTGGGCTCATGCTTCTGAATAACAATCTCAACTTGGCCCCACTGCTGGATGGCTGTTGTAAGAACGCGAGGGAGGTTAGCAACGGCTGACAAGGCTTCCTGCACTGACGATGCACGTCTAACAAATGGCTTTTGCTTGCTCATGCGGCACCTCGCTGCGTCCGGTAACTTCCCCAATCCAGTTTCAGCGTTGCGCCGCCGCCTTCCTGCATTCGGTCGATGATTCGCTTACCCAGGTACTCCTCGAGCTTGTCGGCTTCCAAGTTGCTAATCAGGATCGTCGGCAGCATCTGCTTGTAGCGCTCATTGATAATCTTGAAGAGCATCAGGCGCTCCCACTCGGTACCGAGCTGGGCGCCGACCTCATCCAGAATCAGCAGGTCGAGCCCACCCACGAAAGCACGGATGGCTTCACGCTCGCTTGCGCCCTTCTCCTTGCTGAACGCACGCTCTTTGATGAGATCGATGAGCTCATACACGTCGATCCCCATCACCACACGGCCACCCGTCAAAAGCGCATTACCAATGGCATAGGCCAAGTGGCTCTTGCCAGTGCCCACACTGCCGGTAAAAATCAGCCCGCCGCCCTGTTCCAGGCGCTCGTCAAACTTGGTGACGTAAGCGCGGCAAACGCTCAGCACGTAGGCTTGCTCCCGACTGTGCGCCTCAAAACCGTTAAGCGATTTATGGACAAACCGTTTGGGTATCAGGGATTCTTCACGCAGTTTCTCAAGCCGCCGGCGGCTGCTAGCTTCACTGGTCTGGCTCACTTCTGCCTGGCTAACACCGCGGGCATCCTCCATCACGCATTGAGGGCATCCCGCCCACTGGCCGTTCGGCATCTTGGTATTGGCAAACACGCCATGGATACGGCAATGGTCGGCCTTGGTCTCGGCGGTACCGGCGAGCATGCTGGACAGCTGGCCACGCACCTCGGGAGTCGTCGTCAAGGGTTGCGCCATGGTTAATCCCTCGCCCATTCCGGAAGTTCAAGATCATTGGTGCCGTAAGATCCAACGGGTAGCGGTTGAGCAAACCCCATGCGGCCATCGTTGCGATGGGGGTGCGCACCACGGCCACCTACACGGTTGATCAACCACTGCGCTTTGACGCCTTGCCAACCAGCCAAAATGGCCTCATCAATCGCCTGGTCTGGGGTCATGTCGGGGATTGCTTTGCTGGCTTTCACGGCTTCGCCCATGGCAAGCATGAGCGCTCGCTGGGTAAGCGGTTTTTTAAGCGCCTTACGGTGATCGATGAACGCCTTGGCGGCATCCCTAGAAACCCCGTTTGGCAGGTTAGTAAGATCGAGAGCGGTCGGTTTTGCTTTGGCGGTTTTTTTCGGTGTCGCTGGCTTTGGTTTGTTTGGAACAGAATCGCTATCCCCTTCGAACGTAGTGAGAAGGGTTTTGTCTTTCCTGTCTTTAGAAGCGTTACCGTTTTGGTAAAACTCAGATTTACCATTTTGGTAAGAGTCGTACCCTTTTGGCTCGCTCTGTCCGGTTTGGTCAATTTCGGCACTTTTGGCTTGTTTGGGTGGTGGGGTTTTGCGCTCCGGAGTTGCCAGCATCCACTGGTCAGCATGCTTGTTTAGCGATACCGGTGAACGACTGCCGCCATGACGGATGACAACGTTTTTTGCCACCAGGGCGGCCATGGCTTTGCTTGCCTTAGTCGCAGGCATGCCCGTGAGCTTAGCCAGCAGACCGCCAGGTATACGCGCCTGCTTTCGGTTCCAGCCATAGGTCAGCCGGATAACGGCCATGACCACGCGCATTTCGCGCAGAGTCAGCGGCGCGGCCATCACCTGTTCCAATAGCTCATTGGCTATTCGTGTATAGCCATCTTCCACTTGTGGCCCCCTGCCGGAACGTTCAGGATCCGGCCTGTCAACGTCTTCTCGACGTGGAAACTGGATAATTTCGGCGATATTAGTCATAATTAACCCTGTGTATGTAGTTAAAAGCCCGGCACGCTCCCCAGCGTTTTTGCCGGGCTTTTGCTTTTCTGTTCCTGCCCTATCAGGGCCGCTTATCTTCCTACCGCCCTATCAACTCGCTATGCTTAGCGGTGCCAGGGCTGTCATCCCTGGTTGTCGCCAATGACACGGCGGCTAAAGGGCACCGCAACCCGGGGCGCCTCGACTCCCTTGGCTCCTGGCCGCTCGTCGGGGACGAGCCGCCAGCCAGTCCTGGGAATCCCGGGGTTAACCGCTGCAGTGCCTGCCCGCTGATCCCTCGTTGCTAGCGCGACATCAGCGAGCGCTCGCAAGGCGCTATATAAAACCAGGTCTCTAATGACCTGAGGCCTCAGGTCGCTGACCACGGGGATATAGCCGTGAAAAAGCGCCTGAATCTGGAAGTCAAAATTGATGTGGCCAAAACAATCTCAGCATTAACGGTGCTGATCGTTGTGCTTAGCCGCCTCTGACTTCCCCAAGCCCTGGCCGGGCGGCAGCCCGGTCAGGCACTTTCTTTACACAGCTCGCAACGTACGCTCTCGGCGCATTGCATAGAGCTGGTCTTTAAGGGGCCCCGCGATAGCAATGGCGTGGTCAAGCATCACGTCCTCTACCGCTACCCCCTGCTGTTTCGCTTGCTGGCTCACAAACGCTTGATGCTCCGGCGGCATAAGCCGATAAGTGCGCGTTAAAACTGCACGGTTCACAGTGACTCCTCGGGCCTAGTTCGGCCCTTCTGCTAGGCGCGTAGGCGCTGCATCATTTGCTCAGTGATGCGGTTCTCGATGAGGTGCGCCATGAGCGCTTCCACCATTTCGTCTTGTGCGGCTTGCATGCTTTGGCCTTCTGCTAAACGCTTCAGTAGCACGTCTTGCCGGAGGTTAATCACCTCCATGCCCACAAGAGCGCACTCCCGAATTGCGTGGGAGATAACGCCCCCATGGCGCATTGCTGCCACCTGTTCCAGCGCGAGGTATTCCGAATCCTTAAAACGCACGCGAGCTGGGTTATCCAAGTGCTCGCCCTCCGCCTTACGAGTGGTGGGAATACGCGGTTCACGGTTCAGCATTGAGACTTCCTTCTTCAGGTGTGCTGAGTACGCGGCCTTCACAGGCAGGCGGATTGTGTTACGCCGCAGCTTTGTTAAGCGCGGCATGCATTTCATCGATAGCCCGGCCAACCGAATAACTGGGGTTTGCAATTGCGCCGGTTCGAATCCGGTAAACGGTGGAAGAATCACACTGAGCGCGCTCTGCAACCGCCTTATAGGTGGCCCCGGATGCCAGAATGGCCTCCAGCTTTTTGGCCAGCTCTTCGCCATACATGGACATTTCCTCCGAGTTGAGCCTTATGCATAGGATATGCGCTAATGCATAAAAATCAAGAGCAAATGCATTTGCCGTATGCACAAAGGTCGGCAATCATTGCATTCATGCAAAAAGATACGGTTGGTAAGGTGCTTCAGCGCCTCATAAATTCGTCAGGATTGCGCCCTACTGAAGTGGCGAGACACGCTGGTGTCTCACAATCAACGTTGTCGCGCATACTTAGCGGTAAAATTGAACACCCGAGTGATAGGCAAGTATCGCTTCTTGCTGGGTATTTCGGTGTTACTGGTGACCAGCTTCGAGGATATGAGCCTTTAGGAGACACTCTAGCCAAACCATCGCCACATGCATCAAACGATATTGTTATGCATGACACTTTATTGGTGGATGAAGCTGGGCCTCCTCGCCCCGATGAGGTTGATCTACCTTGTTTCAGAGAAGTCGAGTTTGCCGCAGGCGATGGCCGTACCCAGGTCGTTGAGAATGGTGGTTATACCATGCGGTTTCCGCTTTCCAAGCTCGCTAAACGTGGCGTTTCGCCAGAGAACGCAGCTTGTGCCACGGCTAGCGGTAACTCCATGGAGCCCACGATTGCTGATGGCTCCCCTATAGCTATCGACAAGGGCACTCGCCACATCATTGACGGCAAAATTTACGCCCTCGATCACGGCGGCATGCTTCGCATTAAGCGACTCTACAAGCTACCGCTTGGCCGAGTGCGCCTGGTCAGCGACAACAGCGACGAATACCCGGAAGAATCGCATAGCCTGATGGGCCCCGACGCGCCGAAAATTATCGGACGAGTCTTTTGGTGGGAGGTATTTGACTAATGACTGAGAGAGAAGAGATTAATGCTTTAGCTGAGCAAGTGCTTATATTAAGAAATGATCATAATCGACTTTTCTCTATGACCCTTGAGCTGGTTGAAGCCACCCTCGAATTATCTCAAGCGGCGCGCATGCAAAACCATGAGCCTATGCGCAGCAAAGGTGAAGATGCGTTCCAGGCGGTAAGTCGTGCGCTTGATAAGTTAAAGGTTAATCAAGATGGCTGATGCGAGTGACAAAATTCAACTGCTTCAAGAGATGCGAAGCGAAGCAGAGCGGGAAACAGTGGAAAAACGTTTTCGTGGTGGCGATAATGGTGGTAACGATGGAGGTGAGCCGCCCATGAGCAACCTGGAAGCGCGAGTTCAACATCTTGAAACAGATATGCGATCTGTGCGCGATGATTTAGCCGTGATTAAAGCGACCTATGCGACCCGTGACGGCTTAAACGATGTGCGTCTCGAAATTGAAAAGACGCGTGGTGAAATGCATTCGCTAGGCCGTCAAATGATCATGTGGAACGTAGGTACTATCCTAACTGCCGCTGGTCTGGTTTTCGCTATCATGCGGTTGTTACCCACTACATGACCTCCTCTCGCAGCACAAACCGCCTAACATGGCGGTTTTTTTGTGCCCTAACTAAGCTAATCTTGCTACTCTCCCCTAAGCCATCCTGATCTGGCCAATCATAAAAATCATAAACAATTTGAGGGAACATAGATGGCTAAATTTCTAGCTATTATCATTATGGCGTTGCTCATAGCTTTGCCAGCATCTGCAACAGAGCCCACCCCCGCCGCGCCCAATCCCGAGCAGCAAATACAAGCACTACATGATACCCCACAGCTTGACGATGCAGCATGCCAACAGTTTCTTGGGGAATTTCCTGAAGAGCTAAATATTGCACAGGGAGGATGCTGCCGCGTATGCCGCAAAGGAAAGGCCTGCGGCAACTCCTGCATTAGCCGAAGCTACAACTGCACGAGGCCACGTGGTTGCGCCTGTGACGGCTAGCAAATAACCCAGCCAATACCCGCCCATTGAGGCGGTTTTTTTCTGCCTATGCATAAAAATATGCACCAATGCATTGACAATAAATGCATTGATGCATAAATTTATATGCACGAACACGGCACAGCCGGTTCAGGCCCTCACAGGCCACCGCTCTTTAACAACACGATGAGCCTAGCCAGCCGTAGTGGGTAACGCCGCGAGAGTTCGCTAGGAGTACGCCACCCAGGGCTGTCGAAGTACTGGGAAGCGTTGGCCCTTGGCATACAGGGGCCATCGGGGAATGTTCTCTCCGTTAAAAGCGGTATGTCCCCGAGAGGGCATTCCACCGATGTAACTCCGCACATGGAAGTGCACATATTCGCCCACCGCCTGGTGGGCTTCTTTTTGGCATGGCCTCTCCCAGAGTCGCCATGCCCGTGCCGCTTCTCCCATTTCCTCAAAAACCGCATTGGCACTGCGAGCAGAGGCGGCACGCCAAATAGTGGAGGTCATCATGCAACAAGAACCCATTTTGCCAATTACGAAATCCCAGCGGCGGGCACTCAACGATGAGAAAGGATCGTCTCGCTATGCGAAACGAACAGCTATCGATTCGCTGCTAGCGGAACGGAAATTACAAAAACAGCTTCGTGAGGTGTGGGATGACCCGCTTCATTCTGCGTGAGCAGTATCGCCATCTGGTTATCCCCCGACCCGATCTGGGGCTTTTTTGTAGCCGCAAAAATGCTAAGCGCGCCGCTAAGCGTCGCGGCTACCCCTTTGAACTCATCTTCAAGGTGAAACGACATGAACGCAGTGAACATTGAGCAGCGCGCCCAGCGACGCGCCAAGGGCTTTGCTGTGGGTGAACACCCAAAACTGGCAAGCCGCCCTTTCCAACCTGACTTAAACGACCCCATCGACCGAGCCAATGCAGTACGTATGGAAGCCTACGCTAGCCGCCGAGCAGGTACTGCTAAGCCGCTACTACAGATTTGGAGAGCGCCATGAAACGCGAAATTCAAATTCAGCTCCGTGCAGAGTCGATCACCGAAGCCATTCATGACGGCGATCCCGAAGGCGTAGCCAAGTTTGCCACTTACCTGGATGAAGTCGGCGACCTCACCAGCGCAGTGGATGAGATCACAGCTGAAACAACCATCGCGGATATGGTCGAGGCCTATATCCAGCCGCTATCGGGTCAACGGGTGCTGTACGCCTGGGCTAAAGACCTTGCCGAAGATGAGCAGCGAGAAATGGAAGAAAACGAAGCTGAAAGGAGAGCCGCATGAGCAACTGGCGACTCACCGGCAAGGCGGGCTGGGATGAAGATACCGGTGAGGCGGTTTACTACGTCACCAAAGGCAGTACCAGCTTAAACGCCAATGACCACCTTGAACTAGGGAAGCTTCTCGCAGAAGCCCAAGACCAAGAGCCAAGCCGCGAAAACTAAAAAGCCCACTTCCTGCGGACACAGGGAGCGGGCCATAGATCAACGTCGAGAGGATCTTTTCGGAGTATAAACCATGACACCAACTAACGAAAAGCCGCGCCTACGCGTGCCTTCCGGACGCTATCGAGTAGTTGATAGTGCCGACCACTTAGAGCTGTGGCGTGGAGTCGAAAAGACACCGACCACTGCTGTTAAAGAAGCCAACGTCGATGGCCAGCAAATCACCACGCTGGATGCGATGTATGTCATCGAGCAGGCCACCAAGCTGTTTGGCCCCATGGGCCTCGGCTGGGGCTATCGCATCGAAGATGAACGCTACGATATCGGCGCTCCCGTATTAGGTGCTAAGGGTGAGCTAATCGCCCATGAGCAAACCCACACCATTCGCCTTGCACTCTGGTACCGCTGGAATGGCGAGCGTGGAGAAGTTACTCAGTTTGGGCATACCCGCGCCGTATACAGAACCAGTACCGGCAAATGGAAAACCGATGGCGAAGCACCAAAGAAATCAGTCACTGACGCCATCAAAAAATGCCTTTCTCTACTCGGCTTCGCCGCTGACGTTTATTACGGTCGCTTCGATAATCAGGACTACATCCAAGCCCAACAAGCCGCGACACGTATTGCAGTGGCAGAGGATCAAGACGCCGAAATTGAGAAGTACCGCCAAGAATATGCTGACTGGCTCAAGCGTGAGTGCGACACCCTACGCGACAAGATCCCCCACCCCAAAAGCATCGAGCTAGCTGCTACCGGCATTCTCAACCGCTTACCGGACAAAGCCAGCATGGCACGCGTTGAGCCCGAGAAAGGCCAGCAAATGATCATCAAGGCACGGGACGAAGGTATTTCCCGCGTATACGCAGCGCAGGAAAAAGCCAAACAGGAACAGTCTCAGCAACAGCAAGAGGTAACGCAAAATGACTAACGCAGCCCCCAACACCGACTACAAAGGCGAACTAGTAAAGCTGGATGCCGTTGAGCAGGCCCTGGCAGGGCTGCGAGAGCAATACGGCACCGTGCCCAATGTGCAGACTAAAGAGGGTTATGCCCTCTGCAAGAAAGGCATCAAAGAGCTAACCTCCTACCGAACCAGCACTGAAAAACTCCGGAAAGAGATCACTAAGCCCCACCGCGACTTTATCGAACGTGTAAACGGCTACGGCAAAGACCTGGTGGAGAAGCTGCAGGCAATTGAACAGCCACTAAAAGACGCCAAACAGCACGAAGACGAACGTGCCGAGCGCGAAAAGCAACAGCGTATCGCCAAGCTGCGCGAGCGTATCAACGTCGAAATCTGGAGCTTCTTAGATACCGCGGAGGGGTTGGATTCTACCGGCCTCGCCGAGCTACACGATGCAGCCGTCAACATTGATACAGACGGCTACTTTGATGTCACCAGCGAGGCCGAAGACGCCAAGGCCGAGGTGTTGAAGCGTATCAGCGAACAGCACGGCCAAACGTTAGAGAAAGAACGCCTAGCAGCCGAGCAAGCGGAAGTCGAAGCCGAGCGGCGCCGCTTGCGCGAAGAGGACGAACGCCGCGAAGCTGAGCGTAAAGAACTGGAAGAACTACGCCGCTTCAAAGCGGAACAGGAAGCCAAGCGCAATCCTCCCCCAGCACCGGCGCCCCAACCATCGCCAGAGCCGGAACCAATGCCCGCCGCTGCCGAGCTAAATGAGCCCGAGTGGATAGGCGTGGATCTAGCTCAAGAGCCGGAAACTGTCACCATAAGCCGCGCTGAATACGACCAGCTGCTTGCCGCTCAAGCCAAACTGCACGCCTTGGAGGCAATGGGCGTCGATAACTGGTCTGGCTATAGCGATGCCATGGAGCAATTAGCCGCTTAAGTGTTTCCTTGTTTAATACTGCTTTATTGAGGCAATTCGCATACAAGTAGTAAATTAAGCTATTCTTAGCCCTCCCCCTTTTAAATAACTGGAGAGAAATATGCTACGGAAGAGCCTAATTGCCACACTGCTGGTAACAGCTTCGCTGCCTGCTTGGGCTTTTGAATTGAAGCCAGGTCTATGGGAACAGACCATTGAAAGTAATGCTCTTGGTGGTGAGACCCCGCAGGAAATGACCGATCAGCAATGTATTACAGAAGAGGAAGCTAAAGACCCTGAAGCGGCATTTCGCAGTGACTTCAGTGAGGCTGGATTTACTGATATTGAGTTCACACAGAGCGGCAACATAGTTCACGCTTCTGCGTCTAATTCATACGGTGATCAAGATGTTGAGATTAATATCACCATTACGCAGCATAGCGAAGAGCACACTACCTCCAAGACCGAGCTGATTAGTAGCGAAACAATTACAACGACCCAAGAAAACCGTTGGATTGCTGAAGACTGCTAACGCAACACCGTCGCTTAATACGCGCTGATTAAAGGCCACCCACTGAGGTGGCCTTTTTGATGCCTGCTATTCATCACTACCCACTCTACGGAGTACTCGCAATGTCACACCCTACCGATGTAACCAAGTTCCTAGAGGACTTGGACGGCGGCGTATTGGCTGAACGCCTGGGTAAAGTCCTTAGCCATGCAGCAGCGTCGGCAACGGACAACCCGAAAAAGAAAGCCAAAGTGTCGATTGACCTGACAGTCGAGAACATTGGCTCAGGTGCCCGGGTCGGCGTTACCCATAAGCTTGCCTTCAAGATTCCGACCGAACACGGCACGCAGTCGGAAGAACACACCACCGAAACGGTCATGTGCGTGAACACCGGTGGAGAAATGACGCTGGAACCTAAAAACCAGCTCGACATGATCGGCCACCCCCACCGCGATAAAGACCCGTACCAGGAGAAGCACTAATGTCTTTTACCAAAGAAGCCCTGCAGCACATTGAAGCCAACCATAAAACCGGTACCGAAGCCGCCGAAGGTCACGCGCTGATCGTCGGCGATAACTTCAAGCTGGTGGATATGGAGAAGTACCAAGACCAGCGCCGCCGCTTTCGAGGGCAATTCAGAACCAAAGGGCTGAAAGACTTTATTGCCTACGTGGCGGGTCGCCAGAGTGAAGCCCCTGTATTCATCGACCGCGACGCCATGGCAGCATGCTCTTATCTGGATATCGGCATTACTGAACGCCCTGGCCACTGCGATCATTCCGCCACCTTGAACCTGCCCAAAACACCAGAGTTCACTGCCTACCTAAATGCCGACGGCAGCACCTTCGACCAGGAGGAAATGGTCGAGCTGGTAGAAGATTGGGGCCACCTGCTGGCGTTTGAAAACAGCAAAGGCGAAGCGCTGGAGCGTAGCAAGGTGATTCACGCCTTCCGAAAAGTCAGCCTAGAAGATCTCACCAGCATTGAGAGCGAAAAGCAGGAGCATTCAAGCCGCGTGGGCGTCATGAACAGCGTCACCGTAAAGAACGCCGAACGCTTGCCTGCCGTTATCTACTGGAAGCTAACACCCTACGAGGGCTTAACAGAGCGCACGCTGGCAATGCGCGTATCCAGCAAGACCAAAGGCGGGCCATCGTTTGGTCTGCGCGCTATTGCGCTGGATGCCGCTAAAGAGGAGATTGCCGCCGAGTTCGCCAAGCTGGTAACGGACGGCTTGCCAGAGAGCGAGTGCTTATTGGGTACTTTCACCCCATGAAAGTAAGGGGCTATTTAATAGCCCCGGTCTGCACGAAATACGAATTTTATTTGGTTAGCGCTCGTGACGAACGCCCCCAGTGTGCTCATGTACGAACTTGCAGGAATCATATTAATCAAGACTGCGGTAACGACAGTGGATATACCTTTGACTAAATTAACAGTCCAACGTTTTGCTTTAACCATGATGTTACCCTCCTTGCTGTGGCTAATACTCAGCTTTTTCGACTCTAAAACAATTTGAAAAACAACTAAGAAAACCGCTACGAGCAGAATGATAGGTACCAACAGTTTCGCAATTGGAAGAGCAGCAACCTCCAAATAAAACTCATGCCTTTATATATGGGGCCACCTCCAGCTTTTTCAATACCACGGAGAAATAAAATGCCGAGAGGCGTCAATAAAGTTATCTTGGTTGGCAACCTGGGCCAAGACCCAGAAGTACGATTCACCCAGGGCGGTACCGCTGTCGCCAATCTCAACATTGCTACCAGTGACAGCTGGCTAGACCGCAATAGCGGCCAGCGACAAGAGCGCACTGAGTGGCATCGCGTCATCTTATTCAAAAAAACAGCAGAAATTGCCCAGCAGTACCTACGCAAAGGCTCAAAGGTCTATATCGAAGGTCGACTGCAAACGCGCAAATGGCAGGATCAGAGCGGGCAAGACCGCTGCACCACGGAAATCGTCGCTAACGATATGCAAATGCTAGATAGCGGCGGGCAGCAGCAAGCTCCACAACAAGGCGGATACCAGCAACCGCATCAAAATCAGCAGCGCGGTGGCTACCAACAACCAACTCCAAATAATACGGGATATGGCGCCCAGCAGCCCCAGGTTCAACAGCAACCCTCAGGACAGCGCCCTTATGGGGCGCCCGATCCCGCGCAGTATGACGACTTTGACGACGAAATCCCGTTCTAGCGTATGGAAAGAAACATGGCATACGAGAAAATTTTTAACGGCAATGGCGACACTTTTTCAGCAAAACATGAAGCCGAGAAATGGCTGCGCGATAACGGCTACAGCGTCGGCTTATCGCATGTCGGTCACCCGCAAAACGTGCTACAAGGTGAGAATATTTGCATAGCCAAGATGAAGAACCTGACCAAGAGCGAGATCAAACAGCTTGACGGCCTTCTCTACGCCCAGTCTGGATCTTTTGTCTGGGAGCTGGCCTGCTCTAAGCAAGCTAAGATAGTCTTTACTGACACAGATTCAGCTGCAAAGAGGTGTGATGATGACAATAATCGCATGGTGGGGCGCGGTACTATCTACAATCCTGGCTCTCATTAAGGTTTACGAAATGTGGATAGCCCGGTTTAGAGTCGATATCGGGTATAACTTTACTAGCTGTTCCGACATGGGTAATAAAGTTATAATAAGGAATCTTACAAACAAGCCTTTCATCTTAACCTATTGGAAACTTGTGTGGCGAAAGGGAGCTTGGCCTTTCCATAAGGATACGTATATCAGCGAGCCGGATGAGTTCTTTTCAGACGTTCGAATCAACCCATGCTCAAGCCATGAGCTATCCTTTACCGAAATTGATCATTTCAACACTAAGTACAACGAAGTCTTAGGAAGAAGAATCTTAATAGAGCTAAACATAGCAGGCAGGTGGAAATTTATGAAAACGGTTTACGATGCGAAAAAACTGATATAACTACTTATAATCCAAGAGTTTTATGCCAACTATGCGTTTTTTATTACTCATAACAATATCGAGTTAAGTTTCATAAACACTAACAACCCCGCCAATGTGCGGGGTCTTTTTTTGGAAGATAGATATGCACCATTACCCAAAACCTACGGCGTGCATGACCTGCCGCCACGCCATTGCCGATTGTGGCCAGCTTCCCTTTTCCACCATGCCAACCATTAGCAAAAGCAAGCATCGCACCATCGTCAGCTGTACGGAGTACCAACATGCTCGACCAGCTCCCGAATGCCCAGCGAATCGCCGCGATAGTGCGCAAGCGGCGGCTTATTCCTGATACGCCGCAATAGCGATTATCGATACGACTTTTTAAAGACTACCGCCACCAATGAGTGGTTTTTTTGTGACTGAATGCAGGAGATTATCATGCAAGAGCAATACATAAGCACAAGCCAGCTATGTGAACGTTACAACAGAAGCCGTAACACCCTGCAGCGTTGGCAAAACACCAAGGGGTTTCCTAAACCCGTTATTCAGGGAGGCCATGGTGCTGAATCTCGCTGGCGAGAAAGCGATATCAAGGCGTGGGAAGATCGCCAGCTACAAGCCGCATAATGCGCTCATACCAAGCCTTGTAGGCTATCGCCTGCTCTTCCAAATAATCATGGCGGTCGTACACCTGCCAAACGCCTGGAAGAACGTGGCCGAGCATCAGTTCGCAAATATGAGGCTCGGCCAACGTTGACCAATTCGTCCTAGCTGTTTTCCGCAGGTCGTACATAGACCAATGCGCCATCGGGTAGTTAAGCTGCTTTTCGGCCACCTTCATGATGTTGCGGGGGTAGCTCAATGTTGAGCTTTGGTGCATAGGCTTATCAGACAGTTCAGCACTAAAGAGCAAATCGCGGCTGTGTGATAGGCTCATGGCTTCATGTATTAGTGGTGCCACTTCTTCAATAATTGGCCGCTTGAGCGCCCTTCCAGTCTTCCTTCCGGTTTTGTGCCGCTCTGGCGGTATAGCCCAAATCCCTTCCTTAAAATCAAACTCCTCTTTTGCAGCATGCATTAATTCTCCTGGGCGACACCCAAAAAAGAGAACCAGCTTAACGAAAATCTGTGATCGTCTAGGCATACGAGACCTAGCCATGGCGTGCCACACCACCTTCAACTCTTCGTCACTTAGCGCCCTTCCCGACTCCCTCATGCGATTAACGTAGAGATCTGTCTTTGCACTGATAGCGGCAAGGGGCTGGCTTTCAGTCAGTCCGCGTCTTGCGCCCCACTTGTGAACTTGCTTCATATTTGCCAGTAGGCGCTCGGCGATCCTGGGTTTATGTTCCGCTAAGCGCTCCAATAGATCCATCCATTGCCGTAAGCCGGTGTCATCCACAGGCAATGCACCGAGTGTGGGGAAAACGTGAAGCTCGAACGACCGCAAAATTTCGCGCGCTCCAACCTTATTAGGCTCGCAATAGCGAACATACCAATCACGTACCAGCGTTTCATTTGTGTGTGCATCTGCTATCGCACTCAGCTCCACACGCTTTTGCACGCGGGGATCGAAGCCTTGCTCTAATTGTCCACGTCGCTTCAGGGCTTCGTCGCGAGCTTCTTTAAGCGACATAGCAGGATAGCTGCCTAGATCCATGCGCGCAGCTTTTCCCTGGTAACGAAACCGCAATTGAAAAACCACCTTACCTGCAGGCGTCACCCTAGCGCCCATGCCATCCCTGTCAGCTTTCTCTAAAGATCGTTCTCTTGGCTTTCGATGGACGGACTTAAGCCAAGCGTCGGTTAGCGCCATGTGTACATGCTCCCCAGCAAAGATTGAACAAGGGTCATAGTATGTACACGGACAAGTACATATTTCTAGCGGTTCGTAGTGTTTTTTAGCAATGCGCTGTGGTGCACAGAGTGTCGAAAATGCTAATAAAGGCGGGGCTATAGAGGGGTGCAGTGAGGGGCAGTGTTAGCTTGTGGTGCGTGGTTAATCGTCGATGTGGGCGATAATAGAGAAATTGCGTATGTGCTTAAGCTTTCCGTTGGGAACGTCTTGGGACATCGAGTCTGTTCTGCCTTAGTGGTACGCAAGCGGCCGCATAAACAGGCCGCTTCGAGAGTTCAAAGCTCGAAAACAGCTGCCGTTTAAAAATAAGGGCCATTTCCGACAAAAAGATATCCGCTATTGTAGCGATATGCGCAGGCTAGGAACAGCGGTCCGGCGAGAACCGCCGGACCAGGAGTGAAAATAGGCGGGTTATTCCAGACGCAGCGCTACAAACAGGGAACGTCCGTCGCGGAACAGACGAACTGGAATAGCGCGATCAGTCGGCAACGCCTCGACAATCTCTACCAGCTCAGCTGAGGAGGAAACGCTGCGGTGATCAATACTCACTAACACATCGCCTGGGCGAATGCCGGCCTCAGCAGCCACGCTGCCAGACTCAACCTGACGAACGATCACACCGCCGGGAACATTCAGTTGCTCGCGCATGGTGTCATCAATTTCAGCGACCATTACGCCAAGACGCGCTTGGTTATTGCTGCCTGCCTGTGCCGACTGCTGCTCAGTGTCTGGCCAACTACCTAACTCGACAGACTCGGTCAGTTCTTCACCGTCACGCATCAAGGTGAGCTCCACCTCGGTGCCTGGCGCGCCTTTACCGATCAGTCGCGGCAGCGAGCTTGAGCGCTCAACCTCTTCACCATTGACCTCAAGAATGACATCGCCCGCCTGGAGTCCACCCTGGGCCGCTGGGCCTTCTGGATCAAGATCGGCAATCAAGGCGCCAATCGCATTCTCCATACCGAACGACTCGGCCAGATCATCAGACACAGGCTGAATCATGACGCCCAACCAACCACGGTCTACCCGACCGCCTTCACGCAGTTGCTCGGCCACATCCATGGCAACGTTAATGGGAATGGCAAACGAGACGCCCATAAAGCCGCCGCTACGGGTAAATATTTGCGAGTTGATTCCCACAACTTCGCCGTCTAAGTTGAACAGCGGGCCACCGGAGTTGCCGGGATTGATTGCCACATCGGTTTGAATAAAGGGAACATATGCATCCCGCGGCAAGGTGCGATTAATCGCACTGACGATACCCGCAGTGACCGAGTGGTCGAAACCGAAAGGAGAGCCAATCGCGGCAACCCACTCACCTACTTTTAGCTCGTCAGAGTCACCTAGATTGAGCGTAGGCAGATCATTGGCATCAATTTTGAGTACTGCCACGTCGGTTTGTGGGTCGCTACCAACCACTTCTGCTCTCAATTCGCGGCGATCATTGAGCCGCACAAGGATCTCATCGGCATCTTGCACCACGTGCGCGTTGGTCATTACATAACCATCTTCACTGATGACGAACCCCGAGCCTAGAGACTGTCGCTCTTCTGTACGTCCCTGACCATTACTGGGGGGCGCTGGAAAGCTATCCCCAAAGAAATGGCGGAAAATCTCGGGGATTTCCTGACCACCGAACCCGCCAAAATCGGGCGCGCTGCTGCGCTGAACCGTTCGACTGGTTGAGATGTTCACCACCCCTGGGGCAGCGTCTTCAACTAATGCGGTGAAATCAGGCAAATTCTGAGCGCTGGCGGCTTGGCCAAACGTCAGCAATGCCACCACACAAACCCAAAGCGTGGAAGGGAGAATCAAGCGCTTCATGCAAGAGCTCCTACTTAATGTGATAGTAAGCGAAGGTATATCAACAACTCACGGCGAGATACCGGAGAACTCATTAACAAACTAATTGACCAAGCGTGGGCGAAAGCGTTCCCCACGCCCGCGCATTAGACATTTAATACTTAGCGCACCGGCCATCAAAGCAATAAAAAAGCCCAGGGGCGCCAGCCAAATCGTAGTACTAACGAGCGCGACCAGCCCGGATAGCAACAGCGCAAGCAGTAGCGGCAGCCCATAAACACAAAAAGCCAGCAACGTGACAGAGGCACGCGGCAGGCTGATAATGACTTGGCTTCCTAACGGATAGTTGCGCTCGGCGTTATCTGTTTTGGAGGGAACCGCTACGGCAATGCGTTGGCTGCGCTGGCGCGCCAGCAATCCGACCCCGCACCCTCTCCCTTGAGCACACTGCTCGCAGTTCTGCTGGGCGGCAATTTCAACGATTACTCCCTGGGAGGTGTAATCGACAACCGTGCCAGTACGAAGCAGAGAAGTGCCAAGTAAAGAGCCACAGGGCGCGGAGGTCGTCATTTTATCTACTCACCTCATCGACGCTTTCTTGAGATTGGTCTTCTAGCAGGTCGAAAGTGATTGAGCGAACAATACGCTGCAGCGTTGCTACGGGCAGCTCACCAATGGCCACCAACTGCCAGCGCCCTTCAGCGGTGATGGTGTGCTCAATGGCGACGGCCGAGACACCCAACTGCTGCACACCTTCCTGCAAGGCAATGGTTGCTTCAGATGCAAGAGGCTCTACAAAGATACTCACGGTGGCCAAACCATCACTGTAAACACGCTGATGCACATCGTCGCCGGCAAAAGTAACCGGTTGCGCAACAAAGCCGTCGGGTAACCAAGTGGTATGCCAAGGCGTGTTGAGGATAACGGTGGGCGAGCCCACTCGTACGCGGCCGGTATATTTTTGGGGCGATTGGAGCTGGGTAATTTGGAAGGTTTCAATGATCCTACCTTGCTGATCACTGAGTACATGCTTAAGGAGTAGGCCGGTATCTCGATCTAACCACCACTGATGGGAAAAACGCCATTGATCCCGAGGCTCGAAAATAAGTTTAACGGCATCGCGACCGGCTACCCGAGCATCATCCTCAAGCTCAATAGCGTAATATTTCTCAAGATGAGCCGCCCACCCTGCAGGAGTAGGCATCTCCCCATTACTATGCTCTTCAGTCCAAGCCAGTCGACCCACCGGCGAGCGCCGCTCAATACTCACGGAAGGACCGTCTAGGTACTGAACCACCTGCTGCCGAATGCCATTCTGGATGCGATGCGACAGCGCCAGCGTGCGAACATCAATAGCATCAATCGCCACCGCCCTGGCTTGGAAGGCATAACAGTGGCTAGCCCACAAACCACGTTCAAGCCACTGCGTGGCATTACTGGGCTGCTCTTCGGATTCCGCCGCGCACTCGTAGCCAGCATGACGAACCGGTTGGCTAACGTCGGACGAGCTATTGGCGTTTTCTGCATGCACTTGAAAAGAGAGCGTACCAACTACTGCTGCCAGTACCCAGGCACGCTTTAATCGCCAGGGCACGATCATGTTGCGCACTCCCATCCCGCGCACTCCCTACTCACTTAACAGGCTTCGTCAAAAAGAACGTCATTCAGCTTAGCGCTGACCTAATGGTTCAGTCACTGCAGATGAACGCATTAATGGCATCCAACTATCACCACTGCCGTAAGCAGCGCTCTGAGTATGCTGCTCTAAATAAGATTGCAGCAAGCCAATCTGATCTACATCAATATTGGTTCCCTGGGAAGCAGTCACTCCCTGAGGCGTCTGCGCTGAAAACCCAGTTTCACTAATATTCATCAGACCGCCCTGACCCGACTGACCGCTAAGCCGAAACGGCGTAGGCTCAAACATGGGCATATCAGCACGTGAGGCTACTGCCGACTGAGAGGCCAAATTGACGGGCTGTACCTGATTAGCGCCAGGTGCGGTCGTTGCCATGTCACCACTGCCCTGGCCAACGGGTGAGTCGTTGCCAAAGAACTGAACGCCGGTGATCACCATCAGTGACACTGCAGCAGCAACGCCAGCGCCGCGGGCGAACGAAATACCACCCGTACGGTGAGCTACAGGCTCGGCACCTTGTGTCATTGGAGCAGGCTCTTCGCGCAGTCTGGCCATAATGCCAGCGGAGAGATCAACGCTTACATCAACGCCCTGCTCCCGCTGCATCATGCTGCGGGCAAGGTGATATCGGCGCCATGTATCTGCGGCATCGTCATCATTAGGCAGTGCCTTCAACACTCGGCGAAGCTCAAGCTCATCACTCTCGCCATCCATTAACACCGAAAGTGATTCCCGTGTGTTTTGACTCATACTTCACACCCTCACACTGTTTAAAAGAAGTACTGGGGTGATGGCTTGCGTTATACGCACCACCGCTCCGACGACTTCCAAGGCCAAGACTCAGTTCAGGCTAATTAAATGAGCAAAACTCATTAGCCTGCGACGCTAAGCTCATGACACTTTGCACATTGATATATCAGCGATTGACACACCAGCGTGCTCATCAAGATAGTCAGGCTTTATGACGCCTTACATGCCAGACAGTTCACAAAAAATAAAACCTTTATTTTTAAGGCTGACATCCTATAACGCTCATATCGCCTCCCCCACTACGACCACTACCCTTCGCGACTGTTCCGCGCGGTCGATACTAATGGGCGGATATGTTCATCAACCGCCTCGCGGGCGCGGAAAATTCGTGAACGCACGGTTCCCACAGGGCACTGCATGACCTGAGCAATATCTTCATAAGCAAGACCATCCAGTTCACGCAGGGTGATCGCCGTGCGCAGATCATCCGGCAAATTTTCGATTGCCTGATAAACCGCGGCTTCGAGCTGATCTCTGGCAATCGCCGCTTCCGGCGACTCGGAATCTGCCAGTCGACCGCTTTGATCAATGATTTCAGCGTCGACAATATCCATATCACTTCCCGGCGGGCGCCTTCCCCGCGAGACCAGATAGTTTTTCGCCGTGTTAATCGCGATGCGATACATCCAGGTGTAAAACGCACTTTCTGAGCGAAATTTACCCAAGGCGCGATACGCCTTAATAAATGCCTCCTGGGCTACATCCTGAACTTCAGAGTGATCATGAACATAACGACCAATCAGGCCGATAATTTTGTGCTGGTACTTCTTCACCAGCAGATCGAAAGCGCGCGTATCACCTTTTTGGGCACGTTCAACAAGCTGTTGGTCTGTTTCCCGAGTGCCCATTCACACGCTCCTCCAGCTCGTACGGCATGCGCCGAGCCCAATTCCTATTAGCCCTGACAAATGGGCGTTCACAGCAAGCAGCATAGCGTCCCTTGGGCATTGATTAATAATAGAGTGAATAAAAGAGCGAATACGTCGCCCGAGTAAATTGCTGCATTATTATAACGGTACTAAATTTTAACGACAGGGCTCCCAGTGTTGCGCGTTCCGCGCAACGCATCAAGCGCTTACCGCCTTTCGCAAAAACCGTGCGGCTGACACTTTTAATGCCGCTATAGTTCCGCAGCAATTGATTTTTACCTGCTCGGCGAGCGATAGTATGTGCCACTTTTATCGCCCCCTTACTTTTTCAGTCATTACGCAAAGCACAGGTAGCAAGATGCCAGAACAGCAGGTTAATAACCTTAACGTCCTCGCTCAAGACGTTCTCACCACGCCAGAAGCGCTCAAGAATGCCGTGCCGTTAACGGAGGCGGCAGAGCGCACCGTGATCGAAGGTCGCCAAACCATTCAGAATATCCTGGATGGCAATGACCCGCGACTGTTGGTAGTGGTCGGTCCATGCTCAATCCACGATGTGGAAGCCGCCCTCGACTACGCCCGCCGCCTTCGTGAGCTGGCTGACCAGGTCAGCGATAGCCTGTATATCGTGATGCGTGTCTATTTTGAAAAACCGCGCACAACGGTCGGCTGGAAAGGCCTGATCAACGACCCGCACCTCAACGACTCCTTTGAGATCGATGAGGGTCTGCATATCGCCCGTAAATTGCTGGTCGATCTGGCCGAAATGGGCTTACCGCTAGCCACAGAAGCACTGGATCCCATTTCTCCCCAATACCTGCAGGACTGCATCAGCTGGTCAGCGATTGGCGCCCGTACCACCGAGTCCCAGACCCACCGGGAAATGGCTTCCGGCCTTTCCTGCCCGGTCGGCTTTAAAAACGGTACCGACGGCAGCCTGGACGTGGCGATTAACGCGCTTCAGTCCGTGGCCAGCCCGCACAATTTCCTGGGCATTAACCAAGCGGGCCAGGTAGCCATTATTCGCACCCGCGGCAACGCCTACGGCCACGTCGTTCTACGCGGTGGCAACGGCAAGCCCAACTACGACAGTGTAAGCGTTGCCCTGGCGGAGAAAGAGCTCGAAAAAGCCAAGCTCTCACCCAACATAATGATCGACTGCTCCCACGCCAACTCCAACAAAGACGCTGCGCTACAGCCATTGGTGCTGGAGAACGTCACCAACCAGATTTTGGAAGGCAACACTTCCATTATCGGCCTGATGGTTGAATCCAACATTGGCTGGGGTAATCAAAAACTTACCCAAGACCTTAGCCAACTGCAGTATGGTGTCTCCATTACCGATGCCTGCATCGACTGGGATACCACGGTGGAGACCTTCAGCCGCATGAACGATAAACTTGCCGCCACACTGGCCAAGCGCATCGTCAAGTAAGTCAACAACCCCGCTACGGCGGGGTTGTTCATGACGTTCTAGCGACTAATCTCACGCCGAAATGGCGGCAGTGCATCCAGCAGTGCTTGTCCGTAGCGGCGGGTAATCACCCGCTTATCCAGCAAGGTGATCGTCCCACGATCGCTCTCTTTGCGAATCAAGCGCCCACAGGCTTGCACCAGCTTAATAGACGCATCGGGCACGCTAATGCGCATAAACGCATTACCGCCCTGGCTTTCTATCCACTCCGCTAACGTAGCACCCACTGGGTCGTCGGGTACCGCAAAGGGTAACCGCGTAATCACCACGTGCGTCAAATAGTCGCCGGGAAGATCGATACCCTCAGCAAAGCTCGCCAAGCCAAAGATGATACTGCCCTCGCCCCTATCCACCGCTGCCCGATGGCGCTCGATAAGCTCTCGCTTAGGCAGCGCATCCTGAGCGAGCACGCGCTCCTTCACACTCGCTGGCAACGCTTTATCCACCGCACGCAGCTGGGCGCGGGAAGAGAACAGCACCAGCGCCGCCTCTTGGTCGGCCAACTGCGAGACAAACGTCACAATCGCCCGTTCATGGGCCTCCCTATCGCCAGGGTCAGTGGCCTCTTTAGGCACTCGCAGCACGGCATTGGCGTAATCAAAGGGGCTCGGCAGCGCCTGATAGCGGTAGCGATTCGCCAAGCCTGCACGCTCTTGCAGGCGTTCAAAGCGCCCCAGCGCAGTCAACGTTGCCGAGGTGACCACCGCCCCATGGCAACGCCCCCATAAATGCTTGGCCAGGGTATGTGCGGCTGAAACGGGGCTAGCCGAAAACTCAACTTCCGGCTCCCCCGCTACACGGCTTAGGGTAATCCAGCGAGCGCTGGGCGCCTCATTAGCAACATCCTGCTCACTGAATGCCTGCCACAATGCATGCGCCTCTAACGCCCGCCCATGAAGCAACGCAACGAGCGGCAGCCAGGTTTCTGCCTGCTCACGATCAAGGCCGGTCTGTTTATCGGGATCAAGGCTTTCGCGCAGAATATCGCTGATACTCTCGAGGCAGCGCGACAGTGAAGCAAACATCACCAATAGCTGCTGCGCCTGTTCCCGCAGGGCATCGGGCACTTGGCCCTTCTCAAAACGCGATTGATGAGTGGCCTCTTCGTCAGCCAAACCGTTTGGCCGCTCCGCCAACTGATGCCCCATACTAAACACGTCGCCCAGTGCGGGCTCCAGGTTATGAATCAGCTCCGGCAAGCTAACTAAAAGCCGCGACACCGTTGGCTGAATAGCCAACGCCTGGTGAAGGTCGGTCAAACTGCTTCTCAGCGTTTTCAGCCAGCGCAAGCAGCCATGCACCGCAAAGCGGTGGGCAAAGTGGGAAAGCGCTTTCTCGGGCAGGTGGTGGCCTTCGTCGAAGACAAAGATGCAGTCCGCTGGGTCGGGCAGAATAGCGCCGCCGCCCAAGGCCAAGTCAGCCAGCACGAGGTCGTGGTTGGCGACAATAACGTCAGCGTTCTCAAGCTCTCGACGGGAACGAAAAAACGCGCAGGCACCGAAGTGCCCACAGCGCCTACCCGTGCACTGGCGATGGTCAACCGTCAGCCGCCGCCAGTGGGCATCCTCAATCGCCTCAGGCCAATTATCACGATCCCCTTCCCATTCGCCCTGACCGTAAGCTTGCGCCATATCACTGGCAATCACGGTGAAGTCGCTACTTTGTGTTTGCAGCGACTGCTCAAACAGCGATAGCGTCGGGTTGGGTTCAGTACCTTCGAGCGCCTGATCCAGACGTGCCACGCACACATAGCGGCCACGCCCTTTGGCTAATGCGTAGCGAAACGCAATGCCGCTATGACTGGCCAACGAGGGTAGATCCTGATTCAGCACCTGCTCCTGAAGAGCAACCGTGGCCGTGGAAATAATCAGCCGCTTGCCCCGCGCTTTCGCGATCGGTAAGGCGGCGATCAGATAGGCCAGTGTTTTACCGGTACCGGTACCCGCTTCAAGCACACAGACATGGGTATCGCTGGTGCGCTTACCCTCGTCGTCGCTCTCTATATTGCCCAGCGTCCGGGCGATTTCGGCGATCATCATGCGCTGACCGTAGCGTGGGGTCAGCTCAAGGGTGTCCACCACGCGACGGTAAGCGTCTTGAATCTCGCTTTTGAGGGCTGTATCGAGCATGCGGCTTAGAGCATACCTTCCGGCGGATGCACGCAGGGCAGCTTGTCGTTGATATAGCGTTCGATCTCCGGCAGCGAGAAGGCATCCTCTTCGCCGACGAAGCTAATCGACACACCCTTAGCACCAGCGCGACCGGTACGACCGATACGGTGTACGTAGTCTTCCGGATCTTCCGGCAGGGTGTAGTTGATGACGTGACTAACGTCTTCAATATGGATCCCACGGCCTGCAACGTCAGTGGCGACCAACACCTGAATCTCGCCTTCGCGGAAGCTTTCCAGGGTTTTGATACGCTGATTCTGAAGCACATCGCCCGACAGCATCGCCGCACTGACACCGGCTTTTTTGAGCAGGTCGTCAAGTTTGCGAACTAAATCGCGACGGTTACCAAAGACCATCACACGCTCGAAGCTCTCTTGCTGAAGCAAATTAACCAGCAAGCGCTGCTTGTCGTCATCAGACACCAAATACACACGCTGATCTATATCCGCCTGATTCTCAACGGTGACTTCGATCTCAACGTGGGCAGGATCAAGCGTCCATTGACTGGCGAGATTCAAGATGTCGTCGGTAAAGGTGGCCGAGAAGAGGAAGGTCTGGCGCTCCTCTTTTTTCGGCGTGTAGCGAATAATCCGCTTCACATCGGGGATAAAGCCCATCGACAACATGCGGTCGGCTTCATCTAACACCAAAACTTCGACTTCATTGAGGTCGATATCGCGCTTCTGATGGAAATCCAACAGACGCCCAGGTGTTGCCACCAGGATATCGATCTTGCTGCCCAGGCTGTCACGCTGTTTTTGGTAGTCCATACCGCCGACCACACTCGCCACATTGAGCTGCGTGAAACGCGCTAACGCTTTAGCATCCTTTTCGATCTGCAGCGCCAGCTCGCGGGTGGGCGCAATAATCAAGGCACGCGGTGCACCTGGCTTTTGACCGTTGGGTGTTGGCTCTTCCAGGAAGTAGGCCATCACAGAGATCAAAAAGGCTGCGGTTTTACCGGTTCCCGTTTGCGCTTTGCCGACAATGTCGCCACCTAATAGCGTCTGGCGCAGGGCCTCCGCTTGAATAGGTGTGCAGTACTCAAACCCTTGAGCATGAATAGCGCGCATTAAGGGCAGCGGCAGATCAAAGTCATGAAAGCGCCACTTACCGGCCACGGCGGGCACCTGAAACTGACGAAGATCCCAGTTCGACTGGCGACGACGCGGTTTACGGCGGCGACGTTTTGGCTTGCGATTCTGGGCCGGGGCTGTGGTCTGTTCCGACTCGCTCATAGGCTGTCTATCTGTCCATTGCTGTGGAAGTTGGCATCACGAAGTGCGCATTGTACCAGGGCTTGGCGATAAGAGCGCGTCCTGCTGTCGAAGGAGTCCCCAGGCCTGTTAGAATAGCCGTCAAATCGACGTAAGGAGCGCGACATGACGCGTAAGAAAAAAACTCGTTCACTGGCCGATAAGGTGACAATTCGTACCGGCCGGCGGAAAGATTATAAAAAATGGCGCCACGACAATCCCGACCAAGTGGCCCCTTCGCGCCGTTTTGTAGCGAAAAAGCAGCAGCAGCGCAAACTGCAGGCGGTGAGAAAACTCGCTCGCCAGCAGAGCGGGCAGGATATTGCTATACACCCTGACAAATCGAGCAGCGACGCTAACAAACCTAAGGGGGACGACTCGTAATGCGCTTGGTCTCGTTCAACATTAATGGCATTCGAGCACGGCTTCACCAGTTACAGGCGTTGATCGACACTCAGCAGCCGGACGTAATTGGGCTGCAGGAAACCAAGGTGCAGGACAGCGAGTTCCCGCTTGCCGACGTGGAAGCCATGGGCTACCACGTTTTTTATCACGGCCAAAAAGGCCATTACGGCGTCGCTTTAATGTGCCGCCAGGCACCCGAAGAGATTTTTTACGGTTTCCCCGATGATGAGGAAGACGCTCAGCGCCGCATGATCGGCGTTCGTCTGATCGCAGAGGATGGAGAAGCCGTGACGGTATGGAACGGCTATTTTCCTCAGGGCGAAAACGTTACTCACCCGACCAAATTCCCCCATAAAGAGCGCTTTTATGGCCAGCTAGCGCGATTGCTCAACGAACAGCACCGTCCCGACGAGCGGCTGGCGATCATGGGCGACTTTAATATCTCGCCGGAAGATCAGGACATTGGCATTGGCGACGCTAACCGCAAGCGCTGGCTGCGCGAAGGCAAAACCAGCTTTCAACCCATTGAGCGCGAATGGCTCGAAGGCATTAAAGCCTGGGGACTTACCGACAGCTATCGCCTCTGCTATCCACAAAGCGATGATCGTTTTAGCTGGTTTGATTACCGCTCAAAAGGGTTTAACCAGGAGCCCAAGCGCGGCCTGCGTATCGACTATATTCTAGTCACCAAGGCGCTAGCCGATCAGGTTACTGCCGCTGGCATCGACTATGACCTGCGTGGTATGGAACGCCCCTCTGATCACGCGCCTACCTGGAGTGACTTCGCTCTCACGCTTAAGGCGTAGTTTTCTACGCAGTCTTTTCTAGTCAAAGCTGGCCAGCCATTGCTCCGCCTCATCGTCACCTAGCGACGAGGCGCGGGCAAAAGCTTGTTTCGCTTGCCCATCCTCACCCCAGGCGTAAGCGAGTTGACCATAGGCTCGCCAGTCGGCGGCAGCTTGCGTATGCAGCGCTAAGGTGTGCCAGGCATTCAGGGCCTTCTCAACGTCTTTAGCCTGCCGCCAAGCGTTGGCAAGCAAACGCAGATGGGACTCATCGCGAACTATATCGCCCTCATTCAACGCCCGCTCTAGGTGCTCTGCCGCTCTAGCGGGGGTTCCGCCGGCGAGATGAAGTTGAATCAACAGCCAGAAATCTTCCTGCTCGGTCAACTTACCTAATTGCCATGCCGTCTCCCACAGGGCAGCGGCTACCCCTGACTGACCAGCCTGTTGAGCAAGCCCGGCGGCTTGGCGCCAATCGGCGGCGTCGCTTTGCGCATTCAAGCCATCCAGCAGCCAGCCCAATGCCTGATCGCCTTGCCCTGCATTGCGATACACAGCAAGCGCCAGAGTCTGCTGTGCTCCGCTTAACTCTGGCGTCTCATTAAGCGCCTGCTCTAGCCAGTCGGCGGCGTCTTGCCAACGCTCCTGTTGCGCCAGCAGGCGGATTAACTGCCAGGTAGTATCAATATCCTGCTGATTGGCTAGCCACTCACTGAGTAACTCAATGGCCTGATCACGCTGACCGGCAGCACGGCGCAGTGAGGCCTCCTCACGTAGCCAACGGGCTGCTTGGACACTATCCACACCGTTTAAGCCACGGGCAATCGCCAGCCGATCCGCTGCCGCAGCGTGCTGATCCTGACGCGCCAAGGCACCTGCCGCCAACTGCTGATAGAGCGCACTGGCCCACTGATCCGATTGGTTGCCGGATGCCAACCGCTCAGCCTGGGCCGTTGCCCGCTCAACGACCTGAGGCAACGCGCCCTCTTTTAACTGGCTTTGCAGCGCATTGAGGTCAGCAATCACATCACCTTGTAGCGCAGGGCTGGCCTGTGATGAGAGAGGCCAAACGCTGAGTAATAGAATGCATAAAAGACGCTTCATACGGCTACCTCAACTCAAACTCGATCCGCTGGGTGGCATTGCGTAACCGATCACTGGGTTCAAATTGCCACTTGGCAATCGCCTCCCGCGCGGCATCATCAAACACCCGACGCGGCTGCGCGCTGGTAACCCGTATAGAAGAGCTGTCGACACTGCCATCACGCCGAATCGTAAAAGCCACCTCTACAAAGCCTTCCATACCTCGGCGCTGGGCACGGGGTGGGTAATTTGGACCAACTTGGTTCGTCGGTGTCACTTGGCCCACATTCACCGGCTCATTAGAGGGCGCTGGTTGAGCTTCCGGGGCAGCTTCGCGCACGGCGGGTGCAGAATCCACTGACGCAGGGGCTGCTCTAGGAGCTGCCTCGACAGGTTGCTGTTGCGGGGTCGGCTCTGGTCTCGGCTCAGGAGTAGGTTCGGGCCGGGGTTCCGGTTTAACTTCCGTTAGCTCCGGGAGTTCGCTGTCCATTTCAACCGGCTCGACGGGCTCATCTGGCAGCTCCACTTCAGGCAGACTAATAGTGCTTTCCGTTACCGGGGGCGGCTCGGGTGCAGGCATGGGCGGCGGCGTTTGCTGGGGTGCCGCTTCAACAGGCTGAGGCGTGGGCGCCTCCTGCTCAGGGGCCACCTCCGGCGCTTCAATCATGGTCATCGCCATGCTCATGGTCAGCTCTTCGGGCTCCCGCTCAGGGGGAGCCACTAGCTGGGCAAGTAGCCAGAACAAGCCCACCGCCAGCACGACGCCTCCCAATAACGACAGCAAGTGGCGCATCATGGCCCACTCCGACTCGCCGCCACCGCCACTTGGTCAACGCCCGCCTCACGTAGGCGATCCATCACCTCGATCAGCAAGCCCGTGGTGGATTCGCGATCCGCCTGAATAACCACCGAGCCATCATCACTTAGCATATCGGCTACCTGCTGGCCGACCCGGTGGGCATCCACGGGACTGCCATCTACCCACACTGCACCCTCGGGTGAAATCGCCACGAGCACTTGGGCATCCGGGCGCGGGGTGGCGGCGCTGGATTCCGGCCGCTCAATCTCGACACCGCTCTCTTTGACAAAGCTGGTAGTCACAATAAAGAAAATCAGCATGATAAATACCACGTCAAGCATCGGGGTAAGATTCACCTCGTTGCTCTCAGCAGTCGCATCTATGGAACGACGTCTACGCATCACTCTCCTCCAGTGCCCGCGCCAGGCGATCATGCAGCCGCTGGTCTTCGCGACGGATGACGTGCTCTAAACGACTAATAAATAGCAGCCCTACTACGGCAATGGCCATGCCGGTCAAGGTCGGCAGCGTCGCCCGGGCGACCCCGTCTGCCATAGCGCGGGCTTGATGGGTCTCGCTCAACGAAAGGCTATCGAAGACGCTAATCATGCCCGTCACGGTGCCTAGCAACCCCAGTAACGGACATAGCGCGACTAACAGCTTTAACCACGGCAAGGGTTTGCGCAGTCTGGCGACCAGCGCCTCGGCCCACACATGACGCAGTGTCCGGGCACTCCAACTGGAGTGGTCGCTACGTGCTGCCCAGCGGCGTAACAGTTGACGCCGTGCTATACGCCAAGTAATCCGGTAGTACCACCAGCGCTCCATAGCCATGGCAAACACCAGTACGGCCACGACGGCCAAAACTACCAGTACCGCGCCACCCGCCTCTACTAAGCGCTCAACGGGTTCGAGCCAGAGAGGAAGAGTGGACATGTTAATTCACCACGGGCGTGTGAGATTCCAGATGATCTGCCAGTGTCGCGCTCGCCTGCCCTTCAATCACGTGGGTCAAGTAACGGCTGCGGCCTGCCAGAGCGGTCTGTACAAACAACAGCGGCACGGCGGTAATCAGACCTAGTACGGTGGTCACTAGTGCCTGACTGATGCCGCCCGCCATAAGTTGCGGGTCGCCGGTGCCAAACACGGTAATCGCTTGGAAAGTTACGATCATGCCGGTTACCGTGCCCAGCAGGCCGAGCAACGGTGCTATCGCGGCAAGCAGCTTCACCATCGGCTGGCTGCGTTCCAACCTGGGCAACTCGGCCAACACCGCTTCATCCAACCGCGCTTCCAGCGCCTCCGGAGTTTGATGTTTATCCATGCCTTCAAAGCGCAGTAGCACCCGCCCCAACGGGTTATTGTCCCGCAACTGATCGAGGGATTGCCGCTGACGCTTTACGCGCAGGCTAACCAGCACTAGATAGAGATACTGCCCCAGACCGATGATCATACCCAGAATACCCAGCGCCACGACAACGTAGCCGACATAGCCGCCCTGCTGGAAACGCTCCCATAGACTGGGTTGCTGGGCCAAGGCCTCCAGCACGCTGCCCTGGGTAGGATCAATGGCAAAGACGCTGCTCTCGCCTTGGTAGTAATCCGCCAGTACCCCGCCAATGGCATCGGGGGTACGCGGCAGAACCACTAGGTTGCCGTCATTTTCACCGCGCTCTAAAAGCTCGTTCTCGGTAAAGGCCGCAAAATCGCCCAACCGCACCAACTCGCGGGCGGCCACCTCGCCGTTAGCATCGGCTACTGGCATTGAAAGCCGTTCGGCACGGCCGGTGCGCGCGGTTAGCGTTGCCAAGCGATCCACCACGTTTTCCAACTGATGGCGCTCAAGCACTTCCACTTCATCCAACCGCGGCGGCAGCGAGCCCTCCTCAAGGGTTAGCAGACTCTGTTCGCCAAGCGTGTTGCGAATCTCTGAGCTATGTCGGGCAAGATTGGCCAGCAGACCCGAGAGCGCTTCGCCCTGCTCTGCCTGGCGCTCGCTCAGCTCGCTGGCTTGATCTGTTTGCTCTGCCTGCTGCGCCTGTAGTGCTTCATGCTGCTGCTGGACATCTTCGTGCTCCGCGCGCGCCTGCTCCAGCGCGGACTCTAGCGCCTGCTGGTCATCCAGAAAGCTCATTAGCCGCTGCTGGTCTCGCGCTTCAGCAGCCTCACGGGCTTCACGCAGAGAAGTAGCGCTTTCGGTTTGCGCCATTGATATACCACTTACCGCTACCAGTCCCAATACAACACAGACATAGCCAAGTTGACGGAGTGTTAGTCGACTCATGGTTGCTCTCCCTGCAGGTCATTGGCACTGATCGAGAGCGGCAAGGTTAATAGATCAGGGGCGCGCTGATCTTCCGCCATACGCAGCCCACTGCGCACTTCACGCAGGTACTCGTCATCCAGCGGCTGCCATGCGCCGTTCTCAGCACTCCAAACACCCCCCTCACGGCCATCGGGGGTTAGGTAATAAAAGCCGATACGCCCGATGCGCAAGAAATCCACTTCGCGTTCGCGACCATCCTGACTTAAACGCCCCCGCCAGCTGTCCATCTCCTGACCATAATCGAGCTCAACGCGCCAGGCCTCTAACAGTCCATTAATACGCTCGATAGTGTTTTGACCTTGCTCGTCTGGCTGACGCTCAACCCGCGCCAACCGCTCTTCACGTAGAAACGGCAGGTCACGCTCAATCCAGCCGCTCAGTTGCTCGGCCATATTCTGTTCGATCACGGGCAGCGCTGCGCGGGTCTCTTCCAGCGTATCCAGCGCCTTCGCCAAACGCTGCTGACGCTCGGCCTCTTCCGCCAAGCGCCCGGACAGAGAGGCGTTATCAGCCTTCAACTGGCGGGTTTCGCGCTCCAAACGGCGCAACTCCTCCAACTGCTCCCGGGTCTGTTCATCGGCAGCATCAATCTGCTCCTGAAGCGCTGCCTGGGTTTGCTGGGCTTCGACACTTTCGGCCGCTTGAGCCACTGCTTGTTCACTTGCCATCAGCGTGCCACTGGCCAGCACTCCCGCTAGCCACCATCCACGCAAGGCAAAGAAAGGCCTGTTCAGCACGTCGACTCTCCGTCACTGAGTAGCGGGCGGCGAGCACCGCCCAACTAGAAACTAATTAGGTATTAGAACGATTTGCGTTTATCTTTTACGGGTCATAGCCTACCACTAATAGAATAAATGACAATATTTATCATTAACAATCAGTCGATTTCGTTGCCGCTGGAAGCACTCTCCTCCATCATGACCGGCGTCCTACTGACCACCTTGCGAGGGTCTCTGAATGGGGATAGCACCATTAGATAGTTACTCGGAAATGCCCTATGACTGCCGAAACACTAGGGTCTGTTGACGCTTCACTCACGGCCGCGCTGGTGCCCGTTTTTATTCACGGCAAGGCAGAACGTTAACAGACCCTAAATCAGCTACGCTCCCAGATTTCGCCACTTTCAGGATCGGAGCGAGCAGCACTGGCTCATGAGCTTATTATGAGCCTGAACGACCCACGCGATAATTCCGTTGAACAAGCCTGGAACGAAGAAATCAGTCAGCGCGCCTTCAAAGCCAGAAGCGGCAATGCCACCTTGCTGAGCCGTGAAGAGTCCCGAAAGCAGATTCGCGAGAGGCTAGGTTAGTAACAGTGCGGGCAGTGAGAATACTGGAAGAAGCATCACAGGAAGCGATAGAAGCCGCAGCGTGGTCATCACGTTATTACCACCTAGATGAATAGTCGTATCACGACGTCGTACATTAATATCGGCGCGCTCTCGCTCGCAGTAGGTCACTTAGCGGTCGATGATCCGCCTCTGCCGTTCCTCATCCATTACGTTTCGTAAAGTATCCCTGGCCAAATCTTCATTATTCATAATCATTGGATCTCACTAGCCTTTCCTTGGTAACAAACCCACTAAGGAGAGATTCCAATGACATCAAATACAACCACAATCCCTCGTTTTCGCCCAGGCGTGACCGCCCTAGGGCTGCCTTTGCTTTTCATCGTTATGTGGAGCTCTGGCTACGTGGCTGGCAAAGCAGCCCTGCCCTTTGTCGGCCCGTACACCATGATCTTTCTGCGCTTCGCTAGTGCCGCCCTGGTTCTACTTATGGTCGCCGTTGCAACACGCGCACCGTGGCCAAAAACGTGGAAGGAGGTTGGCCACATTGCGGTTGTCGGGCTGCTGATTCAAGCAATGCAATTTTCGGGGCTCTATACCGGCATCAATCTCGGTGTGAGCGCGGGAGTTTCGGCACTCATTGTCGGCACAATGCCCATCTTCGTTGCACTTGGCGCCAGTGTTTTTCTTTCTGAACGCATCAAGCAACATCAATGGGTGGGCCTTCTGATTGGTCTAGCAGGTGTTGTGTTGGTCGTTTCGGAAAAGTTCTCTTTTGGGGAGGCAACGGTCGGGGGCTATATCGCAATTCTCTTCGCCCTACTTGGTATCACGCTGGGCACGCTTTACCAGAAGAAATTTTGTACAAGCATGGATCTACGTACGGGTGGATTCATTCAACTGAGTGTCGCAGCAACCTTTGCATTTGTTGCAGCCCATATACTTGAAGACCTGTACTTCCAAGTCACGCCTACTTTCTTATTCGCGACAAGCTGGATGAGCCTTGTGAACTCGATTGGAGCCATCAGCGTGCTATACGTCATGATTCGTCGCGGCGAGGCAAGCAAAGTGGCCAGCCTCTTCTACCTAATACCCGGCATGACCGCCCTTATGGCCTTTGTGATTCTTGGCGAAACACTTCACCCGTTAGCCATGATTGGCTTTGCAGTCACCGCTTGCGGGGTTTATCTGAATAACCGCTAGCCGTTTCGCCTTGCCCCAATCACATAGCGCATGGCACTTGGAGAGGCGCAGCTCCTGCTTTCTGTTGTTCAGGAGAGTCCCAGCAGCGACGAATAAGCTGAATCAGCCACTCTACTTGGTGGGACTCGACGTTGGCAGCGATTTTAATGCTGATTCGAATATCCGGCAGCAAAGGGAGTTGTTGCTCATTTATCGGGGAGGCGAGCCCATACAGTGACGGGATAAAAGGGAGAGCGCTCACACCCAGGCCCGCTTTGACCGCTGCTAGTAAATCGCCTAAATCACGCGCCTCATAAGCTATGCGCCATTGCAGCTGACTGTGCTTGAGCCTGTTGATTTGCAGGTCTCGTAGTATGCACGGGGGAGAAAAAGCAACAAGTGGAATCTCATTACAGGATGCTAGTAAAGAGTGTTGGGCTCCTACCCAGGAAAGGCGCCGGTCTGCCACATGTATGCTTTCTAGCACACTCGGACGCGATGTTTCGGGAATGTCGACAGCGATGACCATATCAAGCTGTCCATCATTGAGCTTATGTTGCAGTACCGTTGAGCGCCCTAGCTGAGGAATAATGCGAATTCCCTTTTGCTCAAGAGGCAAGGAGGCCAGCATGATCGGCAGGTAGTCTTGAGCAAAGTATTCCGACACTCCCAAGCGAATCTCTTTTGCAACTCCACGATACTGCCCGAGCTTATCGAAAGCTTCGTCGTTGAGGGCAAGAATTTGCCGCGCGTACCATAGAAAGAGTTCACCTGACTCTGTAAGGCGCCTTCGCCGCCCATGGGTCGCGAACAAAGTATTACCAAGCTGTTCCTCAAGACGACGCACATGGTGAGAAACAGCCGATTGAGTTAGATGCAAGACCTGCGCCGCTTCGGAAAACCCACCGCAATCGCTTATGGATACCAGCGTACGCAATAGTGTTGTATCTAAGTTGGCCTTACGTGCAGTCTTTATTATGTCTGCCATGCCCCCACTCTCCACAAATGCATGTTCTTTTATACGCTTGCGGGAGAATTAAACGCAACCAGACAATTGGTTTTCCAGAAGAGATCGCCAAGCGATGCTAATGGAATCGAAGCATTACTCAATACGTTTAAAGTTATCGGACATCAATGACGCTTAGCGCATACCTAGCCTGGATTAAACGCTGTTGCCTTACTGAGAAATCAACACTAATTTACCACTACGTACTCTTTCGTCAGCGGCGCTAGAGGAAGCAGCCAAGCCTCTTCACGGGTCACCCATCTTGCCTCGGCAATTTCAGCTGCCGCCTCGACAGGCTCATCAATAACAAGGCTAAACAGGTGCGCTTCGAGCATCATGCCCGGCTCATTGGCAGCGGGAGCGGAGTGTATGCCTAACGGCGAAAGCTGATCGCTATTCACGTTCAAGCCTAACTCCTCTTTCAGCTCACGGCACAGTGCCTCTAGCTCGGTTTCACCCGCATCGATCTTGCCGCCGGGCTGCATAAAGAAGGACGTATTGTGCTTACGCACGAGTAGCAAACGACCATCTGGATCGCTCACCATTGCTGCGGCAATTTTCAATACGTTAGCGGGGTTGTCTGGCATACCTCCTCCTTTATGCGCCTTTATCTATACCACCAGCTTATCTACTACCCACTCATACGGCCATTAAAACGCCCAGTCGTCGTCTTCGGTGGCGACGGCTTTGCCGATCACATAGGAGGAGCCGGAGCCGGAGAAGAAATCGTGGTTCTCGTCGGCGTTGGGTGACAGCGCCGCCATGATGGTTGGATCTACATCGGTGACGCTGCTGGGGAATAGGGGCTCAAAGCCAAGATTCATCAGCGCTTTATTGGCGTTGTAGTGAAGGAATTTTTTCACATCTTCGCTTAGACCTACCTCGTCATACAGTGACTCGGTGTAGCGCACTTCGTTGTCGTAGAGCTCCAGCAGCAGCTCGTAGGCGTAATCTTTGACTTCCTGCTGACGCGCTGGCGTCGCTTCCGCCATTGCCTGCTGGAATTTATAGCCGATGTAGTAGCCGTGTACCGCTTCGTCGCGAATGATTAGACGAATAAGGTCGGCGGTGTTGGTCAACTTGGCATGGCTTGACCAGTACATCGGCAGGTAGAAGCCGGAGTAGAACAGAAATGACTCCAGGAACACGCTGGCGACTTTGCGCATCAGCGGATCATCCGAGCGGTAGCGCTCTAAAATCAGCTCAGATTTCGCCTGCAGCGTGGGATTCTCTTCACTCCAGCGAAAGGCATCGTCCACATCACGAGTGGTGCAGAGCGTCGAGAAAATCGAGCTGTAGGAGCGCGCATGCACTGATTCCATGAAGGCGATATTGGTATAAACCGCCTCTTCATGGGGAGTGCGAGCATCTTCCATTAATACCGGCGCACCCACGCTGCTTTGGATGGTGTCCAGCAGTGTCAGGCCCGTGAAAACGCGGATCGTCAGCTGCTTTTCTTTCTCGGTCAGCGTATTCCACGACTGAATATCGTTCGACAGTGGCACCTTCTCGGGCAGCCAAAAATTACTGGTCAAGCGGTTCCACACTTCCAGGTCTTTATCGTCTTGAAGCCGGTTCCAGTTAATCGCATCAACCCGCGATAAACGTTGCATGGTATTCATATCACTCTCTCGAAGCCCGGCTGTGACAGCCGGGCTAGCAAAGCTTATTTATAAAAATTGGTTATAAAAAGCTTGTTTTAAAAACGAATGCTCAATAACAGATACAAGGCGTATCGACAGAAATCAGTACCATTACAGCGTGCAGGAAACGCAGCCTTCTACCTCGGTACCTTCTAACGCACTCTGGCGCAGGCGAATGTAGTAAAGCGTTTTGATGCCTTTGCGCCAGGCGTAAATCTGCGCCTTATTGATATCGCGCGTGCTTGCGGTGTCCGGGAAGAACAGCGTTAGCGATAAGCCCTGATCGACGTGCTGCGAGGCTTCCGCGTAGGTATCGATGATCTTTTCCGGGCCGATTTCGTAGGCGTCCTGGAAGTAGTCAAAATTAGCTTCATCCAGGAAAGGCGCCGGGTAATAAACGCGTCCCAACTTGCCCTCTTTACGAATCTCGATTCTCGCCGCCACCGGGTGAATACTGGAGGTGGAGTTATTGATATAGGAGATCGACCCCGTGGGCGGTACTGCCTGCAGGTTACGGTTATACAAACCGTGGGCCATGACCGAGGCTTTCAGCTCCTGCCAATCGTCTTGGGTCGGCAGCGCGATACCGCTGCGCTCAAATAGCCCACGTACTTTATCGGTGCGCGGCAGCCACGCCTGGTCGGTGTACTTATCGAAGAAAGTACCCGAGGCGTAGGTAGAGTCTGCAAAGCCCGCAAACGACTCTTTGTGCTCAATCGCCAAACGGTTCGACGCCCGGATCGCATGGAAGGCAACGCAGTAGAAGTAGAGGTTGGTAAAATCCAAACCTTCGTCAGAGCCGTAGTAAATGTGCTCCCGCGCCAGATAGCCGTGCAGGTTCATCTGGCCCAAGCCAATCGCCCGCGACTTGGCATTACCTTCGGCAATAGAGGGCACGCTGCGCAGGTTACTCATCTCTGATACGGCGGTGAGGCCACGAATGGCGATTTCCACACTGGTACCGATATCGCCTGCGTCCATCACCTTGGCAATGTTCATGGAGCCCAGGTTACAGGAGATGTCCTGACCGATTTGGCGATAACCCAGGTCATCGTCATACTCGGTAGGCGTATTGACCTGAAGAATTTCCGAGCAAAGGTTGCTCATGTTGATACGGCCAGCAATCGGGTTGGCGCGATTAACCGTGTCTTCGAACATGATGTACGGGTAGCCCGACTCGAACTGCAGCTCGGCTAGAGTTTGGAAGAAGGCCCGTGCATTGATCTTATGCTTACGAATGCGCGCATCCGCAACCATCTCTTGGTACTTCTCGGTAACGCTGATGTCGCCAAAGGGCACGCCGTAAACACGCTCTACATCGTAGGGCGAGAACAGGTACATGTCGTCGTTGCGCTTGGCAAGTTCAAAGGTAATATCCGGAATCGTCACGCCCAGGGAGAGCGTTTTGATACGAATTTTCTCGTCGGCATTTTCCCGCTTGGTATCCAAAAAGCGCAGGATATCCGGGTGGTGAGCGTTAAGATACACCGCCCCTGCCCCCTGACGAGCCCCCAGCTGGTTAGCATAGGAGAAGGCGTCTTCCAGCAGTTTCATAATCGGGATGATGCCCGATGACTGGTTTTCAATACGCTTGATGGGCGCACCCGACTCACGAATATTACTGAGCAGAAACGCCACGCCGCCGCCGCGTTTGGAGAGCTGAAGGGCCGAGTTAATCGAACGGCCAATCGACTCCATATTGTCTTCGATACGCAGTAGGAAGCATGACACCAGCTCGCCGCGCTGCTGCTTGCCACAGTTCAAAAAGGTGGGGGTCGCCGGCTGAAAGCGGCCGCTAATGATTTCATCCACCAGCGACTTCGCCAGCGTTTCGTCGCCCCGCGCCAGGGTTAGCGCGACCATGCAGACGCGGTCTTCGTAACGCTCTAGATAGCGCTTGCCGTCGAACGTCTTCAGCGTGTAGCTGGTGTAGTACTTAAAGGCGCCCAAAAAGCTAGGGAAGCGAAACTTATATGCATAGGCCTGCTCGAACAGCGCCTTGATAAAGGCGAAGCTGTACTGGGCCAGCATCTCGGCTTCGTAATACTGCTCTTCGACCAGGTAATCGAGTTTCTCCTCTAACGAGTGGAAAAACACCGTGTTCTGGTTAACGTGCTGCAAAAAGTACTGGCGTGCCGCTTCGCGATCTTTATCCAGCTGCAGCTCGCCATTGGCACCGTACAGGTTGAGCATGGCGTTAAGAGCGTGATAGTCCAGCGTGCGAGCTTCTGTCTTCGCCGCTGGCCGCTTGGCCTCACCGTTTTTAGTGGATACGTCGTTCGAGACTGAGTCTTTCGGCGCTGAGTCTTTCAGGGCTAGGTTTGTCGTTTCCAAAACTCTTCTACTCCTTGACGGACATTGGCCACGTCATCGTCGGTGCCAAATAATTCGAATCGATACAGCAGCGGCACTTGGCATTTTTTCGCAATAATGCGGCCAGCAAGGCCATACGCTTCGCCAAAATTTGTATTTCCCGCTGCAATCACCCCCCGCAGGAGGCTTCGATTATGTGTGTCGTTAAGAAAATGGATCACCTGCTTGGGCACCACACCCTGCTCGCTTCCCCCACCATAAGTGGGGGTAATTAAAATATACGGCTGGGTGACTCGTGGAACAGGCTCATCTCGATTCAACGGCAGTCGCTTTGCGGCAAAACCAAGTTTTTCTACAAATCGATGGGTATTGCCTGATTTTGTAGAGAAGTAAACCAAACTGCCGGCGATAGGTGAAGGTGAGCAACTTGCCAGCATTGGGATGACTTAAGCCAGCGCTTGAATGCGGTCTGGGCGGAAACCCGACCAGTGATCCTCGCCGACGACTACGACAGGAAGCTGGCGATAGCCGAGAGCTTCGACTTCTTCTTGGGCACCGGATTCGGCGGTAATATCGATAACAGTGTAATCAAGCCCCTGCTTGTCGAGCGCGCGGTAAGTCGCGGTGCATTGAACACAAGCGGGCTTGCTATAAATTTGGATTTCCATGGCTATTTTCCTTTTCATAGCGGCATTTTTCGGGTAGGGCACATCTAGTGCCTGCCCTCTCTAAAAGATACGACGCATACTATATATAGACCAATGAAAAATCAATTCAAGCATATGTGGTATTTTTCATCCACAGGATATTGACAGCTAATGCCCAACCCTGCCCCTAAAACACTGTCCCAGGCAATAAAAAACCGCCCACTAAAAAGTGGACGGTTTTTAACAGCGCCGTGAACCGGCGCAGTTAGCGGCTCATAGCAATATTAGCTAATCGCAGCTTGATAACGACGCTCAACGTCTTCCCAGTTAACTACGTTAAAGAACGCAGCAATGTAGTCAGGACGCTTGTTTTGATACTTCAGGTAGTAGGCATGCTCCCAAACATCCAGACCGAGCAGCGGCGTGTTGCCGTGCATCAACGGGCTGTCTTGGTTCAGGGTATTCTCTACCACCAATTTCTTTTCAGGAGTAATGGAGAGCCAGGCCCAACCACTACCGAAACGGCCAAGGGCGGCTTTTTTGAATTCTTCTTTAAAGGCTTCCAGGCCACCCAGCTCAGCGTCAATCGCTTTTGCGACATCACCCTGGGGATTACCACCACCGTTAGGCGACATCATTTGCCAAAACATGGAGTGGTTGGCATGACCGCCACCGTTATTGATAACGGCTTGACGCTTGGCTTCTGGAACGCGATCCAGATTAGCGACCAGCTCTTCGACAGGTACATCTTCAAGACCTGTGCCTTCCAGCGTGGCGTTCAGGTTGTTGATGTAGGTTTGATGGTGACGAGAATGGTGAATTTCCATCGTCATCGCATCGATGTTTGGTTCGAGAGCGTCATATGCGTACGGCAATTCGGGTAGTGTATGTGCCATATCATCATCTCCTTGAGTGGCTTTCGTTGCTTTCAATTACCTATGTGCGGTCAGCCCGCAGCTTTTTCAACCACCGGGGTGGTTTTTCTTACCTTTTGCCCCAGTACTTTAGTCAACTATTGCCAGTTTACCTAATACACCGGCCAAAAAAAAAGCCGACTTCTGGCGAAGTCGGCCCACCGCTATTGAATCACGGTACTGCTTACAGCTTGCTCTCAAGTTCCGGCAGGATCTCAAACAGATCCCCCACCAGGCCGTAATCCGCCACCTGGAAAATCGGTGCTTCGTCGTCTTTATTGATCGCGACGATCACCTTGGAGTCTTTCATGCCCGCCAGGTGCTGAATGGCACCGGAAATACCCACGGCGATATACAGATCTGGGGCAACGATCTTGCCGGTCTGGCCAACCTGCATATCGTTGGGCACAAAGCCTGCGTCGACGGCGGCGCGAGAAGCACCAATGGCAGCGCCCAGCTTGTCGGCAATGCCGTCGAGCAGCTTGAAGTTTTCGCCGTTGCCCATACCGCGGCCACCGGAGATCACTACCTTGGCACCGCCCAGTTCCGGGCGATCTGACTGCGCCAGTTCCTCTTTCACAAAGCTGGACTGGTTGTTGTCCACCACTACGTCGACGGCTTCCACCGTCGCGCTGCCGCTGGTGCCGACCGCATCAAAGCCGGTGGAACGCACGGTGATGACTTTGAGGGCATCGTCGCTTTTCACCGTCGCAATGGCGTTACCGGCGTAGATAGGACGCTTGAAGGTATCGGCACTGTCCACGGCGATAACGTCCGACAGCTGGCTGACGTCTTTAAGCGCCGCTAAACGCGGCAGTACGTTTTTGCCGGTGGTGGAGGCGCTGGCCAGCACGTGGGTGTAGCCATCGGCCAATTCGACCAGCAGCGCGCCCATGGGCTCGGCCAGTTGGTGGGCGTAAACGGCGTTATCCGCGACGCGGACTTTGCTTACGCCGTCGAGCTTGGCGGCGGCCTCGGCGGCGGCTTGAACGCCTTCACCGGCCACCAGAACGTCAATATCACCACCGATAGCTTGGGCGGCCGCCACGACGTGGGCGGTGGCGCCGGCCAGTTGGCCTTCGTGTAGATCCGCAAGTACCAGAATGCTCATGGCATCAACTCCTTTCAAAGCTCTTTTCTTAAAGTACGGTTTTCAAAGCACTTATCTTAAAGAGCTTATCTCAAAGAACTTTGGCTTCGTTTTTCAGTTTGTCGATCAGCTCGTCTACCGAGGCGACTTTGACGCCGCCTTTGCGCTCGGCGGGCGACTCTACTTTGAGCAGACTGACCTTGGAGGCGACCTCGATGCCGTAGTCGGCGGGGGTTTTCACATCCAGCGGTTTTTTCTTGGCCTTCATGATGTCGGGCAGCTTGGCGTAGCGCGGCTCGTTGAGGCGCAGGTCGGTGGTGACAATCGCTGGCAGCGTCAGCGCAATAGTCTGCAGGCCGCCGTCGATTTCACGGGTCACATGCACCTTGTCACCGTCCACTGCAACTTCCGAGGCAAAGGTGCCTTGCGGCAGGCCGGTCAGCGCGGCGAGCATTTGGCCGGTCTGGTTGTTGTCGGTGTCGATGGCCTGCTTGCCCAGCACCACCAACCCCGGCTGCTCCTCTTCGACCACTTTGGCCAACAGCTTGGCCACGGCCAGAGATTCGGCGCGCTCGTCGGTTTCGATATGGATGGCGCGGTCTGCCCCCAGCGCCAATGCCGTACGCAGTTGCTCTTGGGCGGCTTTGGGCCCTACCGTGACGGCGACGACTTCTGTCGCCACGCCCTTCTCTTTCAGGCGTACCGCCTCTTCCACGGCAATTTCGCAGAAGGGGTTCATGGCCATTTTGACGTTGGTAAGATCGACGTCCGAATGATCCGCCTTAACGCGGATTTTGACGTTATAGTCGATGACGCGTTTCACCGCGACGAGTACTTTCATAGGTTCCTCGCTTGGCTTGTCGTAAAGCCGTTACCCTGAGACGGCACCCGCCCAGCGGATACCCCTTTTTAAGATGTGTGGTGTATTGAAGACTTACCGGCAATCGCTCAACAGCGATTCGCCTGCCCCAATACAGGCGCTGCCAACAAAAAATGGCGGCGCTTTTAAATTCAATGCATAAAATTCAATCGAGCGTTTGATAGGTGCGCAATTGAAAAACCCTCCCAATTTGCCATAGCCTGCCACAAAGCGACAATACCTAATGCTTAATCATCCACTACGGCCTTAGTCGTAGCACTGAACGAGGGTTAACAAAGCATACCGTCAATAAATGCTCCTTTCACCATCGTAGGCGTGACCTGACACAGGTATTATGCCTATCATGGGGCATAACCAGAAGCAAACGACCGTTTTAAATTAAGGCCGACTTTTTATAAGCTAGTTCCCTGGAGTTAACCTTAGATTAGCTTTGTAAACGCTGGCACTTAAAGAGAATAAGGAGAAACCGGGTGGAAACTGTTGAACGCGATGTAATGGATTTTGATGTCGTCATTGTCGGCGCGGGCCCATCCGGGCTTTCCGCCGCATGCCGACTAATGCAGCAAGCCAACGAGGCTGAGCAAGAGCTCACGGTTTGCGTCGTTGAGAAAGGCTCAGAAGTTGGCGCACATATTTTATCGGGCGCGGTCTTTGAACCTCGCGCACTGGCGGAACTGTTTCCAGATTGGGAAGAGCGCGGCGCACCGCTCAATACCCCGGCGATTCGCGATGACGTTTTCTTGCTCAAAGACGCCGAAAAAGCGCAGAAAGTGCCCAACGCCTTGGTACCTAAAAGCATGCATAACACCGGCGGCGAGCTTACCCGCTATGTAATCAGTGCAGGCAATCTGTGCCGCTGGCTGGCGGAACAGGCAGAGGGCCTCGGCGTAGAAATCTTCCCAGGCTTTGCCGCCCAAGAGGTCATTATTGAAGAAGGCGCCGTGCGCGGCATTCTGATTGGCGACATGGGTGTTGCCGCAGATGGCACCCCTAAAGATGGCCATATGCCGGGCATGGAACTACGCGCCAAATACACGCTGTTTGCCGAAGGCTCGCGGGGGCATTTGGGCAAGCGCTTAATCAAAGACTTCTCACTGGATGCAGGACGCGACCCGCAACACTACGGCATCGGCCTTAAAGAGCTGTGGGATGTGCCTGCCGACAAGCATGAGCCTGGGCTTGTGTTGCATGGTTCTGGCTGGCCATTAGATAAAAACGCTCACGGCGGCTGGTTTCTTTACCATGCGGAAAACCAGCAGGTGGTGGTGGGTTTGATTATGGATCTGGGCTACCAGAACCCGTGGCTCTCGCCCTTCGACGAATTTCAGCGTATGAAGCATCATCCGGTACTTAGTCAGTATCTGGAGGGGGGCAAGCGCGTGGCTTATGGCGCCCGGGCGATTACCAAGGGGGGCTTTAACAGCCTACCCAAAATGACCTTCCCCGGCGGGCTATTGATTGGCTGCGATGCGGGCACTCTCAACTTTTCCAAGATCAAAGGCCTGCACACCGCCATGAAGTCTGGTTTGGTTGCCGCGGAGAGCGTATTTGAGGCGATCAAAGGTGGTGATGAAGGCGCCCAGGAGCTAACGAGCTTTACCCAGAAATGGGAAGCCAGCTGGGCCTACCAAGAGCTTAAAGAGAGCGCCAGCTTCGGCCCCGCGATCCATAAATATGGCACCGTGGGCGGTGGAGCATATAATTTTGCTCACCAGTTGCTGGGCAACAAGCTGCCTAACGTCCACGACACCACCACAGACTATGGCGCCCTCAAGCCTGCAGCCGAGTTTGAAAAGATTAACTATCCCAAACCGGACGGCAAACTCTCCTTCGACAAGCCTACCTCTGTGTTTCTGTCGAACACCAACCATGAAGAGGATCAGCCGTGTCATTTGCGCCTGGACGATCCTGAGCTACCGATCCGCGAAAACCTGCCCAAATACGCAGAACCGGCGCAGCGCTACTGCCCGGCCGGTGTTTACGAAGTGGTAGAGGATAGCGCGGGCCAGCCACGCTTTCAGATCAATTTCCAAAACTGCGTGCACTGCAAAACTTGCGACATCAAAGACCCAGCGCAAAATATTACCTGGGTAGCACCAGAAGGCGGTGGCGGACCCAACTACCCTAATATGTAAAGTAGTCGGCTAAACCTGTGCACTGCTTGCCCTACATTGGCTGTAAAAGGGTAAGCGGTGTCTGTCTGGGCTATTTCTCCCTTTGACAGCTCTCCTCTGCTGATAACGGTCTATTACTATAAAAGCCGTGAAAAGGGAGACTGGAGTGGCTGCCTATGAAATGGGACTGCTCATGAGAAGCGACCCCTTTCGCGAACACCTGCATCCCTAGACGTTTACCCAACTCAATGACCGATGACGATAACTGCTGGTCGCGACGAGTGCCTGATAAGCGCTTAACCAAAGAAGAACTTACTTTTAACGTATCGACAGGCAAAGCGTTTAAGTCAGATAAAGAAGAATACCCTGTACCAAAATCGTCAATGACTATCTTAACCCCGAGTTTTTTAATCTCGGCAAAGAGACTCGCCGTACGCTGAACATCCTGCAGCAGCATGCTCTCTGTCATTTCCAACTCAAGTAGCCAGGGATCCATTCCAGTAGTGGCTAATGCCTCCTTGATACTCTCCACAAAGCTGTTGTCGTAAAATTGGCGTGCAGAAATCTTGACCGCCATCGTTAATGCGGGAAACCCTTCTTGTTGCCACAGCATGCTTTGCCTACAGGCATTTTCGAGCACCCATTGAGCGATAGGCATGGCCAAACCGCTCTCTTCAGCCAGGGGCATGAATTGGGCGGGTTCCAGCAATCCAAGCGTTGGATGCTGCCAACGAAGCAATGCCTCCATGCCAAGCGTGCTACCTACTTCGACGTCATGCTTTGACTGGAAGAACAACCTAAACTCATGACTCACAAGCGCACGATGCAGGCCAGACTCCAAGGTTAAACGCACATCCATCTCCGCACTTAATTCATCGGTATAGAACTGGACAGTGTTTTTGCCCAGCAGCTTCGCCTGATACATCGCCATATCAGCGCTTTTCATTAATGTTTGCTCGTCAAGCCCGTCAAACGGATACAGCGAGACACCAATACTTACCGAGACATGGCACTCCTGGCCCGCTAGCATAAAGGGCTCTCTGATGGCTGAAAGAATTTTTTGGGCGATGGGCTCAATCTGGTCTCGTCGACTAACCTTACTCAAAAGGATGACAAATTCATCGCCCCCTAACCGAGCGACGACATCACTTTCACGCACCGAAGTGGTCAGTCGACTTGCTGCTTCTTGCAGGAGATGGTCTCCGGCATCGTGACCCAAGGTGTCATTGATTAACTTAAAGCGGTCAAGATCCAAGAAAAGCAGCGCGAAGGATTCACTATGGCGACCGCCAAGCTTCACGGCCTGAGTAATCAAGTGGCTCAAAAAGGCTCGATTAGGCAAATCGGTTAGCGTGTCATGGAAAGCTAAGTGTTCGACCTGCTGAGCATGTGATACACGCTCTTCCATTACCCGCCGCCGCGCCCACTGAAGTTGCCAGCTCAAACGACCGAGTATAGCCAGAATGATGAGTAGCAGGCCGCTAGTCCAACCGGCCCGCTGCCAATAGTTTCGCGCAAGCTGGTGAGCTGCGGCCAACTGCTCCTGGGCAGAGAGCCCTACCACGATCGAGAGTGGAAAATCATACAGCTCGCGCACCAGTGTGTAACGCTCAACCCCTTGCCAGTGGGTCATAAAGGGCGCACTAACAGCATCCAGTGTGCTACTTTTCCAGGCTCCTATATCCATTAACTCGCCTGAATGGATCACATCTCCAGAACGCCTGACCCGTACGATGCCATCCGCACCGACGAGTGCCAGCATGCCCTGCTGGCCCAAAGATCGAACTTCATAACTGCTCACAAAGTAATTGGCATCAATAGCGATGATGACCCAGCCTGAGCCTCCCCCTTGCGCAGATTCTTGCTCAGGCCTTAATGGCCGAGTAAAGGTAATCTGGTTAGCATCCTTTTCTCCCACGGCTAAGTAATCATCGTCCAGCATTGCTTGCGCAGGAGGCGTTAGGCGCTGCCCAAGCAGCCCAGGATCAGTGGTCTCAACAACCATGCCCTGCGAATCAACAATACTGATGGTAAAAAGCAGTGCGGGAGGCAGCAGCCGCTGCTCATTTAACACACTGAGCACGCTCGAGTGATTGCTGTTATTGGCGGTAAAACGTACTAACTTCAGTGTCGTGTCAATTTCCCTGAGGGCCCTTACAACCCTTGCTTCGTAGGTGTCGGTGATTTCACCCACGGACAGCTCTGCCTGACGCTCAATGGACATACGCTCTTTATTGACTAAAAAATAAGTACTTCCCCATATAACCAATAACATCATAAAAGCCACGATGCTGAAGAGTACCAGTGGCTCTACAAGATGATGTGACCATCGATGAATAAAGGCTCTGGATGAGCTGACCCGGCTCGGGCCTCTTGGGTCATTGAGACTACTCAATTGTCACCACTCTCAAACGCTCATCAAGAAAGGAAGGGTCTATATAGCCCAGTGCTTTTGCATCACTGACTAATCGCTCTACCACTGCGCGACTATTAGCCAGCGCTTGGGGCGGCTGCCCTCGCCCGGTAAATATCTGCCTGGCCCAGTGTGCCTTGATCTGCGCAGGGGTTTGCCCCGTGTAGCGGGTGTAGAACTCACTTCTCGCTGCCGTACCTTCAGTCAGATCCAAGGGCACCACCTGTGCTCCGTTAACTATTAGCGTGCGGCGCCCTAAATAAACATCCCTTAAATCGCTGCTGGTAAGGCGAGTAAAAGGCGCCTCGGCTGATACCACCACCAATACTTCGGCTGAAGCAGGATGATAAGTCATGCTCAACATCGCCCCCAATAAGAGGCTGATTCCGGATCCAGTTAGACGTTTAAGCATGGCCACTCTCCTTAAAACACAAAGTCGAGCGAAAGGCTGAACAGGTTAATACGTCCACCTGGGGTAAACTCGGGCTGTTGATTAATCAGCCCCCCTGATGTCCCTGAGCGCATATCGATGTGATCATATTGGGCCGTAAGAGCCATACCCGGTCTGAAATCCCAGCGTGCACCAACCGTTATGCTTTCTTGCTGTATTCCGCTGGATAGTAGCTCATTCAACATCCCGTTAAGGAGCTGGGCACCTTCTGCAAAGGGCGATGGATACAGGGCAGCATTTAGCCCAGGCTCTGACGTATTGCTGGTGACTTTTGCTCGCGCCACACCTACATACGGTGTCCACTCGGCGACACGGTAACCTAACGTCATGTAGGCTCCTTCGCTCTCCCCTAACAGAGAAGGCGACGAAGAGCGTGCCCACTCGCCCATAACAAACCATGACCCGGGGTCATAACCTAACCCTAAGCTCAGCAGGCTCGTACGCTTACCATCAACTTCGTAGCGGCTAGCAAGCTGTTCACCGGGTAGACCAAAGAGGCGGTAAACATCGAAGAATTGTGAGAGTTCATCTGCGCTTACTTTCAGTTCGCCGTAGCTGGCAAACAGGGTGGCATCCCCCCAATGAGTATGGTGAGAAACACCCCAGGAATCGCTGGCGTCGATACTACCCGTTGAGTAATCAACGCTGCCACCACCAAAATTCAACTGCAATTCATTGGTAGTCTCCCCTACTGGGTATCGATAGCGCATATCAACACCGTCAAAATTAGCCACCGGAATTAGACGATAAACTTCTTGCGGAGGCCGCACCCATGGAGTGGCGTAATTAACTTTACGATGTTCAGAAGCCATGAATGAGCTCTGCACCATACGCCCAACGCGGAAACTAAGATTAGGGGTAATGTCATATTGAACATTCGCCCATTCAATCTCAGGTGCGTAAGAACCGTCATACCGCTTCTCGCTGATTACTTGAACAACCGAGGAAACGTTAGGCGTGATATGCAGAGTAGCTTGAAGCCCTAAGCGGCTATCAACTTCTGCGCTCCAATCATGGCTGTATCCAGCACCTTGTGAAGCAAAAGGGTCATTAACGAAGTCGGCATCTTGCTCGTTAGAGTGAACGACTCCCAGCGTGCCAAAACCATTGAATTCAAGATTAGGTAGGGAGTTATCAGCAAGCAAGGCACCACTTTGGGTAACGATCAAAATGGCACAAAGCCAAGTGACTTGCCTTACCATGCTCGTTCCCTATTTCATTAGTTATATACTATGAGCTGCTGAGTATTAACTCGGTAGAAGTGTGGGTATTAAATCGGCAGGGCGATGCTAAGTCAAACAGCTCTAAAGCTTAATTTGAATTCAAATGTGAAAGAGTGTGTACTATTGACAAATCAATGAGTTACCCAGCAAGCGTTGAGCCATTTTCGAGTAGTTCAATGGGTGCGCGGCGGGCAATGAGTCGCCTTCGCCCTGCCTGATCAAAACGCACATCAATGACCGGGTCGCTGGCGCTTCCCTCCACCGCCGCCACTTCGCCTACGCCAAATACCGCGTGATGAAGCCGTTGACCAGGGTAGAAATTCGCCTCTGCTGAATAACCCGCTTTGACCTCATCAACCTGTGCCGGCGCAAGCGCAATATCGTCTCGCCCCAGCCGCATCAGATAGCGTTCAACCAGGCCCACCGATGTCACTTGCAGGGTCGCCGCGGGCGCGCTGGTACTGGCCAAGCAGGAGGCAACCCGCATGCTATCCTGCCAGGCGCTTTCGGCAATAAAGCGACTCGGCCGGTGCACGCCCCCATCATGAAGCACTAATAGCTGCTCCTGGGCGCGGGTAATTGCCACGTAGAAGAGCCGCCGCTCCTCCTCAAGCCGCTCATCGCTGAGCGGGTTATCGCGGCTATAGTGAGGAAAGTCTTCTTCGTTAACACCGGCTACCGCTACCAGTGGCCACTCCAGCCCTTTGGCCCCGTGCACAGTGCTAATCAGCACACCACCCGCCTGATTTTCTACCGGGCGCTCAAGAAGTTCGATAAAGGCATCCGGGTCTTGCACGCTTTGCGCTTGTTCGATCAGCACGTCAAGTAGGCGCACATCCTCTTCGCCTTTATCCCGCCGCGCTGCCGCACGCTTAAGCGTTTTTTCAGCATCAATGCTTTCCACCACATGGCGTAGCAACTTCGCGGGTGGCCATGCACTCAGCTGTGGCAACTCACAAAGCAGCAGCCAGCGCTTTTTCAGCGTGCGCCTCTGGATCGGCTTTAACGCCGTTAACATGGCGTCATGCCGCTCGGGCCACTGCTGAGTAGTCGCCAGTTGGTGCGCCAAGCGCTGAAGCCGCTCACGGGCAACGAAGGGGGTCGGCTGTGAAAGCAGCAGTAACAGTTGCTGCGGGTCGCGAAGAAGATCTGGACGACGCGACAGCTTTAAATAGCCCGCCAAGGCCTGCACCAGCGGCAGACGAAACACAAAACGATCCTCGCGCTGAAGCCGAAATGGAATCCCTGCTTGTAGCAGCGCCAGTTGAAACGGCACCGAAAGCGCCCAACTGCGTACCAGCAAACTAGCTTCGTTAAACGCTCGTCCCTGGGCCTGCCAGTCCATCAACGCATCAAGTAGCAAACGGCTCCCCTGCCCGACTGAGACGCGGGTCTCCGGGTTATTAGCCGCTGCAAGGCATAGCTGATTAGGACGCCGCTGGTTAGCGGCAATGGCATGGTTAGCAGCCAGCGCCAACGCATGACCGTGCCGGAAGGTGGTTGATAGTGGGTAATCGGTCGCTTCGCCAAAGGTGGCGGCGAAATTTTCCAGCATGGTGTCGGGCTTGGCACCGCGCCACTCGTAAATACACTGGTTGGCATCGCCAACTGCCATTACCTCGGCACGAGTGCCCACCAACACAGATAAAAGTCGCTGCTGTGCGGCGTTAATATCCTGATACTCATCAATAATGACATGGTCGAGGAACCCTTCGACGCGACCACGTAAAGCACTATCTGCTTCTAGCGCCAACAGCGGACGATAAAGCAGATCGGCATAAGTCATCACGCCTTCCGCTTCCAATAGCCTCTCTGCTTCGGCAAACGCCGCTGGGAAATAGTCGGTGTCTGGATCAAAATTCAGCCGCTCATAGAGCGCCTCTGGGGTGATCATTTCTGCTTTAACCAAGCCGCAAAAGTGGGCTAAGGTTTCTAGCCGATCCCCTTCCAGAGCAGCATCTCGGCGCTCAACGGCATCACGCAGTACATTAATACTTGCCTGACGAAGCAGCCTCTCTAATTGCCAATCGGCGGATAATAGCTGGCGCGGCGCTAGCGCCCCCCAGCGGCATAAGCTTTGAGTCAAGCGGTGCCCCAGGGAGTGGAAGGTGCGGACATCGGGCAATGCCTGCCCGGCAGGTGCCATTGCGGCTAAACGACGCTGAAAATCATCCTTTGCTGAGCGGTTAAACATCAGCACTAAAATACGTTTTGGCGGTACACCGCTGGCCAATAGATGCAGCACCCGAGCGGCCATGGTGGTGGTTTTGCCTGCCCCGGCCACCGCTGCCACGCGCGCATGCCCGGCCTGATGATTAACAACAGCTTGCTGTTCAGCAGTTAACTTCACGGCGCCTCGCCAAGTAATTCATCATCCACCTGACCCAGCGCAAACCACTGACCGGCACTCGTTAGCCCCAGTTCACTCTTGCCACCGGCCACATCACGGCTTTCAGCCGCCTCAACCAACTGGTAATAGACATTGCGGTGCAAGCGGGCAGCTAGCCCAAAACGCACTGGCAGCTGTGGCACCGCCTCACCTTGGGGGGTTGGGGTTGAGGTGACGGTGAGCGGATGCTCGGCATCTAAGCGAACAACGTCGTCAAACTGGGTGGTAAACCACCAGGCACCGTCACGGAAGTCAGCCTCTACCGCCACCAATGGCAGGTCTTCGACCTTTATTCGCCAGCGCTCTACCGGCGTAACCAGGCAGTAACCCTCGTCATCCAGGCGCAGCAGCGTTGCCAATAGGCGTGTCACCTTGGGGCGGGCAAACGGCTGGCCTTCGTGCGACCAACTACCATCGGCGTGAATGATGATGTTCATATCGCCAGAGAGCGCAGGCTGCCACTCATCGAGTGGAGGAATAGCGCCAGTGCGCCCTTCATCTCCATTACCTTGCTGCAGCAATCGATCAATATTCATCTCACCCACCTCGCTTGAGCGTATTCAAGGCACTTCAGGCTATAGAAGCCCTGAGTGGGCCAACGCCTCTTTAACGTGTTCCGGGGCATCGGGAGCGGCGGCACGAAAAAGCTGATAAAAGTTAGCGGTCGTCTGCATGGCCACTTCATCGACACTGATACCTCGCTCCTTGGCGATGCACTCAGCTACTTGCACCACCCACGCGGGCTCATTGGGCTTGCCGCGATGAGGAACGGGTGCTAGATAAGGGCTATCGGTCTCAATCAGCAGGCGATCCAGCGGCAGTTGACGGGCAAGTTCACGCAGCGGAGCGGCGTTTCGAAAAGTAATAATGCCCGACAGCGAGATATAAAAACCCAGCCGCACCGCTTCACGGGCCATCGCCAAGTCTTCAGTAAAACAGTGTAATACACCGCCCACTCGCGGGTCGCTATATTCACGTAGCAAGGCCAAGGTTTCCTCTTTGGCTTCGCGGGTATGAATAATCACCGGCAGTTCTAACTCACGCGCGGCGATTAAGTGACGCTTGAAGCGCTCGTGCTGAATCTCGATAGGTACGCTGTCGCGATAGTGGTAATCCAGGCCAGTTTCGCCGATTGCCACCGCACCATACTGCTCAGCAGTGTCTTTTATATCGGCAACGCTGGGTTCATTCTCACTGTGGTGCAGGGGGTGCAAACCAGCGGAAATCGCCACATCGTGATGTTCGCGTGAAATGGCCGCAAGCTGCGGCATGTCTTCTAGGGTAACCGCTACAGCAAGAAATTGGCTGACATGGGCAGCGCGGGCGGCGGCCAAAGTGGCGGCAATATCGCCCCCATGGGTCTGGTCGGATAAACGATCTAAGTGACAGTGTGAATCAACAAACATACGGTTCTCAACAAATAGGTCAAAACAGATAGGCCATAACGACTGGATCAGAAAAATGGCATTCAGAGCGTGAACGATGGAGCTGCTTTATCTAATTGACCGGCAAGCAGCGCCTCAATGCGGTCACGCACGGGATAGTCCTGCTGGCTGAAGTGAAGGCCAATGCCTGGCATACGGCGGCCACTCACCCCCTCTGGAGATACCCACACCACCTGGCCGGTAATTGAAAGGCGCTCGCTTTCACCCGGCAGCGTAAGCAGCAAAAACACTTGCTGGCCAAGTGCGTAAGGGGTTTGAGTAGGTACAAAAATCCCCCCGCGATCCAGAAAAGGCATATACGCGGAAAGCAGTGTCGGAACATCCGGAACGGTAAGAGAGAGCGCTTTCTGAGCTGCCATGACGACCTCGCTGCACTGTTTTGAACAGCCGTGGGGGATTGAATAAACACCACTATGAACGCAGCAGCGCCGCCCAGCGCACCAGCCATGCTTCAAGCACTAGCTGAGGATTGGGGTTTGCCCCCACCGCCAACAACCGTCGCTGCTCGCGGGCATAATCGAGCAGGCGAAACCAATCCTGAACACGACCATTTTTCACCGCCTGGCGGTAGAGCGGTTCTAAATCAGGGTTATGCAACACCGCCGCCTCCCCAGACAAACCTAGACGAATCAGGTCTTCCAGCCAGGCGATACCGTACCACAAGATGGCATCAATCGCCTGGCGATCCAGACGGGCCGCCTCTGAAACGGGCTCGGCCCCGCGCACCAGCTGTTCGAAACTGTCGTGAATTTGATGGCGTAAAGCGCGCTCTTCGGGCGCTGCCAGCTCCACGGCGAGCAGTGGTAGCCCACCCGCTACCTGCCACCAGAAGTAGGCTTCGTCAGTGCTGCCCAATTGCTCAATCAACCAACCACGACACGCCTCAAAGGCAACGCTGGGTAGTGACCACTGCTGACAGCGCGAACGGATCGTCGCCAGCATCCGCGACGGCACGTCGGAAAGCAGAATAAACAGGGTTTTGTCACCGGGCTCTTCAAGGCTTTTGAGCAGCGCATTGGCGGCGGCAACGTTCATTGCCTCGGCGGGGGAAACCACAATCACTCGATAACCGCCCTGCTGAGCCGTTTGCGACACAAAGCGATTAACCTCGCGGATAGGGTCAATGCGGATTTGGCGCTTTCCCTCTTCTGGTGAAACCCGCAGCAGATCCGGGTGATAGCCCGATTCCAGCATCGAGCAGCTATGGCAATGGCCACAGGCTTGATCAGCGGGCGAGGCGCATAGCGTTCGGGCAATTAACGCCTCCGCTAACTGCTGCTTACCCACGCCGTGGGCGCCGTGAATTAACAACGCGTGGGGCATCCGTCCACCATCAGCCAAGCGGGTCAAATGCTGCCAGGTGGCTTGGTGCCACGGCATTACGCCGGTTAACGCCATGCCGCGACCTTTGTTAATAGGACTTGCCGGATTTGGCTTTGTACCTTATCCAGTGTGTATTGTGCATCGATCACCGCAAAGCGCTCGGGCGCTTCTTCCGCTCGTGCCAAATAGCCATCCCGCACAGCCTGGAAAAAGTCAGCCTGCTCCTGTTCAAAACGATCAAGCTGCTCATGGCGATCACGCAGGCGCGACTCTAAGCGTTGTCTTGCAGCCTCTTTGGGCATATCGAGCAGTAGGGTTAAATCGGGAGAGAGCCCCTGCTGAACAAAATTCTCCAGCACGGCGATACGCTCCTTGGGAATGCCCCGCCCCCCGCCCTGATAGGCAAAGGTGGCATCGGTAAAGCGATCACACACTACCCACGCCCCTCTTGCCAAGGCGGGGAGTATTTTTTCCGCCAAGTGCTGCGCTCGCGCGGCGAACATTAGCAGCAGCTCAGCGTCGACATGTAGCGGCTCTTGGGGGACAGGATCCAGTAACAGTGCGCGAATAGCTTCACCACGAACGGTGCCGCCCGGCTCGCGGGTACGCACCACTTCCAACCCCTGGGCCTCCAAACACTCGGCCACAAAGCCCACATTGGTGGATTTACCCACACCTTCGCCGCCTTCCAGCGTAATGAAGCGTCCACGCTTACTCATCATGCTCCCTTACAGTGGTCATCAATCATGGGTGATGTGTCATGGCGATTAGCGATTGCGGATATAGCGATTAACGGCATTGTTATGCTCCCGCAGCGTACGCGAGAAATGGTGCGTGCCATCGCCACGGGAAACGAAATAGAGCGTTTCGCCAGGCAGTGGATTCACCGCTGCCTCCAAGGAGGCACGCCCAGGCATGGCAATCGGCGTGGGCGGTATGCCGTCAATGACGTAAGTGTTATAGGGCGTGGCCTCGCGAATATCGGCGCGGGTAATTCGCCCTTCATAACGCTCCCCCATACCGTAAATAATCGTCGGGTCGGTTTGCAGGCGCATGCCCTGCTCCATGCGGCGCTTGAACACACCGGCAATTTCGCGCCGCTCCTCGGGCGCACCGGTTTCCCGCTCGATCAAGGAGGCCATAATCAGCGCTTCGTAGGGGGAGTCAATGGTTAGGTCGTCCGCGCGCTCCTCCCACACCTCTTCCAAAATGCGCTCCATCCGCTCCAATGACTGGCGCAGGATATCGACATCGCTCATACCCAGATGATAGCGATAGGTATCGGGAAAGAACCAGCCCTCGGGAAAGGTGCCTTCTCGATCGAGTAACGTCATCACCTCTGCATCGCTCAACTCCGCCGTGCGGTGGTCGAGTTTCGGCGCCGCATTGAGTAATTCGCGCATCTGCCGAAAAGACCACCCCTCAGGAATGGTCAGCGAGTAGGTAACCACCTTATTGCTACCCAGCAGTGCCATCATTTCCAGACCGCTCATATTCGGCAATAGCTGATACTCGCCGGTACGCAGTTGCGGCACGCGTTCCGGCTCGACCCGCGCTAGCAAGCGAAACGCCCAAGCATCCTCCAGCACGCCCTGCTCTTCCAATTGCGCCACGACCTGATTAAAGCCCGCACCAGAGGGCACTTGGTAAAGCATTGGCTCATCGAGCGCTAGCGGTGCCTCTAATCGGCTCTGCCAATAGAAATAACCGCCTGCTGCACTTGCAGCCCCAACCACTACTAACACCAATAAAGCGGTTAATAACCGTTTCACCATGACACCTCTAGAAAATTGCAGAGCGATATCTAAACACTGGCGTTTAAACAACGCCCAATAGCTGATGTGCCAAGCGCTGGAACGGGTCAGGCTGACTCAGAGGCCAGCGCTGCAGCAGTGAACCATCCGCGGCAAGCAAGGTGGTAACAGGCCATACACCCTGGACAGAGTTGGCCACCCATAGCCGCTCGACACCTGCGAGTTGATGGAGCGTCAGCAACGCCTGAGCGACTGCACCTTGGTCAAGCAATGCAGCACGCAACGTGCCAGCCACGCCGCACTGGTCAAGGAGAGGCGTTAACACTTCCCCCGCCTGTTGCCAAAAAACATTCATACTGGTGGCTTCTACCACAAGGCCTTCACTGTCGGCGAGCAATCCTTCGGCAATAGTGGCATCGACCCACTCTTGGCGGGCCAGTACGTTTTCCAGTCGATTTAGGTGCTTGATACCTGCCAACCGAGGCTGACGGGCCAGCCGCAAATCGCAAAGCCGCACTGTCACGCCTTCCTGCCAGCGCTTAACCGACGGTTGAAACGGCGTTCGACGACTGAGCAGCCGCGGCGTGATCTGATCGGGCTGGGCATAGCCACGCCCGCCGCTGCCTCGGGTCAGTATCAGCTTAAGCACTTCGAACTCAGCAGTGGGATCGCCTTGCCAAGTGGCGTCAAGGGCCTCCTGGCAAGGTAACGGTAGCCCCAGGCGATGACAACCTTGTGCCAGACGCTCCCTGTGATAGCGCCATAGCACCGGCTTTCCCGTACGTAATAGCACCGTTTCAAACAGACCATCACCATACGCCAGCCCACGATCATCAAACGGCACAGATTGATCATCACATAACGTAGGCGTCAGCATCGCTAACTACACCTTCTTAAATAGCAGCGAGCCGTTGGTACCACCAAAACCGAAGGAATTTGAAAGCGCCATATCAATGCGCATATCCCTCGCAGTATGCGGCACATAGTCCAGATTGCAGCCTTCCTGCGGGTTATCCAGATTAATCGTGGGCGGCGCGACCTGATCACGAATAGCCAGAATACTAAACACCGCCTCTACCGCACCGGCGGCGCCCAACAGGTGGCCAATCATCGATTTGGTGGAGCTCACTGCCACGCTGCTTGCAGCGCCACCCAAGACGTTCTCAATGGCACGACTTTCGGCCAGATCGCCTGCCGCAGTGGAGGTACCATGGGCGTTGATGTAGTGAACCGAAGAAACGTCAACCTGGGCATCTTTAATCGCATTGCGCATGGAGAGCGCTGCACCACGTCCATCTTCCGGCGGTGAAGTCATGTGATAAGCATCATCGCTCATACCAAAGCCCACCAGCTCGGCGTAGATATTGGCACCCCGCGCCTTGGCGTGCTCATACTCCTCAAGCACCAGCACACCGGCACCATCGGATAACACGAAACCATCACGGTCGGTATCCCAAGGGCGGCTTGCCGCTTGTGGATCGTCATTACGCGTAGAGAGCGCGCGAGCCGCAGAAAAACCACCCAGGCCCAGCGGCGTGGTGGCCATTTCAGCCCCACCACAGATCATCACGTCCGCATCGCCATAGGCGATGGTGCGTGCGCTATAACCAATATTATGAGTACCGGTGGTGCAGGCAGTCGTAATGGCAATGTTCGGGCCTCTGAAGCCGTGCTGAATCGCCATATTGCCCGAAATCATATTGATGATAGAGCCCGGCACGAAGAATGGCGATATCTTGCGAGCGCCACCTTTGTTGAGTGCGTTGTGGTTATGCTCAATCATGGGTAGGCCACCAATGCCTGAGCCGATAGCCACACCGATGCGATCGGCATTCTCTTCGCTGCACTCAATCCCCGAATCTTCTACCGCTTGGGCGCCCGCCGCCATGCCGTACTGAATAAACAGATCCATCTTGCGGGCATCTTTAGGATTCAGATACGGGCTAATATCAAAGTTTTTGATCGATCCACCAAAACGAGTGTTAAAACCGCTGGTGTCGAAATGCTCAATAGGCGTAATACCGCTTTTACCGGCCACAATGTTGGCCCACGACTCATCAACGCTATTACCCACTGGGGTCACCAGGCCTAACCCAGTTACCACTACCCTTTTCCGTGCCATCAGCTTTCCTCCAGGCATCCATGGTGACGCGACCCACTTGGGTCATTTGCTGCTTAAATTTGGTCAACAGTATAACGGAGATTGAACGTTATAAGCATTGTGGCAGCAAAGCAAAAAAGCCGTCCTGGAAAAGGACGGCTTTTAAGGCGGGTGGCTAGCACCCCACCCTGGTTCGATGCATCGACGCAGCCCTTACTGGTGGGCGTTCACGTAATCGATGGCTTCTTGAACCGTGGTGATCTTCTCAGCTTCTTCATCGGGAATTTCAGTATCGAATTCCTCTTCCAAAGCCATGACCAGCTCAACGGTGTCGAGCGAATCAGCACCCAAGTCTTCTGTAAAAGAAGAGCTGTTTTGGATGTCTTCTTCTTTAACGTTCAGGCGCTCTGCTACAACTTTCTTAACGCGCTCTTCAATAGTACTCATTAACGTACTCCAGTCGTTCACATTAGCCGTTTTTGATAACCAGCTATTTGGAAACCGCAAGCCAAAAGCTGCGGGGTAGTTTATAGACGCCCTTGGGTAGACGCAACCGCCAAGCCCAAGGCCATCAACGCATATTCATGCCGCCATTCACGTGAAGCGTCTCGCCAGTGATATAACCGGCTGCATCACTGGTCAAAAAACCCACTGCTGCGGCGATCTCTTCCGGCGCCCCTAAACGGGCCAGCGGAATTTGCTTAAGCAGCATTTCGTGCTGTGCTTCAGGTAGCGCTTCGGTCATATCAGTCGCAATAAAGCCCGGTGCCACTGCGTTAACCGTAATCGCACGAGAGGAGACCTCACGCGCTAGCGCGCGGCTAAAACCTTCCATACCGGCCTTAGCTGCAGCATAGTTAGTTTGGCCCAGGTTGCCCATGGTTGCCACTACAGAACTAATCGACACAATACGCCCAAACCGAGCCTTGGTCATACCCCGTAAACACGCCTTGCTAACACGATAGACAGATTTCAGATTGGTATCCATGACGGAATCCCACTCATCTTCTTTCATGCGCATCAGCAGATTATCACGCGTGATACCCGCGTTGTTGACCAAAATAGTCGGCGCACCAAAGCGCTCAGTAATCGTTTTCAATACGCTATCGATACTGGCCTGGTCGGTCACGTTAAGACATAGACCTGCCCCTTCAATGCCGTGCTCTTTCAAATCGGCATCAATTTTTTCAGCGCCAGACTCACTGGTCGCGGTGCCAATGACGATACGGCCCTGGCGACCTAGCTCGCGAGCAATGGCCTGACCAATACCACGACTCGCCCCTGTTACCAGGGCAACTCTACTCTCTTGTGTCATAACGTTCTGCCTCTAACCGTGTAATCAAGCAAGGATAGTGGATTGCAATCTCTCTTGGTCACGCCTTATCAGCCAAGGTTTCACGCGCCAGCTCAAGCGCGGCTTCCAGACTGTCAGGATCATTCACCGCCAATCCCTTGCTACCCTTCACGATACGCTTATTGAGGCCAGTCAACACCTTTCCTGGCCCGCACTCAATGAACACCTCCACGCCTTGATCCGCCATGGCTTCAACACAGGCGCTCCAACGCACCGGCTGATAGAGCTGCTCGACTAGCCGCGTGCTCAATGTCGCGGTATCGGCATGGGCCTGGGCATCGACGTTTTGGATGACACTGTAGCGCGGCGCCCGCAGCTCGATAGTTTGTATCGCCTCTGCCAGGCGCTCGGCCGCAGGGCGCATCAATGCACAGTGCGAAGGCACGGAAACCGGCAATGCCATGGCACGCCTGGCACCGGCTTCCTGGCAAGCAACAATAGCTCGCTCAACGGCTACTTTAGAGCCCGCTATCACCACTTGCCCTGGGGAATTGTAGTTGACCGCTGAAACAACGTCGCCCTGGGCAGCCTTTTCACAGGCGGCTTCAACCGCATCGTCTGCCAAGCCCAGGATCGCCGCCATGCCGCCTTCGCCAGCAGGCACTGCCGCCTGCATGGCTTCTCCGCGCAGACGTACCAAGTTGACGCCTTCGGCAAAGCTCATGACGCCTGCGCACACCATAGCGCTGTATTCGCCTAGGCTATGGCCCGCCATCACTGTCGGCCGCGGCCCTTCCAGCTCTTGCCACACACGCCAAATGGCGACGCTGGCAGAAAGCAGCGCAGGCTGGGTGCAAGCGGTTGCATTAAGCGACTCTTCGGGACCTTCTTGGACGACTTTCCACAAATCGTAGCCCAAAGCATCCGACGCTTCCTCAAATGTCGTTCCCACCACACTATAGCGCTCGGCAAGCTCTCGCAGCATTCCAAGCTGCTGAGAGCCTTGCCCGGGAAAAATGAGGGCAAGGGGTTGAGACATGTCGTTCACCTTTGCTCTTGTAGGCATTTGCTCATATGAGCGATAGGCGAGGTTATTGGCACATCCTGATGCCACCTATAAACCCGCAAAAAAGTTAAATCGTTATTATCTGATCATGGCTGGCCTGTGCCATCGTTTTCACTTGATGGCGCTTGCCAGCGGCCTGCGATCCGCGCAGGTAAGTTATGTTCTACTTCCTGCAGGGCGCGATGAATAGCGTAGTAAAACCCATCGGCATGAGTACTGCCGTGACTTTTCACTACGATACCGCGCAACCCCAATAAACTGGCCCCGTTGTAGCGCACGGGATCAAGCTCTTGCTTTAAGCGCTTTAACACAGGCTTGGCCAGTAGGCTTGCCAAACGACCACTTAGGCGCGACTCAAACGCCATCTGCACGCGTTCAACCAACATACTCGTCAAACCTTCGCTCGCCTTGAGGACAGCGTTGCCCACAAAGCCATCACACACCACCACATCAAGCTGGCCTTTAAACAGGTCGCCACCCTCAGCATAGCCTTGATAGTCGAAACCACTACCACTGGCATACTCGCGCAGCAGACGATCAGCCTCACGTACGCTCACACTCCCCTTGGTGGCTTCAGCGCCAACGTTGAGTAGCGCCACGCGCGGCACCGCAGTGCCATCGATACACTGCGCCATCGCCGCCCCCATCAGTGCAAAATCGACCAGTCGATGGGCAGGGGAATCCACGTTGGCGCCTAAGTCCAGCAAATAGCAGCGGCGCCCTTGGCGGGCTGGGATCGCGGTACTGATTGCCGGACGAGAAATCCCCTCGACCATCCCCAGTTCGCGCCTTGCCAAGGCAACAAGCGCTGCCGTATTGCCTGCGCTTACACCAGCCACAGCTTCACCCTGGGCGACGCACTGCAGCATGCGCACCATGCTCGTTGCCTCGCCTCTGCGCAACGCCCAGGCCGCTGTTGCCCCCGGCATTACGCTATCGGGCGAATCACGCGCCACCAAACGTGAAGTTGCCGCAGCCAGAGGCTGCGGCAAGCGCGAAAGCTCAGCAATAATCTGCTGACGCGGGCCAAACAGAACCAGCTCAAGACCGGGGTGTTCTAACACCGCCCTTGCGGAGCCTGCGATAATCGCATGAGGGCCTTGGTCACCCCCCATCACATCAATCGCTAAGCGCATACCGCACTGAGTCCGTTTAGCCGCTTAGTAATGCAATTGAGGCTTATACCTCAACCACTTTACGACCACGGTAGAAACCGTCTGGAGAAACGTGGTGACGCAGGTGAGTCGTACCGGTTTCTTTGTCCTGAGACAGCGTCGGAGCGGTCAGCGCATCGTGGCTGCGACGCATGCCGCGCTTGGAACGAGTTTTACGGTTCTGTTGAACTGCCATGGGGGTTTACTCCAAGGTATTTAAGGTAAAGGGTGCTTATTTTTTGCCTTTCAAGACATTCAGCACCGCGAAAGGGTTCGTCGCTGGCGCTGTATCTGACGCCGCGCCTTCTGTTTTGCTGACCAGCTGCTCCGCCGAGACATGACATTCGGCTTCATCGTGATAGACCACCTGGGGCAGGCTGAGAATCAATTCATCCTCAACTACCGTCAGAAGATCCAGCTGTTCCTTTTCCACCAGCACCGGTTCATGACTAGCAGGCAACTCGGCCGCCAAGGCTTCATCAGTGACCATTCCAAGCAGAAAGTCACTACTCACCTCTTGAGGCAGCGGCACTAGGCAGCGTCGGCAGGCAAGCGCCAACGTCGCTTGCAAGTGGCCACGAATTTCACGACGGCCTTGAGCATCGACACCAAACTCAAGCACGACATGACAGTCGCCGGTTTGGTCACCCGCTTCTTCGGCAAGACGTGGCAGCTTATCCAGCGCTACCAGGCCTTCGATTCGTTCGTGGCGGGCTGCGAGCTTATAAGGCTCCACCCGACTGGGGAGTTGTGAGGTCAACATAGGCGCGCAATGATAGGCACTCCCCCTGCTGGTGTCAAAGCTGTCGGTGTATTTCTTCATCGCTTCCTCAATAAATAACCAACATAGGCCTCAATAAACAGCCGACATGGGCACAATTCGCAGCTTTCGCTACACTCTACTGCTTTGCCGTCCCACTAGCGCAACCACATTAGCCAGGAGTTATACTGTGACCTCACCCGCCATGACCGAGCCATCAAGCACTCAGTCATCAACTGCGCAGTCCTTAAGTACAGAAAATACAGAGCTAGTGCTTGCCTCAAGCTCACGCTGGCGGCGTGAGCTGCTGGATCGCCTACAACTCCCCTACCGGTGCCATTCACCGGATATTGATGAAACGCCGCATAATGGCGAAACACCACACGCACTGGTACATCGCCTAGCACTTAGCAAAGCCAACGCCGTGTCGGCTCACTTCCCCCACCACTGCATTATAGGCTCCGACCAGGTTGCGGTATTTGAAGGCGATATTCTTGGCAAACCACATACCACAGAAAAGGCCTGCGCTAACCTTGCCCGCTTTTCTGGCCAGCGCGTCACCTTCCTGACCGGTTTAGCGCTACTGGATACTCGCCACCAACGCCATCAAGCCCATGTCGAGCCCTTTGAGGTCGTGTTTCGCACTCTTAGCACGCAAGAGATTGAAAACTATGTGACCAAAGAGCAGCCCCTAGATAGCGCTGGCAGCTTTCGTATGGAAGGCCTTGGCATTGCGCTGTTTGAAAGACTGGAAGGCCGTGACCCCAGCGCCCTGATTGGGCTACCGCTGATCGCGCTCTGCGATATGTTGCGCCAAGCGGACCTGGATCCGCTTGGCGCGCCCTAGGGCCCAGGACGTAAATTGGCGATCAGAAACGAAGCGGGGTGTTAGGCGCCTTAATGCCTAGCACTTCAGCGGCAACCTCGGTAAAACGCCGAGTAAAGCGCTCAAATGGATCAAGACTCGGCGTATAGTCCACCCAGTCGATGTTACCTACTTGATCGCGAGACAGCTGTTCGAGACTACCCAACTGATCGACCAACCCTAGCTCGATGCTCTGCTCGCCACTCCATATCAGGCCTGAGAAAATGTCCGAGCTATCACTGAGCCGTTCGCCGCGACCTGCGCGGACGTCATCGATAAATTGGCGATGGGTTTGGCTCAGCACACCTTGCCAAAACGTCTCTGCATCATCGTCCAGCGGCTGGAATGGATCTAAGAAGGCCTTATTCTCTCCTGCCGTAAGCACGCGGCGCTCAACGCCAAGGCGCTCTATCGCCTCCTCAAAGCCAAAACCAGCGTAAATCACACCAATCGAGCCCACTAAGCTCACCGGCGAGGCAATAATCTCATCTGCCGCTGCAGCAATGTAATAAGCGCCGCTGGCACCGATATCCTCAATCACCGCGATAATCGGCTTATCACCCTGCTCGCGCAGGCGCATGATTTCCGCATAGATACGCTGAGACTGAACGGGGCTACCACCGGGACTATTAATGTGCAGCACCACAGCAGCAGCGCTTTCGGCATCCCAGGCTCGGTTTAACCCTTGGATGATGCGCTCCGCATTGGCTGGCGAATCGCTGGCGATTACGCCATTAACCTCAACAATGCCCAAGTGGCGTTGGGTGGGCGTTGCGACACTCGGCGAATCCCAGAACAGGCTATAAAGTGCGGCAGACAGCGCCACCAGCACAACAGCGAGAAACATCAGCCGGAAAAACAGCTTCCAGCGGCGGGTACGCCGTTGCTCGGTCAAGACACCGCCTATCCAGTGATCCATCATTTCCAGCTGCGCTAATCGCTGGCGTTCGCGCAGGGTTTCGGCATCATCACCTGGCGCTCCTGAGGTCTGCTTAGCCCCCTTACCAGGCGGAACCTCGGGCCCTTCAGTCCAGGGATCCTCCTTGAACTCGTTGGTCTGGTCACTATTAACCGGGCCATCATGACCCTCTTGCGTACCCTCTTGGCGGGTTGGATCGTCACTCATAAAATGTCCTTATAACCGATCAAAAAGCTCGTCTACGCTATGGGCAATCCACTTGGGTTCGCTCATTGCCAGGCGCTCAGGCGCATGCACCCCATAGCTTACCCCCACCCGATCCATGCCCATCGCCCTAGCCATTTCCATATCATACTCAGTATCGCCGACCATCACCGCCCGCTCGACCGGCACCGCAAGCTCAGCCAGTAACTCTGAAAGCATCTGCGGGTGCGGTTTGGAGCGGGTTTCATCCGCGGTACGGCTGGCATGAAACCACGCGCCGCTGCCGGTCTCAGTAAAAATACGGTCAAGCCCGCGACGGCTTTTACCTGTTGCCACTGCTAAACGCTGTTGCTCATGCCCGCGCAAACGGGCGATATGCGCTTCGACACCGCTAAAAAACGCCATTGGCGTGGTATCAGCCTGCACAAAATGGTGCGCGTAACGCTCGCGAAGCCGCTCGGCCTGAGCAGGCAATATACCTGGGCAGAGCTTGGCAATTGCTTCGGGCAGCCCCAGGCCAATAATATCTTCAACCTCCGCCGCTGAAAGCGCACCCCACTCGGCCTCCAAAGCAGCCGCCTGCATACACGACACAATCCGCGGCACTGAGTCCATCAAGGTGCCGTCCCAATCAAATATAATTAGCTCGTACTGCATGGCAGCTCCCTGTAAAAGGCAACGCGGTGAAAAAGAAGTTATTGACGGGCGCGTTTGAGCGCTTCTTCCAGAGCTTCTGGCAGCGGCGCTTTGACGGTAACCGGGCGGCCGTTAGTGGGCTCAGGAAAGGTCAGCGCTCGCGCATGAAGGAACAGACGTCCCAGCCCTAACTGCTTGGTGAGCAGACCACTTTCACGGGTAGCATACTTATCGTCACCTAATAACGCATGGCCTGCGTGGGCGGCATGTACGCGAATCTGGTGGGTACGGCCCGTGACCGGCTCAGCCTCTATAAGGGTTACTTTTTCGAAGGTTTCAACCACCGAAAAATGGGTGCGCGACACTTTCCCGTTGGGATCTACCCTTACCCTCCGCTCGCCGTTACCGGCATCAAAGCGGTCTAACCGAGCACTCTCATAGGTTTTCCGCGCTGGCCAGCGCCCACTGACCAGGGCCAGATAACGCTTATCCATACCGTGCTTTTTCAGCGACTCGTTCAGCGTCACCAGCGCATCGCGCGACTTGGCCAGCAGCAAACAGCCAGACGTATCGCGATCCAAGCGGTGAACCAATTCCAGAAAGCTCAGATCATCGCGCACTTGACGCAGCGCTTCTATTAAACCAATTTTAACCCCGCTGCCACCATGCACTGCTAAACCAGAAGGTTTATTAAGCACCATCCAATCGGGGCCTTCCATAATAACGCTGCCTACCAGGAGGTCGCGCAAATTATCACTGACTTCCTTCACTGCTTCGCGAGGCGCCAAACGCAGCGGCGGAACGCGTACTAAATCCCCCGCTTGCAAACGGTAATCCACCTTCACGCGTTTTTTATTAACGCGCACCTCGCCTTTACGTACGATGCGATAAATAAGCGCGCGAGGCGCCCCTTTGAGCCGCGTCATGAGAAAATTATCAATTCGCTGCCCTGCTTGCTCCGGGGCGATATCCACCCACTGCACTTCACGCCCTTCGGACATTACTGCTTACTCCTGCTTAAAAACGGCATTCTAGCGTAGACCCAAGGGCATTGCGTCAATTGCTGGTCGTAGTCTTTACTGTTATATTCGAAATCGTTCACCAGCTAAGCGCAGAAAGCTGTCTTGTCTAGCGCTAGTGACTAGCTGTTCGATAGCTAATTGATTAAATTTGTTAGCAGAGAGCATCACCGCTGAGCTTGGTTAATGCGCCTGCCCGACTAACACGCAGGCCTGAACGCAAAAACGGCACCAGTGTACGCATTGCCCGTTTTCCAGTATTAAAACTGATCTTAAAAATGCAGTAACTCTGCCGCCCGTTTTTTATGCCGGCAGAGGAAAATAAGCCTTGCCCTCAACGGCAGGCAGCAACTAAACAACGCCACGTCCTGAGCAGCTCCGCCTTATTCGTCACAAGGCGATGACTGACTCCGGGCGAAAAGTTCAACGCTGTGCCGGTGGCCGGCGTTGGTGAATCGATGAATGCCAGGTGTTGGCGGTGTCAGCAGGGCCGGATGGACGTGACAGCCACCGGAACACGTCCTGCCTCCGCCACGTACTCAACGCCCTATCGGCCGGGTTGGCGATGATGCCTTCCCGGCTTGACGCGTCAGCATTGCAATGCGCCGAGCACAAGCACGCAGCACCCAGCGATTCGCCTACGTCACCCAATAGGCAGTTCGCCGGCACGCAACGCTATGCGAGACACTATGAAACGGATGCTTATCAATGCGACCCAGCCCGAAGAGCTGCGTGTCGCTTTAGTTGATGGACAACGCCTATACGATTTAGATATCGAATCCGGCGCAAGAGAACAGAAAAAAGCCAATATCTATCGCGGTAAAATCACCCGCGTAGAGCCCTCCCTGGAAGCTGCCTTCGTTGACTACGGCGCCGACCGTCACGGCTTTTTGCCCCTCAAGGAGATCTCTCGCGAGTACTTTGTCAAAGACGTTTCCGGACGTCCGAGCATTAAAGAAGTGCTTAAAGAGGGTCAAGAGGTCATCGTCCAGGTCGATAAAGAGGAGCGTGGCAATAAAGGTGCCGCGCTAACCACCTTTGTCAGCCTGGCTGGTCGCTTTTTGGTATTGATGCCCAATAACCCGCGTGCAGGTGGCATTTCTCGCCGTATCGAAGGCGACGAGCGCAGTCAGCTTAAAGACGCCATGGGTCAGTTGACCGTGCCGGATAAAATGGGCCTGATCGTGCGCACTGCAGGCATTGGTCGCAATCCGGAAGAGCTCCAGTGGGACTTGGACTACTTGGTTCAGGTGTGGGAATCGATCACCACTGAAGCTGCCAAGCGCCCTGCCCCGTTCCTGATCTACCGTGAATCCAACGTCATCATTCGCGCCATGCGCGACTACCTACGCCAGGACATCGGCGAAGTATTGATCGACAGCCCCGAGATTCACGCCGAAGCGCTGAGCTTTATTCGCCAGGTAATGCCCTCGTACCAGCAGAAGATCAAGCTCTACGCGGACGAAGTACCGCTATTCTCGCGCTTCCAGATCGAATCACAAATCGAAACCGCCTATCAGCGCGAAGTGAAGCTGCCTTCTGGCGGCTCGATTGTGATCGATCACACCGAAGCGCTAGTCTCCATCGATATCAACTCCGCACGCGCCACCCGCGGCAGCGATATCGAAGAGACCGCCCTACAGACCAACTCTGAAGCCGCCGATGAAATCGCCCGCCAGCTGCGCCTGCGTGATATCGGCGGTTTGGTGGTTATTGACTTTATCGACATGGGGCCTGCACGCAACCAGCGTGAAGTTGAAAACCGCATGCGCGATGCCCTCAAGCTGGATCGCGCACGGGTACAGATTGGGCGTATTTCACGCTTTGGCCTGATGGAAATGTCCCGCCAGCGCCTGCGTCCCTCACTGGGGGAAACCAGCGGCGTGGTCTGCCCGCGCTGTAATGGCCAGGGCACCATTCGCGATGTTCGCTCGCTCTCCCTCTCTATCATGCGCCTGATTGAAGAAGAGGCGATGAAAGAGAATAGCGCGCAGATTCGCGCCATTCTACCGGTACCCGTGGCGACTTACCTGCTCAACGAAAAACGCAGCGTGCTGGCAGATCTAGAGTCTCGCCAGAATGTTCGCGTAGTACTGCTGCCCAATCCTGATATGGATACGCCCCACTACGACGTGCAACGCCTGCGTGATGATCACCTGGACGAGGATGACACTCAAAGCCTATCGAGCTTTGAGCTCTCCACCGACACCGAAGTAGGCAAAGAGCCGACACCGAGCTTCGTGCCGCCCGCTCAACGCGCCGAAGCCGCCGTCAAGAGTGTCACCCACAACGCTCCCGCCCCGGCATCGCTGCAAACGGAAGAGAAAGCGCCCGCTGCAGCTCCAGCGGCCAAAGCAGCACCGGTGACCAGCGAGCAACCCAGCGTTATTGGGCGCTTTATCCGCGGCTTCGCCAAACTGCTCGGTAGCGACGAAAGCAATACCGAAGCCACGCCAGAGCCCAAGGTTGAAACACCGGCTCCGCGCAAGCCAAGCGAGCGCAAAACCAATCAGCGCAGCAGCGAGTCGCGGCAAAAATCGTCGCGAGGCGACAACGCCAGCCGTAACGAGTCGCGCAGCGACAGCAGCGCCCGCCCCGAGCCAAAAGCAGAACAGAAAGCTGACCAAAAAGCCGAGCAGCGCAGTAACACGCCGCGCCCTGCCAGTGACGACAGTAGCGATAAGCGTAGCGGCCCCAGCCGTACCCGCAACCGCCGTCGTCACCCCCAGCAGGACGATGCTAACGGTCAAGAATCAGCCAAAGCACCTCGTAAAGAGAACCAGGCTGATAGCTCTTCCAAAGACAGCCCTAGCAAAGACAGCTCCACGAAAGAGGGCTCTAAAGAGAGCACCAGCGGCAAAAGTGCAGCGCAGAAAGAGTCGCGTCGTGATGGTGGTGACAAAAACCGCGACAGCCAGCGCGATGCAACGGCCAAGAGCTCAGAGTCCAAGAACTTAGAGACAAAGCAGGATGACGGCAAGCCGAAGCGTACGCGTAACAACCCGCGTAACCGCACGCGCACCCAGGCGATCAATCCTCAGGCAGAAGCTGAGCAGTTAAAACTGCAGGCCGAGGCTCAGAATGAAGCGTCAGCAGTAACACCAGAGCCGGCCGAAGACCCTGCGGCAGAAGAACAGGTGGGTAAAGCAGCGACAAATGACACAACGATTGCATTAGGATCGGACGCGGGGAATACCGCTGAGCCAGAAGCGGCAGCAGCCGATGCGCCTGAGTCCGACGCCGAGCAAGCGGACGACGCAACGACCGCCGACCGCCCCGTGGCAGAAAACGCTAAAGCGCGCAAGTCGACGCACCAGCGCCGCCAGCCTAAAGCGGCTTCACCGGCGGAGCAAACGTCAACTGCCAGCACCGTTGAGCAGGATGAGGCCGCCGCCAAACCAGGCGAACCGGAGGCCACAGCCAGCGATGAGCAGGCAGCACCATCGGAGGTGACCTCAGCAACAGCCAAGGCGAACGCAGAGCCAGCTGTAAGTGAGAAAACCGACGATAGTCAGCAGCCCAGTGCTAGCGAACAGGCAGCGCCTGAAGCCGTCGAGCCGCCTGCGGCCAACGCGATTGATCCAGCCGCACCTATTGAAGAGGCGGCCTCCCCTGCACCTTTCAATAGTGCGGATACGGATCAAAGCAGCGACGAGCGTCAGCCCGAAGAAGTTTCAGCTAAGACCCAAACTCGCCAGGAAGCGGCAAACCCAGAGGTTGCTGAAAGCACTTCTGACAGCGTTGCCGCAGCCTCTTCAAGCGAAGAGCCTGCCAGCAGCGAGCCAAAGCAAGACAGCGCAGAAAAAGGTGTTGAGCCTAAGAGTGTTAAAGACACAAACTCTGAAGACAGAAGCGTTGAAGAAAAAAGCGCTGAAGAGAGTAGCGCTGAACCTAAGAGTTCTGATGATAGCTCTGACGGCGGTTCTGACAATAGCTCTGAAAAGAGCAGTGACGAACTAGCAGCGACTGAAACACCTGCGACTGAAGCCACTGCAACTGAAGCAGACGCTCAACCGGTCACCAGTGAAGCACCCGCTGAAGCCGCAGTAACTGAAGAAGCGCCTAAACCCCGCCGCCGTCGCACACGGGCCCACAATGACCCGCGTGAGAAGCGCAAACAGGCGCAGCAAGACACACGCTCCGAATAGATCGATTCGGGCGTATTGTAATAACAAAAATCCCCGCTTCGGCGGGGATTTTTGCGTTATGTGCACCTTAGAGGCAGGGCATAGAAATTAACTAATAGAGATTAACTAACAGGGATTAATTAACCGCGGCTCGGGCTCTAAACGCACCCCAAAGCGTGCCTCGACCTGGTCAGCGATATAGCTAGCTGTTTTCATTAGCCCCTGACGATCACCGCCGCCAAAGTGCACCAGCACCAGCGCTTGATGCTGGTGTACTCCGAAGGCACCATCACGCATCCCTTTCAAGCCACACTGGTCGATTAACCACCCCGCCGCCAGCTTTGTTTGCCCTCCTTCCTGGGGGAAATGGGGCATAGTAGGATACTGCTGCAACAACTGCGCTGCCATCACATCAGCTACCAGCGGATTTTTGAAGAAACTCCCCGCGTTGGCCAGCACCTGTGGGTCGGGCAGCTTCTCGCGTCGAATACCACATACCGCTTCGGCTACCGCGAGCGGTGTGGGAGGGCTTGCTAAGCGTGCAGCGAGATCGCCATACCCTAGCCGGGGTGCTGGCGTGCGTGACAAACGCAAGACTAGCTGAGTGATCACAATGCTACCTGCCAACTCGCCTTTAAAAATACTCTCACGGTAACCAAAGGCGCACTCTTGCGCGCTTAGCCAATTCACCCGCCCGGTGGCAAGCTCCATTACCTGCACCGCTTGCAGCGTATCGGCAAGCTCAACACCGTAGGCACCAATGTTCTGCACCGGCGCAGCACCACAACTGCCAGGGATCAGCGCCAGATTTTCAATGCCCCACAAGCCGCGTGCAGCAGTCGCCATCACCAGCGTATGCCAATTAACCCCCGCCCCTACATGGGCAAGCACCTGCCCTTGACGCTGACTGAGCCAGTGCTGTTGCAAATCAGGCCGCACCACCAAACCTGGTAGTGCCTCGGGAAGCAGAACATTGCTGCCGCCACCTAGCAGCGTGACGGGCCAGCCGTCATGGCGTGCCTCTGCTAGTGTTTGGCGTAGAGCTGTTAATGTCTTTGGTGACGCGAAGCGCTCTGCTTGGCAGGGGAGCCTAAGTGTATTAGCGGCGGACAAATCCACATTGCTGAGAATATTCATCTGTGCAGCCACACCATTAGCCCCATTACAGCTCTCGCTTAAGGTGTCGAATCAGCCCTTCTGATGCAGCTTCAATCATATCCAGAGCCTTCTCAAATCCCTCATCCCCGCCAAAATAGGGGTCTGGGACTTCAGCACCGGGGGTACCAGCAAAATCTAAAAACAGCCCAACATGCGCCTGGCTATTGGCAGGCTTCAGCTCGCGCATGGCGCGTAAATTGTCCTGATCCATGCCTAGCACGTAGTCGAATTGGGTAAAATCGTGTTCGCTTAGCTGGCGGGCATGCAGGTCGCTTATATCGATACCGCGCAGTAGTGCCGCCTGCTGCGCGCGGGCGTCTGGCGCTTTGCCGACATGCCAACTGCCGATGCCGCAGGAGTCTATCTCGACCTCATCGGCCAACCCTGCTCGCTCAAGAGCACGACGAAAAACACCTTCGGCGGTCGGTGAACGGCAAATATTGCCTAAACATACAAATAATACTTTCACGATAGCTCCTTAAAAACTGAGCTGCCCAAGCAAGCGCCCGCCCCTGCGCTAAACCGGCAACGCCCGAACCCGCGCTAGGCCAGCAGCGCCCGAATCCGCGCTAGATCCTCGGCCGTATCAACACCGGCAGGGTTTACTTCGCAGGCCAATGCCACTTGAATAGCGTGACCATTCTGCAGCGCACGCAACTGTTCAAGCTGTTCAAGCTGTTCGAGGCTTGAGGCTGGCCAGTCTCGGTAGGCAGCTAGAAAACCGGCACGATACGCATAGAGACCGATATGGCGCAGCCAGGCATCGGTTGCCAGCATGGTCGGTGGCGCTTTGAACTGCTCACGATCCCAGGGGATAGGGGCCCGTGAGAAATACAGCGCGCGGCCTTGTAGCGTTCGCACCACCTTGACCACGTTGGGATTAAACAGCGTGTCCACGTCATTGATAGGCTCCGCCAGCGTGGCTATCGACGCTCCGGGATCGTCGGCTAGGCGCAGAGCCACCTGGTCGATCAGCGCGGGAGGAATCAGCGGCTCATCGCCCTGCACATTCACCAGCAGCGCATCATCCGTCAATGCCAATATACCAGCCACCTCGGCTAATCGGTCGGTGCCCGAGGGGTGATCGTCGCGGGTCATGATCACTTCGGCGCCGTAGGGCAGCATGGCATCACGAATACGGCTATCGTCTGTTGCCACGACCACTCGGCTGGCGTGGCTTTGGCAAGCACGGCGCCATACGTGAGCGACCATCGGTTCCCCGGCAATATCAAGCAGTGGCTTGCCGGGCAGCCGGGTAGAGCCGTAGCGAGCAGGTACGACGACGGTAAAATCAGGCACCTTGAAATCAACCATGTCATCAAAGACAGCCATTAAGCGTCTCCTAAACGCTCTTGGGAACGTCCTGGAGAGCGTCCTGGAGAAGTAGGCAGCTTTTCATCAGCATCCATCACGCGAGCCTCTTCCGGCAACATCACCGGAATCCCCTCTTTGATCGGATAGGCAAGGCCATCGTAGTGGCAGCGCAGCTCTTGAGCATCGCGATCATACTTCAGCTTACCGTTACACAACGGGCAGACCAGCATTGCCAGCAGTTCCTTATCCATGCGCTTATCTCCTTTAGGAAAGTGCCGACAGCCGCGCTGCCAGCCAGTGCTCAAATTCGGGTGGAAGGGATGCCTCCACATCTAATACCCAACTGTTAGGCGGGGCCAGGGCGTAACACTTAACGGCGTCTTTAGCGGTCATAATCACTGGGCGGGTATCTGCAAAGCTTAGCGCGCCCGCACTAAAGTGCTGGTGGTCGGCCAACGGGTGCCACTCGCCCTCAACACCCAACGCGGAGAGTGTACGAAAAAAGCGCTCGGGATGCCCGATACCTGCCACCGCGTGCACCGGCAGCGTAAACGGCAGCGGCGCAAGCGGAAAACGTGCGCCGTCATCAAGGCGGCGCCAGCGCAGCGGCGCCAGCTGCATAGTAGTGGCTGCCTGCATAATAGACGGAGTAAGCGACAAAGAGGGCTGTGAGTCGCCGTTAATGATCACCGCGTCAACACGCTGCAACCGGCTGGGCGACTCGCGCAGCGGCCCGGCGGGCAGGCAGCGCCCGTTGCCCAATCCACGGTCACCATCCACAACCACCAACTCAATATCTCGATCCAGTGCCAAGTGCTGTAAACCGTCGTCGCTCAAGATAATATCGCAGCCCTTCTCGATCAGTGCCTGAACACCGCGCACGCGATTGGGGTCTGCGGCCACTGGCAGTCCCGTCTGCTGTGCCAGCATCAGCGGCTCATCACCGCTTTCGACAACGTTCGTGTCGGCGGTGACCAGCAGCGGGTAACTGGGCGCATTTCCGCCATAGCCGCGGCTAACGATACCTGGCGACCAGCCTTGGGCCACCAGCCAGCCAGCTAGCCACGCCACCAGCGGCGATTTACCCGTCCCCCCCAAGGTGATATTGCCTACCACGATAACCGGCACCGGCGCCTTCCAAGTAGCTTTTTGGCCGCTAGAGTATTCCCGCTCCCGCCGCGCCATGGCCCACTGATAAAGCGCCCCTAAAGGCCTCAACGGCGATAGCCAGCGGCTGCCCTGGTAAGCGCCTTGCAGCCAGCGCTCCGCCAGCGTTCTCTTGGCAAAGCTCATAACGATAGGCTCATATCAAAAGGCTCATATCGATAGCCTCATGGCGCTTCTTGAAACTGCAGTTGATGCAGCGCCGCGTAGGCGCCATCGGCATCAAGCAGCGACTGATGCGACCCCTCTTCGATAATGCGCCCCTGATCCATCACCACAATCCGGTCAGCCCGCTCTATGGTAGAGAGGCGGTGGGCGATGACCAGCGTGGTGCGCCCTTCACAGACTCGCTCAAGGGCTTTTTGAATATAGCGCTCGGATTCTGTATCCAACGCAGAAGTGGCCTCATCCAGCACCAGTAGCGGCGCGTCCTTGAAGATCGCCCGGGCAATCGCCAGCCGCTGGCGTTGGCCGCCCGAGAGCATCACGCCATTTTCACCCACGGTGGTGGCATAACCATTGGGAAGCTTATCGATAAACTCATGGGCATAGGCGGCTTCAGCCGCAGCCTGAACAGCCTGGGGATCAGGATTGGCCACCCCGTAAGCAATATTATCGGCAATCGAGGCGTTAAATAGCGTCACCTGCTGCGACACCAGAGCAATCTGCTGGCGCAGTGGGCCAAGCGCGTATTCATCAACATTAATGCCATCGATAGTAATACTGCCTTGAGTGGGGCAGTAAAAACGCGGCAGCAAGCTGACCAGAGTGGACTTGCCGCTCCCCGAACGCCCGACTATCGCCACCAGTTCGCCCGGTGCTATGCGTAGATTAATATCGTGCAGGACTTCGGGCTGGTCGTCGGCATAGCGGAAGCTAACATGATCGATCACGACATCGCCGTTTAAACGGCTGGCAATATGTTTGCCACTATCCTCTTCAGGGGTCATATCCAGCAATCCGAAAAGCTCTGACGCGGCCGCCAGGCCTTTCTGAATTTCACCGTTAATCTCGGTCAGTTGACGTACCGGCTTGATCATCAGGGCAGCCGCGGTAATAAAGGCCACAAACTCACCAGGCGTCATGTTCTCCATCAGCGAGGGTGCCATGGCCAGCCAGACCAGTAGCGCCATGGAGATGGCCACCAACATCAGAATCACAGGGGAACTGACCGCACGGGTCATGGCTTCTTTCATACTTTGGCGGCGATTCTCTTCACTGACCCGCTCAAAGCGCTGCTTTTCATACGGCTCTGCGCCGTGGGTGCGCACTACCCGATAGCCCGACAGCGCTTCCGAGGCAATATGGGTGACATCGCCCATGGAGTGCTGAATGCGTTTTGAAATGCGTCTAAAGCGCTTGCTGACGTAGCTTACCACCACGGCAATGATCGGCGTCACGCCCAAAAACAGCAGCGTTAGCATCCAGTTAGTCCAGAGTAGATAGAGCACCAAGCCGACGACGAACAGGCCTTCCCGAAGAATAATCGTCACCGCTTTGGTGGCCGCCCCCGCGACTTGCTCAACGTGGTAGGTCACCCGTGATACCAGTTGACCGCTGGAGTGATGGTCAAAAAACCAGCCCGGCAGATGGAGTAGATGGGCAAACACGTCGCAACGCAGGGTATGAATCACGTAGCGGCCCACATAGGCCATGAAGTAGGTGCTTAAAAAAGTACCTAACCCCCGGGCGGAAAACATAATAATTACAAACAGCGGTAGAAAGAACCGAAACGCCGCATCTGGGTTTTGAATGCCATCAATTAATCGCTTCATCATTTCCGCCAGCGCGGTACTCGACGCGGCGTAAACCACAAAGCCCACTATCGCTAGCGCAAAAGCTCGCCAATGCGGCTTCACATAGCCCAACAACCGCTTATAAATACCCCAACCTGAATCAGTCACACGCGCTCCTGGCCATAGTGTGCAATCGGAGAATTCTACCTGATGGCGACGCGCTTCAACACTGGTTGCGTCGCCCTGGCAATGGTCGCGTTGTTTCAACCTGGATGGGCTGGGCCGCTTTTAGCCAAAAACGCAGTGCGCCGTCATGCGCCGTGTTCCATAGACAGCTGCCCTGCTGGCGAAAACGGCGCACGACAGAATCTACCGGATGTTGAAACGCATTACTCCGCCCGGCGCTAAATATCACATGCTCAGGAGCGATGGAACGTACGAACTGGATACCCGAGCTGGTGCCGCTGCCATGGTGCCCTGCCACCAATACACTAACAGGCGGCTCCACCTCTCGCAGAAAGCGACGCTCTACCTCAGTGCTCACATCCCCCGTAATCAGCAGTCTCTGCTCACCAGCGCTCACCTCAAGTACGCAGGAGCGATCGTTGGCAGATAAATCGTTATCACCCGCGGGCGGCCAGAGAATACGGTAACTCACCCCATCACGCTGCCATGTTTGACCACGCTGACAATCAATACCGGAAATTGGCAGCGCCTCACCTGCAGGAGCCATCCACTGTTTGACCCGATGATCGGCTAACAATGCGCTGATACCGCCCGCATGGTCATTATCAGCGTGGCTGACTAACACTTGATCAAACAACTGCCCCGGTGACCAAAGCGCCTCCAGAGGCATAAAACCACTACGAAAGCGAGGGCCGGTGTCGTAGAGCAGGCGATAATGCGCGCTGCGCAGTTCTATCAACTGCCCCTGCCCCACATCATGGACGCTGACTCTGAGCGCATTGGGGGGAATCGATGACGGAAGCGACCACCAGGGCAGCGCAACGATCAGCGCTGAGGCTGCCAGCCGTAAGCTTGGCAGCACGGCAGGTAGCCCCCAGCATAACGACAGTAGCAACAGTGCGAGGGAGAGCGGATACGTTAACGACCGATCAGGTTCCCATAGTGGCCAGTGCTGCACCACCAGCGTCAGCAACAGGTGGAAAACGCTTAGCGCCTGCTCAAACAGCCACCATACCGTCTCTCCCACCATGGGCAGAGGTGACAGCAGCCACCCCAGCAGTGCGGTCGGCACCATCACCGAGCTTACCCAGGGTACGGCGACTAAATTGATCAATGGAGCAGCGGGTGCCACTCGCCCAAAGGCCACCAATACGGCGGCGGCCATTAGCGGGGCTAGCAGCAGTTGCGATCTCACCAGCGCCCAGCACCAGCCCTTTATCCCTTGAGGGCGCCGCCGCCCCTGCCAAATAATAATCAGCCACGCCACTGCCACAAACGATAGCCACATCCCTGGACGCCATAGCGCTAGCGGATCGACAATAAGTACCAGCGCGAGTGCCAGCCACCAGCCCTGCCAAGCTCCCGGCGCATGCCGACCACTCAGCACCCACAGCCCGATCAATGTCATCACCATCGCCCGCATAGCCGGTGGCGCCATTCCGGCAAGGGTGGCGTAACTGACACAAGCTAGCACTGCCAACCACCACGGCCAGGTGCGCATACGCCAGTTGGTGGGCGTTGCAAACCGAGCGACTGATTTGGCTAGCAGCAGTACAAATGAGGCCACCAGCCCGACATGCAAGCCTGAAATCACCACCAGATGCGTGGTTCCGGTAGCATTCAGCAGCGACCAGTCGTCTTGGGTAAGCTGTTCGCTATCGCCTAACGTCAACGCTGCCAGCCAACGTTTGGTTCGATCGTCGAGAGGCTGGCGGGCTAAAAAATCCAGCGCTAGCTGGCGCAACGAAGGGCCCGCAGAAGAAAGCCGAACCGGCGCTGGCTCCTGGCGCAAGTAGCCGGTGGCGTGGATTCCCTCACGCCACAGCCACTGCTCATAATTGAAGGCATCAGGATTGGCAAAGCCACTTGGGGGACGCAAACGAAGCGTCATTTGCCACTGCTCGCCGGGCCTAAAGCGAACATCGCTATAAGCGGTAATGCGCACCTTGGTGAGCGCGGAACAGCTGGGCCGTTGTGCCAGGCTAGTCGAAGAGCTTTGACACTGATCAACGCTTAACAGCAGGCGCGTGGCATTACCCACCGGTTGGGCGGTCAACACGGTTGCCTCAACAGCAAGATCTTCTCCGCTTAGCCCCGTCGGTAAGCGACTCCCCCACTCTTCTTGTACGCCAGTGAAGACCCAGGCGCCGATCAGCAGCCATATACCAAATCGCGGGCACCGCCCCACTACCAGCAACGCGGCTACCAACACCCAGCCAAACGCATTTGAAGTCACCTCTGCGGTGTGGAAATACCAGGCAAAAATACCTCCTGCAAGTGCTGCAAGCGCCGCGGGCATGGCAACACCTAACCGCATAGAGCCCTCCAGCGAATGTTCATTAATGGCCTAGCATAGCCGAAGAGTGGCTCTATATGGATAATGAGCCACATCGATAGGCAAGAGTATCCGCCATGCCGCGCAGATTCCTGCAGCGCTACATGCCCAAACCCGACACTATCAGGAAACAGCGCTCGCTACGCTTTATTGCACCGCTGATTGCAGACCCGGGGTTGTGGCTTCTAACTCGCCGAAGCGTTGCCAATGCGTTTAGCGTGGGCGTGTTTTGCGCGATGCTGCCCATCCCCTTTCAGATGGTCGTTGCCGCGCTAGGCGCGCGCCTAACACGCTGCAATTTAGCCCTCTCGGTAGGCTTGGTATGGATTACTAATCCATTAACGATGCCGCTGATTTTTTACGGCAACTACTGGATTGGCACCTTTATCCTCGGCGCGCCCGTGCGGGAGGCCCCTTCGCGTATTTCAACGCACTGGATCGCCGAACAGATGCACGACATTATGCCGCCACTGATCGTCGGCTCGTTGGTAACAGCGATCATATTAGCCATCGTGGTCAATATTGGCATTCGCTTGATCTGGCGCTGGCACGTCTCCCATAACTGGAAACGCCGCCGCCAGATACGTCGGCAGCGGCGTGCGCAGATAGAAGCAGAATTTGACGATAAGGTTTAATGATTGAACCCGACGGTTAAAGCGCCGGCGCCTGCTCGACCAACTTACCCGCATCCAGTTTAAGCACGCGGTCTTGATGGGCCGCCAGGCTAACGTCATGGGTCACAATCACGAATGCACAGGCGCTCTCTTTGGCCAGTTCATCCATTAGTGCCAAAATAGTCGCCGCCGTGGTTTGATCCAGATTGCCCGTGGGCTCATCCATCAGCACCAAACTAGGATCGGTGACCAACGCACGGGCAATCGCCACGCGTTGGCGCTCCCCGCCGGAAAGCTCACCCGGCTTATGATCCGCCCGCGGCTGCATGCCTACCCGCTCGAGTATCTGCATGGCACGCTTCTCGGCCGCCTTTTTCGACTGACCGCGAATAATCAGCGGTAACGCCGCATTTTCGAGTGCAGTGAATTCCGCCAATAGATGGTGGAATTGATACACAAACCCGATGTAGCGGTTACGAAAGCTGCCAAGCGCCGCTTCATTCAGCCCTGATAGAGGCTCACCGGCGATAACGACGCTGCCTTCACTAGGGCGGTCAAGACCGCCCAGCAGGTTTAACAGCGTTGTCTTACCTGACCCCGAGCTGCCGACGATGGCCACCCGTTCCCCGGCGCGCACCTGCAAATTGAGCTTATCCAGTACCGTCAGATCCTGGGGGCCTTCGCTGTAGGTTCGTGTCAGCGTCTGGCAATCGAGCATGACGGCAGCTTCTTGCCCTGTATTTATCGACATCGTGTCATCCTTATTCCTGAAGCCATTATTCATAGCGCAACACATCCGCCGGCTGAACTTTTGCCGCCCGCCAAGCGGGATAAAGTGTCGACAGGAACGTCAGACCAAAGGCGGCCAATACGATACGACTGACATCATTCCACTGCAGGCGTGAAGGCAGGTCGCTAATGAAATAGACCCCAGCATCCAGGAACTGAATCCCCAGCGTTCCTTCCACCCAGCCAATCAGATCCGCAATGGTCAGCGCCAGCAGCACACCCACGGCCACCCCAACAGCGATACCAATCAGCCCGATGGCCATGCCCTGAACAATAAAAATCCCCATAATCGAGCTCGGTTTAGCACCGATCGTCCGCAGAATGGCGATATCCGCGCGCTTATCGGTCACCACCATAACCAGCGTAGAGACGATGTTGAAAGCTGCCACGGCGATAATCACGGTTAACAGCAGCGCGATCATGCGCTTTTCCATCTGTATCGCCTGGAAAAGATTGCCTTGAGAGAACGTCCAGTCGCTGCCCCGATACTCCGGGCCAAGCTCATTGAGAATCGCTTGGGTCTCGCTACTGGCGGCAAACAGATCATCCAGCTGTAGACGCAGCCCGCCAACCGCATCACCCAGGCGCGCAAGGGTCTGCATATCTTCAATATTGGCGTAGGCCAAATTAGCGTCTAGTTCGGCACCGACGCTAAAAATACCGCTAACGGTAAAGCGTTTTAAGCGAGGAAAAACACCGGCGGGCGTGATTGATGCTTCGGGCACCAGCAGCGTTACTCGATCGCCCACGCCAACGCCCAGGTTGCGTGCCAGCATTGAGCCCAGCACCACGTGCCACTCACCGGGCACCAGATCGGTCAATTCACCTTGGCGCATATGCTCACCAATGATCGACACTCGGTCTTCCCATTCCGGGTTGATACCGTTGACCATGGCTCCCTGATTACGCCCGCCCACGGAGAACATACCTTGTTGCTCAACGTAGGGCGCCGCACCAATGACCCGCTCCCTTTGCATAAGCTCTTCAGCCAGAGCCTGCCATTCAACCATGCCCTCCCGGGACTCAATTTTAGCGTGGGGCACCATGCCTAAAATACGTGTGCGCAGCTCATGGTCGAAGCCGTTCATCACCGACAGCACCAAAATAAGTACGGCGACCCCCAGCATTAGCCCCAACATCGAGGTGAGCGAAATAAACGAAATAAAGTGGTTCCGGCGTTTAGCGCGCACGTAGCGCAGCCCCACCAGAAAAGGCAAACGATCAAGCATGGCGTCATTCCTTATCAATAAGCGCTCATGGTACGGTTTTTTTAGTCTCTCTGCATGTTCAAACGGCCATTAGAGCGGCCTTCGCCGTGAGCGTTCATAATAAAAACGTTACGCTTGCAACTTGCCCCGCCACACCCTACATTGCGCCGATTTACTGCTGACAGTGGGCTGCGCTTTTATGACGTATCGTTTGCTACCCGAATGGTATCCCCAAGATGGGATACAACTGACCTGGCCACGCCCAGACGGCGATTGGGCGCCTCTGCTTGCGCGCATCGAAGCCACCCTCGAACGTATCGTGATGGCCACCGCACGCTATCAGCGCGTGCTTATTTGCGTACCAGACGAACTAACCAAACAGCGCCTGGCCGATACTTTTCACGCCTACGCTGTGCCCGCTGAACGCCTGCAGCTTATTGTCGCACCCACCGACGATACCTGGGCGCGGGATCATGGCCCGATCAGCGTGGTCGATGAAGATGGCCAATGTGTCTTGCTCGACTACACGTTCACCGGCTGGGGTGGAAAATTTCCCGCCGAACGCGATAACTTGCTCACCCAGTGGCTTGCCGATGCGGGCGCCTGGGCCTGCCCGGTGGCCTCGCGGAATCTGGTACTGGAAGGCGGCGGTATAGAAACTGACGGCGAAGGCACCCTGCTCACCACCGAAGCATGCCTGCTTAACCCCAACCGTAACCCCACGCTATCCCGAGCAGAGGTAGAAGCGCAGCTTGGCGAAGACTTCGGCGTTGACCGTGTGCTGTGGCTGGCCAACGGCCATTTAGAAGGCGACGATACCGACAGCCATATTGATACCCTGGCACGCTTCTGCAACCCAACCACCATCGCCTATGTGCGTTGTGACGATCCCCACGACCCGCACTACGCGGCCTTGGCGGCGATGGAGCAAGAACTGCAGTCTTTCCGGCAACGCAATGGTGAACCCTACCGGCTTGTTCCACTGCCCTGGCCCCAAGCCTGCTTTGACCCGGAAGATGGCCACCGCCTGCCCGCCACCTACGCGAATTTCCTGATCATCAATCAGGCCGTACTGGTGCCTACCTACGGCGACCCGGCGGATGTCACTGCACTGAACGCGCTAGCGGTTGCTTTTCCTGAGCACACGCTAATTCCGATTGAGTGCGTAAGCGTTATTCGCCAACATGGCAGCCTGCACTGTTTAACCATGCAGCTTCCACAAGGCACGCTTGCCCGGGGCACGCCTGCCACGACCGCTATTTGCTAAAGGAGTCACCATGTCGACAACGCTAACCGTCGCTGTTGTGCAGCAACCCGCGTGGCCGGACAAAGCCCAAAGCCTGTCAGCAAGCGAAGAAGGTATCCGTAGCGCCGCTAAACAAGGCGCGCAGTTGGTACTGCTACAAGAACTGCACGCCACCCACTACTTCTGCCAATTTGAAGACCCTGCCCTGTTTGATCTAGCGGAACCGCTGGATGGCCCTACCGGCCAGCGCCTGGCGGCGCTCGCTAAAGAGTTGAATATTGTGCTGGTTGGGTCGCTATTTGAACGCCGCGCTCCAGGGCTATACCACAATACTGCGGTGGTCTATGACCGCGCCAAGGGCCGGGTAGGTCAGTATCGTAAAATGCACATTCCCGATGATCCCGGGTTTTATGAGAAGTTTTACTTCACGCCGGGTGATCATGACAGCACCCGCGGAGAAGGCTTTACTCCGATCGAAACATCCGTGGGCCGTCTCGGCGTCTTGGTCTGCTGGGATCAGTGGTACCCCGAAGCCGCCCGTCTTATGGCGCTAGCCGGTGCCGATTTACTGCTCTACCCCACGGCGATCGGCTGGGATCCCAATGACGACGGGGAAGAAAAGAGCCGCCAAAAAGATGCCTGGACACTGATTCAGCGCGCCCACGGTGTCGCCAACGGCTTGCCGGTTCTAGTCGCCAACCGGGTTGGCTTTGAGGCGGATCATTCTGGGGTGGGAGACGGCATTCAGTTCTGGGGCGGCAGCTTCGTCTGCGGACCACAAGGTGAACTATTGACCCATGCGGGGGAAGAGACTGAACAGTTAGTCGTTCAGCTGGATATGGCGCGCAGTGAAAATACCCGCCGCATCTGGCCCTATCTGCGCGATCGTCGTGTGGACGCTTATGGGGATCTGACTCGCCGCTACCGCGACTAGTAGGCTTGGCCTTAGTCTTAAAGATGAAAACGTAAAAACGCCTGCCTTGGCTAAATACCGAGGCAGGCGTTTTTCATTATATAACGCTCTTTTTATGCGTTCTGGCTTGGCGTGTTATTTCCAGAAATCGCGGATCGATGCGATTCCTTGAGCGCCCACGGCACGGGCATGATTGGCATCAAAGCGCGTCATACCACCCAGTGCGAATACCGGCATGCCTGCGCGCTCTACCAACTGCTGGAAATCATGCCAGCCGAGCGGGAATACTTCCGGGTGTGACGGTGTGGTGCGCAGCGGCGATAAGCTAACAAAGTCGCAGCCTAACACCGCCGCCTGGGTAAGCTGCGTTTGGTTGTGTGTTGATGCGGACAGCCACTTGCTTTCGGCAATCGGACGACGCTCGAGCTGCATCAAACGCTCGCTGGTCAAATGAATGCCATCGGCGTCAATGTGATCAAGCAGCGTCGGCTCACCATTGAGCAGCAGTCGCGCGCCGTGCTCACGACACAGGCTCAAGGCACGCTGGGCACGAGCCAGATAAGCCGCTTCATCCAACTGCTTGGCGCGCAGTTGTACCAGGCGAATTTTGTCTTCACGCAGCGCGCGTTCCAAAAACGCATCGAAACGCGCCTCATCCAACTCTTCCCCGGTAATTAAATACTCGGTAGGCAACCTTACCGCTCGCAGAATCGGCAAATTAGCCGCCGGGAAGGGGTAGTTGGAGAGCTCGCTCATGGGCACCCAGCGCACCGCCTGCCCTTCACGACCAAAGGGCTCGCCAGCAAACTCATGCACTTGCCATACATCGAGCAAGATATGCTTGTCGGGGTACTCATGGTGGACGCGAATCAACGGCTGGGCACAAACAATCTCAACGCCTAGCTCTTCGTGCAGTTCACGCTTTAACCCTTCAAGACCTGTTTCATAAGGGGCCAGTTTGCCGCCTGGAAACTCCCAAAGCCCGCCATGATCTACGTTTGATGGCCGACGAGCGATCAGTACTTGCTGTTGATCGGCGCTGATAATCGCTGCCGCCGCGACGTGAACCCGTCGTTTTACCTTTATGCTCATAGACTCATATACTCGTTACGTCTTTATCCACTGCGTGCACCAATGCTAAAGGCATCGGTGCTATATCGCTGCGTGTGCCCACTACCCCTGCCAACCAACGCCCCACACAGGGGGAGACTGACTAGCTGCGGTAATCCGCGTTAATAGACACATAGTCATGGGAGAGGTCGGAGGTCCATACCGTGGCACTTTCCTCGCCGCGCCCCAAGTTAATGCGAATGGTAATTTCTGACTCGGCCATGACGGCGCTTCCTGCCGCTTCGGTATAGCCTGCAGCACGCCCGCCATTTTCAACTAGACGTACATCGCCTAAATCAATCACCACACGGTTGACATCAAAGTCGCTTACAGGCGCTCGTCCTACCGCGGCCAAAATACGCCCCCAATTAGCATCTGAAGCGTAAAGCGCTGTTTTGACTAGCGGTGAGTGCGCAACAGTAAAGGCCACATCGAGCGCCTCTTGACGACTTTTCGCTTCGTCGACCTGAAGGGTAACGAATTTGGTTGCGCCCTCGGCGTCGCGAATAATCGCCTGCGCCAGCTCGGTCATTACCCGCTGCAAGGCGTTGCTGAAAACGGCAATCTGCTCATCATCGGCAATGCGGGGGCCTGTGCCGGTCGCTGCCAACATACAAGCGTCATTGGTAGAGGTATCGCTATCCACCGTGATGCAGTTAAACGAGCGATCGACGGTTTCACGCAGTAGCCGATCCAGCAGCGGTGCTTCGATAGTTGCATCGGTCACCACAAAGCCCAGCATGGTCGCCATATTGGGCTTGATCATGCCAGACCCTTTCGTGATGCCGTTAATCGTTACCTGCTGATTGCCTATTTCAACCGTGACACTGGCGCCTTTGGCACGAGTATCGGTGGTTAAAATACCTTGGCCTGCGTGTTCCCAGGCAACACTGTCGCTGGCCATGCTTTCAAGTGCCGGTGCCAATCCCGCTAGCAGACGCTCCATCGGCAGCGGCTCGCCAATTACGCCGGTTGAAAACGGCAGCACGTCCTGCGACGACACACCGGCTTGTTTAGCCAGTTCTGCACAGCTAGCCCTGGCATCCCGCAAACCTGCTTCACCCGTACCTGCGTTAGCATTGCCAGTGTTGATCAGCCAAAAGCGTGGCGAACGGTGTTCTGCCCGGCACTGCTCAAGGTGTTGCTTGGCCACCAAAACGGGCGCTGCGCAGAACGCATTACGGGTAAAGACCCCAGACACCGTCACGGTCTCGGGCAGTTCAATCACCACTACATCACGACGATCCGGCTTTTTGATACCCGCCATTGCAACCCCCAGGCGCACCCCTTTTAGGGGTGGCAACTCTGGAAAGGGAGTGTTTCCAACCGCCATGATTTTCTCCTTTAGACAAAGACCGTTTCACAGACCGTCTCAAAAAACGGTCTCAAAACGGGCGCCGTTAGCTTAGTTTTCCACAGCACTGCTTGTACTTTTTACCCGAGCCACAAAAACACGGGTCGTTGCGGCCCACTTTCGGGCCTTCGCGACGCACAGGGCGGCCATCAACACCAGGCGCTTCCTGCTCAGTTTCGGGCTGCTCCTGGGTCGGGGTGTCATGACGGCTTGCCGCCGTGGCGGTTTCCCGCGCCAGCGCTTCGCGGCGCTGTTGCTCAAGGGCGTCTACTTCCTCGGGCTGACGAACCTGTACGTGGCTCAGAATACGCGTCACATCGGCTTTAATGTGCTCTAACAGCTGCTGGAAGAGTTCAAAGGATTCACGCTTGTACTCTTGCTTGGGGTTTTTCTGAGCATAGCCACGTAGGTGGATACCGCGACGCAAATGATCCATCGACTGAAGGTGTTCTTTCCAACGCGTGTCCAGCACTTGCAGCATGACCTGCTTCTCAAAGCGACGAATCAGCTTCTCGCCAGCCGCCTCGATTTTGGCTGCATAGGCCTCGCGGTGCATAGTCTGCAGCCGTTCACGCAACTGCTCTTCACTAAAGCGATCATCTTCGGCGGCCCATTTAACCACCGGTGCGTCAAGGTTGAACTCCGTCTTCAAGTGCGCTTCCAAGCCGGGCAGATCCCACTGCTCGGGCAGGCTTTGGGGCGGCACGTAGTCGCTGATGGCCGTCTCCATCACCTCTTCGCGGATACCAATAACGGCATCAGCCACATCGTCCGCGGCCAGAATCTCATTGCGCTGGTCGTAGATCACCCGGCGCTGATCGTTGGCAACGTCGTCGTACTCAAGTAGCTGCTTACGAATATCGAAGTTACGCCCTTCGACTTTCTTCTGGGCACGCTCAACGGCGTTAGAGACCATCTTATGCTCAATGGCTTCGCCATGCTCAAGCCCCAATGCCTGCATCAAGCGTTTGACGCGGTCAGAGCCGAACAGGCGCATCAGACTATCTTCAAGCGACAAGAAGAAGCGCGTTGAGCCGGGGTCACCCTGGCGTCCGGCACGGCCACGCAGTTGGTTATCGATACGCCGGGACTCGTGGCGTTCAGAGCCCACCACATGCAGGCCGCCAGCGGCGAGCACACCATCGTGGCGCGCTTGCCACTCGACTTTTAACGCTTCAACCTGTTCTTGGCTAGGGTTTTGCAGCTTGGCGACTTCGGCCTCCCAGTTACCCCCTAGAACGATATCGGTGCCACGACCGGCCATGTTGGTGGCGATCGTAATCGCCCCTGGGCGGCCTGCCTGAGCAATGATCTCCGCTTCACTCTGGTGCTGCTTGGCGTTAAGCACATTGAACGTAAGACCCGCCTCGCGCATCAGCTTGGCAAGGTACTCGGATGTCTCAATAGAAGCCGTACCCACCAGCACTGGACGCCCGGCTTCGGTCTCGGTTTTGACATCTTTGATGATCGCTTCGTACTTCTCTTCAGCGCTCAAATAAACCAGATCGTTGAGGTCTTTACGGGCCAGTGGCCGATTGGTGGGAATCACCACCACGTCGAGGCCGTAAATTTGCCGAAACTCAAAGGCTTCAGTATCCGCCGTACCGGTCATCCCGGCGAGTTTTTCATACAGACGGAAGTAGTTCTGGAACGTCGTTGAGGCTAGCGTTTGGCTTTCGCGCTGCACCGTGACGCCCTCTTTGGCCTCGACGGCTTGGTGCAACCCTTCCGACCAGCGGCGCCCGGGCATAGAGCGGCCGGTGTGCTCGTCGACGATCACCACCTGACCTTCAGAGATGATGTAGTCGACATCACGATTATAGAGATGGCGGGCGCGCAGCGCCGAGTGCATATGCTGAAGCAAGTTAAGGTTTTGCGCGGCATACAGCGACTCGTCATCGCCCAATAAGCCTTCAGCGCGCATCAGCTCTTCAACTTTATTATGCCCCTGCTCGGTTAACTCTACCTGCTTCTGCTTCTCATCGACCAAGAAGTCACCAACAACCGTGGCTTCCTCATCTTCAATCTCTTCGCCTTTTTCAAGCTGCTGGGCAAGTTGATTGACGACTTTATAGAGGTCGGTATTCTCATCGACCGCGCCGGAAATAATCAGCGGCGTACGCGCTTCATCGATAAGAATCGAGTCAACCTCATCGACAATCGCATAGTGCAGGCCACGCTGAACTTTATCTTCTAACGAGAACGCCATGTTATCGCGTAGATAATCGAAGCCGAACTCGTTGTTGGTGCCATAGGTAATATCACACTGGTACGCATGACGCTTCTCTTCGCCTGTCTGGCCGGAGAAAATGACGCCAATGGTAAGGCCCAGAAATTCATACAGCGGACGCATCCACTCAGCATCACGGCGAGCCAGGTAGTCGTTCACCGTGACCACGTGCACCCCTTTACCCGGCAATGCATTCAGGTACACCGCCAGCGTCGCCACCAGCGTTTTACCCTCACCGGTTTTCATTTCAGCGATGCGGCCACGGTGCAGGGTCATGCCGCCTACCATCTGCACATCGAAGTGACGCATGCCCATAACGCGCTTACTGGCTTCTCGCACGATCGCAAAGGCGGGCGCTAACAGCGAATCAAGCGACTCACCGGCTTCTAAGCGCTGGCGCAGCTCGGCGGTTTTACCTTGCAGTTCAGCATCGCTAATCGCCTCAAGCTCTGCTTCTAATGCGTTAATCTGCGGCACCTTCTTGTGCATGCGTTTGACATCGCGGTCGTTTTTAGAGCCCACGACTTTTCGTAATAAATTATTAAGCATGAAATATCCAAGTATTCACGAGCGTCCCAGCGGACATTGCCCTTTCAATGCATGCTGTTTATCTCTAGAGCATGCACAAAGTAGATGTATTATCGACAGACTTAGCGGGAAGGCGGGCCGCGCTGGGTCAAGACATCCCGGGCGGCGACCAGCATAGCCATCGGGGCTAGCCAAAGACATAGACGCCGAACAGGCGCAAAGCGCTGGGGGCTTTGAGCAAAACGTTGCAGCGCGCGCCGACGCCTGGCCACCCAGTGGGACTGGGCGCGTAAAATCGCGGGCACCCAGAAACAGATCGTGACGCTACGCTCACCGCCGCGGAATGCATCTGCAGGGCCTAAACTGGCGGGTAAAAGACAACTCACCAACAGACCGGCCAGCCACCAACGCGCTAAACCGTAACGGCGATGGCGCCGCGGCAAAGCTGATTGAACATCAAGCGTAGGTGACATGCTGTAGACCGGCTCCTGAGCGTGGTAGAGTTTACTAATCAGCCATCGGCGAAGGTGGCCGACGTCATTAGTAGCGGTGCCTAAACAGCAGCACCCTAGGAATTAAGCGTATGAGTATAAAGGTTAAGCGTTCTCGCGCACAGCCCATCGCCCGTCTGCTCTCCAAGTCGGGTGATATTAATCAGTTAATGCGCCTATCTCGTCTCATCGATCAGGCCCAGCGACACTTGCGCGCCCACTTGCCCGAAGAGATGCGCGAACATATTTTTGTGGGTGGCTTTAGCGAAGGTCGTTTAACCCTGATTAGCGGTCAGGCGAGCTGGCTGACGTGGTTACGCTTCGAACAGCGGCGCTTATTGGAACTGCTCCATCAACTGCCTGGCTTTGAAGGAGTCAGCGGCTTTACCTTTAAGGTACGCCCTGTACGCCCTATTGTGGCACCAAAGCGTAACACGCGTAGTCTGTCGGCCGACGCGGGCAAAACCCTTTCCGAGTGCGCTGAAGATACTACCAATCCAGCGCTAAAACGTGCCTTGGAACGGCTTGCATCTCATGCTCGGCCAGCCAAGTAACGCTCACACCATTTTCTCTTCCCATCAGGCTTAGTGCCTTATCGCCACACTCTTAAAAGCATAAAGCACCGCCTAAGCGATGCTTTATGAATCAAAAAGTAAAAAAGCGCTAATATAAAAAGCGAAGCCTAGCTACATCACGCCATTGCAGGTGCGGCATAAGAGATCGGCGCAACCGCCTTTTCCTCTTCAAAGGTGACAATTTCATAGGCATCGGGCTGCGCCATCAATTCGCGGCAGAGCTGATTATTGAGTGCGTGGCCAGATTTCACCCCACGGAACTCGCCGATCAGGCTATAACCCAGCTGGTACAAGTCACCGATAGCATCCAATACTTTGTGCTTAACAAACTCATCTTCGTAGCGCAGGCCGCCTTCATTAACGATGCGGTAATCATCCACCACAATGGCGTTGTCTAGACTTCCGCCTAGCGCCAGATTGTTAGAGCGTAAGAACTCTAAGTCACGCATAAATCCAAAAGTACGTGCACGGGAAACTTCTTTAACGAAGGACGTGGTCGAGAAATCGATCAACGCGGTCTGTTTCTGCTGCTCAAAAACAGGATGATCAAAGTCGATTGCAAAGGAGACTTTGAACCCTTGATGGGGTAAGAACACCGCTTCTTTATCGCCATCGGTCACCGCTACACGGTGCTTGATGCGAATGAATTTCTTCGCAGCATCCTGTTCTAAAATTCCCGCTGATTGGATTAAAAACACAAATGGACTCGCACTGCCGTCCATAATAGGCACTTCAGGTTCACTAACATCCACATAGGCGTTATCGATACCCAACCCAGCAAAGGCCGACATCAGGTGCTCAACGGTAGCTACCTTGACCCCGTTAAACACAAGAGCAGTACATAGCTTGGTATCTTCAACCAATTCTGCCCGTGCGGGAACGTGCGCAACGGGATCCAGATCGGTTCTAACAAACACAATCCCAGTATTGGCCGGCGCCGGACGCAGAGCTAAGTGGACTTTTTTGCCAGAATGCAGGCCCACTCCGGTGGCGCGAATGACGTTTTGTAGGGTGCGTTGTCTGATCATGGATAGTAGCCGAGCTCTAATGACGGTAATAACCGCAGGGGAAAAGTTATCAAACAGTGTTCACTTTAACAGCAAACGAGCGTTTTAGCCAATAAAACGCTCGCTCGCTGTTGCAATGAGCCTGATAGCGAGAATCAATCCGCCTGGCGGCGTAGAAACGCGGGGATGTCCAGATAGTCATCGGCTTCGGAAGCGCGACGCTTTTCAGGACGCGGTTTTGCGGCCGCTTCGGGTGCTTCAGCGCGTGCTGTTGCCTGCTGACGCATTACCGTTGGCTGTTGCAACTTGCGGTAATCCGAGGACTCTGCAGCTGACCGACGGGCAGGCTCGCGCGCGGCCGCCTTAGGCTTTTGCCCGTCCAAGCCGGCGGCAACAACAGTGACACGCAGCTCGTCGGACATTTCCATATCAATGGAGGTGCCGACGACAATGGTGGCATCTGGAGACGCAAACTCCTGGACGGTAGCGCCTACATCGTTGAACTCGCCGATCGACAAATCGGGGCCTGCAGTAATGTTGACCAAGATACCGCGTGCACCGTGAAGGTCGATATCTTCCAGCAGCGGGCTGCGGATCGCTTTCTCGGCGGCTTCGCGAGCACGATTTTCACCCGTGGCACCACCGGTACCCATCATCGCCATGCCCATTTCAGACATAACGGTGCGCACATCAGCAAAATCGACGTTGATGATGCCCGGGCTAGTGATCAGTTCTGCGATACCTTGAACAGCCCCCAGCAGCACATCGTTCGCCGCACTAAAGGCCGTCAGTAGCGTGGCACTCTTGCCCAGCACAGAAAGCAATTTTTCGTTAGGAATAGTGATCAGCGAATCCACATGCTCAGAGAGCTCTTTCATGCCCTCTTCAGCAGCGCGCATACGCTTTGGCCCTTCAAAGGGGAAGGGGCGCGTCACTACCGCAACGGTGAGAATCCCCAGTTCCTTGGCGACCTGGGCAACCACCGGCGCACCCCCTGTGCCCGTACCACCGCCCATACCGGCAGTGATGAAGACCATATCGGCACCGACCAGCAATTCCGCAATGCGTTCGCGGTCTTCCATTGCGGCTTGGCGGCCCACGTCGGGATTGGCACCTGCGCCTAATCCTTTAGTGATTTCGCTACCCAATTGCAACACCGTCTTCGCTGCACAGCGTTTCAGCGCCTGGGCGTCCGTGTTGGCGCAGATAAACTCAACGCCTTCAATATTGCTTTCGACCATGTGGTTAACAGCATTGCCGCCACCGCCGCCAACGCCAACCACTTTGATGACCGCACTGCTCGAGGGTGCGTTATCTACCAATTCGAACATAAGCCCCGTCTCCTGAACCGCGCTTGCGGCCCTGTCAGAAATTTCCTTTGAACCAGCCTTTAATTCTTGCCAGCGCCGAATGGTCTTCCTTGATATCACGCCGGGCAAGCTCGTTACGGCCCTTATGGGCTGCAACCACTCCCCCGTGGCTTCTTAGACCTTGCCCATGACGCGTTTCCTGCAAGGCATAATGCAGCAGACCAACGCCCGTCGCATAAATGGGATTACAAACGACGTCCGCCAAACCTCTTACATTCTGCGGACATGCGATACGAACGGGCATATGGAAAATCTCTTCTGCCAATTCGCTAACCCCTTCCATGCGCGAGGTACCGCCGGTAAGCACTATCCCAGCAGCCACCATGTCTTCATAGCCACTACGGCGCAATTCGTCTCTCACTAGCGTAAATAGCTCTTCGTAGCGTGGTTCTACCACTTCAGCAAGCGCTTGGCGCGATAGATCACGCGCTGGACGATCACCTACGCTAGGTACTTTAATCATTTCATCGCTGGCGGCTAAATGGGTTAGCGCGCAAGCGTATTTAACTTTGATCTCTTCAGCGTGCTGCGTGGGTGTTCGCAACGCCATGGCGATATCGTTAGTGACTTGATCCCCGGCGATAGGAATCACCGCCGTATGGCGTATGGCGCCTTCGCTGAAAATAGCCATGTCGGTGGTTCCACCACCAATGTCGACCATACAGACGCCCAGTTCACGCTCATCTTCAGTCAGCACGGCCATACTAGAGGCGAGCTGCTCTAAGATAATAGCATCAACTTCAAGACCGCAGCGGCGCACACACTTCTCAATATTCTGCACCGCGTTTAATGCGGCTGTCACTAAGTGCACCTGTGCTTCCAAGCGCACACCGGACATGCCAAGCGGCTCACGAATGCCCCCCTGGGCATCAATCGAGAACTCTTGGGGCAGCACATGCAGCACTCGCTGGCCTTCAGAGATGGCACGCGCCCGCGCGGAGTCAATCACACGTTCAATATCGGAGGGCGTTACCTCACGCTCTTTAATAGCGACAACGCCATCCGAGTTCATTGAACTGATATGGCTGCCTGCCACGCCAACGTATACCGAGTGAATATCACAACCGGCCATTAATTCTGCTTCTTCAACGGCGCGCTGGATAGACTGCACAGTCGATTCAATATTGATCACTACGCCACGCTTCATGCCACGCGAAGGATGCGAACCAATACCTGCAATTTCAATTCCGCCGTCGTCGGTAGGTTGACCGACTATCGCGACGACCTTGGACGTTCCAATGTCCAGCCCGACCACCATATTGGATGCGTTGGGTGAGCCTGCCATGAGTCGGGAAATCTCCTTGCGTCATTGTTAAAAATAAATATAAATAGGGTGGCGCTTAATCTAACGCTTAACATTGAAAGCGTGCTACCCAAAATAATCAGTGCTGCTTTTCAGACAATCGCTAAGTACCAATAGTCGAAATTAAAAACTATTTAACCCGCTTCTGGCCCATAGTATAGAAACAATAGTCGCAATACGACTAGTACAAATCCACAATAATAGGCTTGGGTAGCAATTTAAAGCCGATTACTGGCTTTTTCAACGATGGCAACCACTCACTTTTACACCTTATTTGCATCAAGTAATAGAAGAGCTACTCATCTTGCACCGTAAATTCACTTTCTCCATGCCAAGCAACAGCAACACCGTTAGGGTAGCGCAGGTCAATATAACGAATCTGATCGCCAAGAGACGACAACTCACGCTGCCATGAAGCCGACAATCGTGCTAAGCGCACTTCATGCTGACGCCGACCTAACATCACCCAAGCGCCATCGTTTAATTGTAGCCGCCAGGCACCGCGCGGCTCTAAACGAAGTTGAGTAAGATTCAACGATAACTGTTCAAAGTGAAGTTTTAACCGGTGGTAATAATCCAGCACTTCTTCACTGCTTCCAGCAGGGCCAGCGAGATCGGGTAAACCTGCAGGTGGTGATAATGGCGCAAAAGCGAAAGGCTCACCTTCAGGGTTAAGCAAGAAGTCATCATTCCAGCGTGCGACAGGCTGCTGTTCAACCAGCTCAAACACCAGTGCATTCGGCCACTCACGGGAAATGCGCACTTCGTTTAACCAACCCACTTGCAGTGCACGGTCGCGTAATTCACCCAAATCAGCTGATAACCAGGTGGCATCAACCACCAGGGGCGCCAACTGAGTACGCAGGTAGTCAGCGCTGACGTACTCCCATTCACCGAGAATAGACACACGTTCAATCGGACGATCCAGCCACAGCCAAAGCGCCCGCCCGCCAGCTCCCATAAGTAGCGCCAGCAGGAGAATTCCCAACCAAGCGTTACGCTTTTTCATAAGGCACTTTTTAAAAAGGCGCTTTTAAACAGGTCATTACTCATGCTGTGAACTGCTCGCCTGCGGTATTGAGTATTCGTAACACTAGATCATCAAAGCTAATGCCCGCATGAGCCGCCGCTTGAGGTACCAAACTATGATCGGTCATACCTGGCACCGTATTGACTTCCAACAGCCAAAAACGCCCTTCACTATCACGCATGACATCAACCCGGCCCCAGCCGACTCCACCGATAGCGACAAACGCCTGCTGGCAAAGCAATGCAAGCTCAGCCTCATGTTGCGCCGACAAACCGCAGGGCAAGTGATACTGGGTGGTATTAGCGATATATTTGGCCTCGTAGTCGTAGAAACCACCCGGTACTTCAACACGAATCGCCGGCAGCACCTGATCACCTAGCAGCGCAACGGTATACTCTTCACCCACCACAAAACGCTCTGCCATCACGCGGGCGTCGAACTGGGCCGCCTCGTGATAAGCCGCTTCAAGCGCTGCCTGGCTTTTTACAATGCTAATACCCAGCGTCGACCCCTCATGCACAGGCTTCACAATCAACGGCAAGCCAAGTTGCTCGACCACGGCGGACCACTCCGCCGTTGCCTCCAACATAATACTTTCCGGAGTGGGTAGCCCAACTGCGCTCCATACCTGCTTGGTGCGCTGCTTATCCATCCCCAGGGCCGAAGCAAGCACCCCGCTGCCGGTATAAGGAATGTCGAGCAGTTCTAGCGCGCCCTGTAGGGTGCCGTCTTCCCCGCCGCGGCCATGCAGAGCCACAAAGACAAGCGAAGGAGCCAGTTGTTCCAAGCCCACTAGGCCGTTGTCGCGGGGATCATAGCCGCAGGCGTTGACACCTTTACGCTGCAGCGCCGCAAGCACCGCCGACCCGCTTTTCAGCGACACCTCGCGTTCAGCAGAGGTGCCACCGTAAACGACAACGACTTTTTCAAGAGACTGGGGGGTTGCTACGTCAACACTCACAGATCCACCTCGTTCATCGCTAGCTGTGCCTGGGCCAGGCGCAGGGAGATCCCACCCACATCACCGGCGCCCTGGGTTATTAAAATATCGCCTGGGCGCAATACGTTGGTTAACAGCGCAGGCAGTTCGTGTTTATGCTCGACAAATAGTGGGTCGACGTCGCCACGCTGACGAATGGAGCCCGCCAGGGTTTTTCCTTCAGCACCAGGAATAACCGCTTCACCGGCACTGTAAACATCAAGCAGCACAAGCGTATCGACTTGAGAAAGCACCCTGACAAAATCTTCGTATAAATCGCGGGTACGGCTATAGCGATGGGGCTGATAAAGCATGACTAGGCGACGATCTGGCCAGCCTGCACGAATAGCCTGAATGACCATATCAACTTCACGAGGATGGTGGCCATAGTCATCCACCAGCATGATATCGCCGCCCCCTTGGGGTGCAGGGAAATGACCATGCACCTGAAAACGGCGACCAACACCGGCAAAACCTGCCAAACCGCTCAAAATAGCGCTATCGCTCACACCAGCATCGGTGGCTACCACAATTGCCGCCATGGCGTTTAGAGCATTGTGGCGCCCCGGCATAGCCAAACGGACATTTAACTGCGCAGCGCCACCAGGGCGTAGCGCCGTGAACGTCACTTCACCGCCACGCTGGGCAAAATCAACAATCCGGTAATCGGCATCGCTATCAAACCCATAGGTCACGAACTGCCGCTTCACCTGTTCACACAGCACGCGCACATGGGGGTCATCGATACACAGCACAGCCAAGCCATAAAACGGCAAGTTGTGTAGGAATTCGATAAAGGTACTTTTGAGCCGTTCAAAGTCGCCGCCATAGGTCGCCATATGGTCAGCATCGATATTGGTGACAACCGACACCATCGGCTGTAGATGCAAAAAGGAGGCGTCGGACTCATCGGCTTCGGCAACTAAATAGTCGCCCTCACCTAAGCGGGCATTGGCACCGGCACTGGTCAGCTTGCCACCAATCACAAAGGTGGGATCGAGCCCCCCTTCAGCCAGCAGTGTTGCCGTCAAGCTGGTCGTGGTGGTTTTACCATGAGTACCCGCCACGGCAATACCGTGACGAAAACGCATTAGTTCAGCGAGCATTTCAGCCCGGCGCACCACCGGCACGCGGTGCTCATGGGCCCAGCGTATTTCTGGATTGGTTTCATCAATGGCGCTCGACACCACCACCACATCAGCGCCCTCGACATTGGCCTCGGCATGCCCGATCGCCACACCAACACCGCATTGCCGCAGCCGCTCCACGACCGAAGAGGTTTTCGCATCACTACCGCTCACGGTGTAACCTTGATTCGCTAACACCTCGGCAATACCGCACATCCCTGCGCCACCAATGCCGACAAAATGGAGTCGCCGAATTCGGCGCATGCCGGGGCCAGCGGCAGAACGTGAGGGTGTCATGGTTTTGTCTGAATCGATCACGCAGAGTCTCCTAACGGCACCATCGCCAAACACCCTTCAGCCAAGCGCTTTGTGGCGTCTAAATGGGCGGCCTGACGTGCATTCGCCGCCATCGCAGCCAGGGTATTTGGGACGAGCAATTGATTTAAAAATTCACTTAACCGCTCAACGGTGAGCTCAGACTGAACCACGCACTTGGCCGCCCCCGCCTTGACGAGTACCTGGGCGTTGATCCGCTGATGGTCATCAACGGCAAAAGGAAACGGCACTAGCAGCGCTGGCTTGGCCGCGGCAGCCAACTCCGCGACAGTCAAGGCGCCTGAGCGACACACCACTAAGTCGGCCCACTCATAGGCAGCGGCCATATCGTCAATAAAGGGGCTAACCTCGGCGCTCACGCCGTGCTGCTGATAATTTTCAGCAGTGGTCTTTTCACGGTTTTTACCCGCCTGATGGCGCACCTGGGGGCGACGCTCAATGGGCAGAGCTGCCAGCGCGGGGGCCAGGCGCTCGTTAAGGGCGACGGCACCGAGCGAGCCTCCCACCACCAGCAACCGCAGAGGCCTTGCAGAGAGGCTCTCCGCATCTCTTGGGGTATTCCCTAAGGCGGCGATATCGTCACGCACTGGATTGCCAATGACGTCGGCACGCGCCCCAAAGGCCTCGGGGAAAGCGGCATAGGTACGCTTGGCGAGTCGCGACAGCACGCGATTGGTCAGGCCTGCCACGGCATTCTGCTCATGGATCACTAAAGGAACGCGCGTCAGCCAAGCAGCTAACCCGCCAGGACCACTGGCAAAGCCACCCAAGCCGACCACCACATGAGGCTTGAAGTCGCGAATAACCGCACGCGCCTGCAGTACCGCACGGCTAAGGTTTAGCGGTGCTTTTAGCCAGCCCGTCAAGCCATTGCCGCGCAGCCCGCTAACCGCAATGGTATGTAATTTAATGCCCGCTTCGGGCACCAGGCGGTTTTCAATCCCTCTAGGACTGCCCAACCACTCAACGTCGACCTGCTGCGCCTGCAAAGCGTTGGCGAGTGACAAGGCTGGGAACACGTGGCCGCCGGTGCCCCCCGCCATAATCAGTACTCGTCGGCTAACGTTAGTCGTCACATCAAACTCCTGGTAGCACCAAGCGGCATAGCGTTACGATAAACGCGGTTCATGGCGCGATTTATAGGGGGTGGACGCGCGTCGGGGGCGATGACGTGTTTCAGCATCCGTGCGCAGCAGTAGCCCAACCATTACGCCTGTCACTAGCAGGCTAGAGCCGCCATAGCTCATCAGCGGCAGCGTTAGCCCTTTAGTCGGCAACAGCCCGGAACTTACCGCCATGTTAATAAACGCCTGGGCGGCTACGACAAAGCCGATGCCGTAGCTTACATAAGCGCCAAATAGATGCCCTGCCAGTTCAGCTTTGCGCCCTATCCACATAGCGCGGGCAATAAACAGCGTGAACAACAGCACGACGATAATCGCGCCGATCATGCCCAACTCTTCAGCGATTACGGCAAAGATAAAGTCGGTATGCGCTTCGGGCAGGTAATGCAGTTTTTGCACACTGTTACCCAAGCCAGTACCGGTGACGTGCCCCCGTCCGAAGGCTATTAACGCTTGAGTTAACTGGTAGCCGGTCGCAAACTGATCGGCCCAGGGGTCTAAAAAACTGGTCCACCGGGCCAGCCGGTAGGGTTCTATCAACACCATTACAACCGCCCCGGAGCCGAGCAGCAGCCCGCTGCCAACCAGCAGCACCAGCGAGGCACCGCACATCATCAGCATGCCAATCACGCAGACGGTAAAGACCACCATCCCGCCGAAATCAGGTGCTAAAAATAGCAGCCCAACCGGTACGGCCAGCACGGCCAGAGGGCGCCACATGCTGAACGCTCGACGACGCAAATCGTAGGTAAAACGCGACATAAACGCCGCCATATAGAAAATCAGCCCGACTTTGGCAAATTCAGAGACCTGCAAACTCGGCAAGGGCCCCGGCAACGCTATCCAGCGCTTACTACCATTGATCTCCTGACCAACAATCAGCACCAAAACCAATAGAAAAATAGTGGCGAGCAGAATTAGCGCTGCGTTTTGGCGCCACACTTCAAGCGGCACACAGAGCATAAATACGCAGGCGATGATGGCAAGCACCAGGAAAACGCCGTGCTGACGTGAGTAGTGATAGGTATCTTCCAGCAAGCCAATCGACGCCGAGCTGACCATGACCCAACCCAACCCCGCCAAGGCCACCGCCGCTACAATGAGCCACACGTCGCAGGGTAGATCCCGAGTGGTAAGCACCGTGCGCAGACGCTGAATTCGACTCATGGCGCTTCCTCGGCTGTAGTCGATGCTTTATCCAGCACCCAGCGACGAAATGCCTCGCCGCGCGCTGGGTAATTGGCAAATTGATCCAGGCTTGCACAGGCGGGTGAGAGCAGCACACAGTCACCCGGCTGGGCGAGTTCAAACGCTGCCTGCATGGCCTGGGTTAAATCGTCAACTTGCTGGGTCGTTACGTGCCCATGCAGCGCCTCGGCCAGTAGCGGAGCATCTCTGCCAAACAACAGCACGTGACGCGCGCAGGCTGTTAAGGGTTTGGCCAACGGGGTAAAGTCTGCGCCTTTGCCAATCCCGCCAGCGAGTAAAATCAAACGGCCTTCCAGCGTCGCGCCAATGCCGTTAATCGCCGCCAGCGTGGCCCCAACATTGGTGCCTTTAGTGTCGTTAACCCAGGTGACGCCGTTAATTTCTGCAATCACTTCGCTGCGGTGTACCAAGCCCTTAAATTCCCGCAGCGCGCTGCACATGGGCTCAGCCGCAAAGCCCAGCACTTGCCCCATGGCCAGTGCCGCCAAAGCATTGAGATAGTTGTGCTGGCCGGCCATTTTTAACTCATCAATAGCCAACCAAGGGGTGGAGCCCTGCATTAACGTCAATTTGCTCTGGTGAAGCGCCAGCCCCCACTCGCCCCCCTTTGGGGCTGCTTGCGTAAAGTAAGTCACTTGGTCAACGGGATACTCAGGCCACGTGTTAGAATCATCGGCATTCACCACGGCGTGCTCGGCACCCATAAAAATACGCTGTTTGGCGGTGCGATAGCCGTGCATATCTCCATGGCGATCCAGGTGGTCTTCGGATAAGTTCAGAAAGGCAGCACAACTGGCATTCAGATGGGGCGTCATTTCAAGCTGAAAGCTTGAAAGCTCTAAGATATAGAGCGCGGCATCGGGATGGCTGGCCAACAGATCCAGCGCAGGGGTGCCAAGATTCCCCCCCACCGCCGCATTAACACCGGCAGCAGCGGCCATTTCTCCCAGCAGCGAAGTGACTGTTGACTTGGCATTGGATCCGGTAATAGCGGCGATGGGGGCGTTAGCGGCGCGAACAAAGAGGGCTATCTCGCCCACCACCATCGGTTCACCTGTGTGCGGGTTTAGTTGATCCGCCAGCTCTATCAAACCCGGCATTCTCGGATCAAGACCAGGGCTAACCACCACCTCATCAACATCACGCAGATCCAGCGACGTTAACGGGCCACAGTGAACTTCAACATCCGGATGAGCGGCTTTAAAGTCATCCAACCCCGGAGGTTCGGCACGTGTATCCGCTACCATGTAGGGCACTTTCAAGCGGCTTAAATGGCGGCATATCGCTCGACCCGACAGCCCCAGCCCCACCACTAGCGTTAATCCTTTAGCAACTCGAACCATCACCGGCTTCCTCTCGCCTCATGCTCTCGACCCGTCGATCCACTCTTGGCCATTTGCATCAACGAACTTTCATTAACGAACCTTGAGCGTTGCGAGGCCGAGCAGCACCAGCACCACGGTAATGATCCAAAAACGCACGATTACCCGCGGCTCAGGCCAACCTTTCAATTCATAGTGGTGATGCAGTGGCGCCATGCGAAAGATGCGCCGCCCGGTAAGCTTATAGGACCCCACCTGAAGAATGACCGACACCGTCTCCATGACAAAAATACCGCCCATAATAAACAGCACGATCTCCTGACGCACGATCACTGCCACCACGCCCAACGCAGCCCCTAACGCCAAGGCACCTACGTCGCCCATAAAGACCTGGGCGGGGTAAGTGTTGAACCATAAAAAGCCAAGCCCAGCACCGGCAATGGTGGCACAAAAAACCGCCAGCTCACCGGTACCGGCAATAAACGGAATATGTAAATACTCGGCAAACACCGTATTGCCGCTGGCATAAGCAAACACTGACAAGCCCATGGCCACCAGTACCGTAGGCATAATTGCCAAGCCATCCAGACCATCGGTCAAATTAACCGCATTGGAACTGCCCACAATCACTAAGTAGGTGAGCACGATATAGAATAGGCCCAGCGGCAGTGCGACCTCTTTGAACATTGGCACTAACAAGCTGGTTTCGACCGGCGTTGAGGCAGTCAAATAAAGCAGCACTGCCGCCCCAATCCCCACCACCGACTGCCAGAAATACTTCCAGCGGGCGGGTAAGCCACGCGGATTTTTCTCCACTACTTTGCGGTAATCATCGACCCAGCCGATAGCACCAAAACCTAGTGTGACGCCTAACACCACCCAAATATAAAGATTGGTTAGGTCACCCCATAGCAAGGTACTCATGGCAATGGCCAACAGAATCATCGCTCCCCCCATGGTCGGGGTACCCGCCTTGGAAAGATGGGACTGAGGGCCATCGTCACGCACGGATTGACCGATTTGCCCCTCGACCAGTTTGCGGATCATCCATGGCCCCAGCCATAAGCAGAGCATTAATGAGGTGAGAGCGCCTAGAATCACGCGCAGGGTTAAATAATTGACTACCTGAAAATCAGATTGGTACTGCGACAGAAAATTCGCCAAGTGAAGTAACATGAACGGCGTTTACCTTATTTATCCGAACGCAGTGCATTAATGACATGTTCCATGCCCGCACTGCGCGACCCTTTCACCAGCAAGGTGGTGTCCGGCGGCAAAGTATTAGTGACATGACGCGTTAGCGCCTCGTGATCGTTAAAATGCAGCCCACGACCAAAGGCCTCGCTGGCAGCGCGTGCCGCGTCGCCCAGCGTCAACAGCTGATCAATGCCAAGCTCTGCAGCGTAACGGCCAATGTCCGCATGCAGCGCTGCCGACTCGTCTCCCAGCTCGCCCATTACGCCCAATGCACACCAGCGTGGAGCCGGGAAACTTGCCAGCGTATCCAGAGCGGCTTTGACCGCCCCGGGGTTGGCATTGTAAGTATCATCCAGTAGCTTGCCCCCCCGCATACCGGGCACTACGGTTAGTCTACCCGCTAGCGCTTGCAATGCACCCACGCGCGTAATGATCTGCTCTGGCGGCACGCCCAGCGCTAATGCCGCGGCAGCCGCAGCTAAGGCATTGCTGACATTATGCTTGCCAAGTAGCGGTAAACGCACTTGGCCCAGCGCCTGACCATGCTGCAGTAGCGTGAAAGCATACCGCCCTTGAGGATCACAGGAAAGCGCTGAGGCGCTGACATCTGCCTGGGGATGAAAGCCAAAGCTAACCACTCGCCTTGGGGCCGCACGCGAAGCCCAAAAGGAGTAGTAGCGATCATCGCGGTTCAATATGGCCGTACCCTGCTCGCTTAGCCCGGCGAGCAGTTCACTTTTCGCCTGGGCGATCTGCCCCATGCCGCCAAACTCACCCACATGGGCGCCGGTGACATTGGTGATAATCGCAATATCGGGCTGTGCCAGCGGCGCCGTCCAGGCGATTTCACCCAGATGATTAGCGCCTAACTCTATCACGGCGACTTTGTGCTGTTGGCGCAATCGCAATAAGGTCAGCGGCGCACCGAAATCATTGTTCAGATTCCCCTCGGTCGCTAACACCTCGCCCAAAGGCCTTAGCAGTGCCGCGCACATCTCCTTAACCGTGGTTTTACCACTATTGCCGGTGACCGCTACCAAGGGCCCGTGCCATGCGCGCCGATGTGCACCGGCTAGCAATCCCAGGGCTAAGCGCGTATCGGGACACACCAATTGGGGTAAGTCGCTAGCAACAGGTGCGTCGACCAACGCCGCTGCCGCGCCAAGCGCATGGGCACGCTCGACAAAATCGTGGCCATCAAAATTGACGCCTTTTAACGCGACAAACAGGCAGCCAGGCTCAATTTTACGGCTATCGGTAACAACCGAGTGAATGATTAACTGTGCACTGCCTGATGGCGCTTCGATGCCGAGCGCGGCGGCCACTTGACCAAGAGCCCAATGCATTACTGCGCTCTCCGCTGAGCAAAAGCGCGTTGAATCTCTTCGCTATCGGCGTAAGGATGGCGCACCCCCTGTATCTCCTGATACGCCTCATGCCCTTTCCCGGCGATCAGCACCACATCCTGGGCGCCAGCTTGTTGAATAGCCGCTACTACGGCCTCGCGACGCTCAGCAATTTCAATCGGCTGCACAGCGGTTGAGAACCCGGTCAGAATCTGCTCACGGATTTGCGCGGCGGATTCATTCCGCGGATTATCGTCAGTGACAACGATGCGATCTGCCAACTGCTCGGCGACCCGGGCCATCTCGGCTCGCTTACCCGTATCACGCTCCCCGCCGCAGCCAAACACACACCACAATTTACCCGCGTCCCCCAAGTGAGCACGTAGCGCCTGAAGGGCACTCTGTAGGGCATCCGGTGTGTGGGCATAGTCCACGACCACACTGGGGGCGTCCACATCGCCATAGCGCTCCATACGCCCCGGCACCGGAGAAAGTGTTGTCGCTGCATCAAACAGCGCATCGAGGGATTCACCTAACCCATACAGCACAGCCATCGCTAGCAGAACGTTATCTAAATTAAAGCGCCCCATTAACGTTAAGCGCAGCATTTTCTCGCCATCGGGGGTCGCAATCATCGCCTGCTGCCCCTGCTCGAACGCCTGCCAGTCCAGCACCCGCAGCGTAACGGCCTCGTCTTGCCCAGTGGCCAGCACACGTACGCGGCTACTAGAACCAGCCAGCATTAAGCGCGCCAAAGGGTCATCACCATTCACCACCGCCAAGCTAAGCTCAGAACGGCGAAACAGCTTGGCTTTCGAGGCCGCATAGGCCGCCATGCTGCCGTGATAATCTAAATGGTCGCGGGTCAGATTGGTAAACACCCCTACACTAACGTTGACCGCTTCCAACCGGTACTGATCCAGAGCGTGGGAAGAGGCTTCGAGGGCAACGCGCTTCACCCCCTGTTGGGCCAACTCACCCAGCGTCGCCTGTAGCGCCAAGGGGCCAGGCGTGGTTAAGCCACTATCGCTCAGTTCGCCAGGACGCCCCACGCCTAAGGTGCCGACAAGACCCGCAGGTATTCCCAACGCTTCGCTGAGGGCAGCAATATAGTGAGTAACAGAGCTTTTACCATTGGTACCGGTCACCGCAATGACTTCCAGATCACTAGGCACCTGGTACAGTGCCCTACCTAGCTCGCCTAAGCGCGACGACAAATGCGGTAGCTTCAACACCCGCCCCTCAAGCTGTACATCGCCGTGAGACCCCTGCGCTAAAACAAGCGAAGCCCCAGCCTCAAGGGCTTGCTCGATGAAATCGCGTCCGTCACGCTGGCTACCAGGCACGGCCACAAAAATGTCGCCCTTGGCAAGCTTGCGCGAATTCATTTCAATGCGCACCTGATCCGGCAGCTTGGGCAGGTCAGCGGGCAGTGGTGACTTGGGCCATACTTTCGCGAGCGCCGTTAATATTTCGCCTGGACTCAGCGTCATGCCATCTCCTTAAAAAACTACTCCGCCTCGTGATCCGGCGGGACGTCCAGCAAGCGTAAAGCATTCCCCGTCACGCTGGAAAAAACCGGTGCGGCAACAGCGCCGCCATAAAATTCGCCTGCTTTGGGGTGATCAATCATTACCACTGTGACAATACGCGGGTCGGAAATAGGCGCAATACCGGCAAAAACGCTGCGGTAGGCATCGGTGGTATAGCCCTGCTGGCCTATTTTGCGCACCGTGCCCGTTTTTCCGCCAACACGATAACCCTCGACACGAGCTCGCCGCCCGCCGGTATAGGCCGCAACGGAAGTTTCCAGTATTCGCAACAGGTCATTGGCAACCGTGGGCTCTATCGCGGGGATGCCTTGGGGTGGCTCAGAAAGGCGTAACAGCGAAGGCGGCAAACGCACGCCATCATTGGCTAGCGCCGTGTAAGCACTCGCCAACTGCACCGCTGACACGGATAGGCCGTAACCGTAGGAGAGCGTCGCCCGCTCGCTGCGCGACCAGCGAACCGGCGCCGGTAAGCTGCCAGTGGACTCGCCAGGAAAACCGGTTCCGGGTGCCTGCCCCAGCCCTAACTGGTTATACTTTTCCCAAATCGCCGTATCGCTCAACCGCAGCGCTAGTCGGGACATCCCCACATTCGAAGAGTGTTCCAGAATGCCAGCCAAATCCAGTTCGCCATAATTACGGAAATCGCGAATGGTGAACTGATCCAATCGCATCCAACCGGGCGAGGTATCGACCACAGCGTCGCGGTCCACCACGCCACTTTCTAACACCGCAGCCATGGCCAGCGGCTTCATCACCGAACCGGGCTCAAATACATCGACCAACGCCTGATTACGTAACCCACGCGGATCAAGCCCCGCTCGGTTGTTAGGGTTGTAGGAGGGCAAGTTAGCCATAGCCAACACCTCTCCCGTACGGGCATCCATCATCACCAGCACGCCGCCATCGGCCTCATTCTCAACCACCGCGGCGCGCAGCTCCCGGTAAGCCATATATTGAATGCGTTGATCAATAGAGAGGGTCAGTTCGCCCCCCGGCTGGGCTTCGTCAATAACGCCCAGCTCACGCACCAGGCGCCCGCGGCGATCTTTAATGACCCGCCGCTGACCAGGTCGCCCCGCCAAGTAAGGCTGATAAGCAAGCTCCAGGCCTTCCTGACCGACATCGTCAACGTTGGTTACCCCCAGCAGTTGGGCGGCGACCTCGCCAGCGGGATAGTAGCGTTTATATTCACGCTGCGGGTAAACGCCGGGCGTGCGCAGGTTTAGAATCTGCTGGGCCGCCGCGGGGGTCATCTGACGACGTAAATACATGAACTCATGCTCGCTGAAGCGCGCTACCCGCGCCTCAAAGTCACCCAGCGTCATACCCAGCGCCTGGGCCAGCATTACACGCTGTATAGCATCGTCGGGCAGTTCTTGCGGATTGGCCCAGAGGGTGACCACTGGAGTGGAAATCGCCAACGGTTCGCCATTGCGGTCTGTAATCATGCCGCGGTGGGCGGGGATAGTTTCGTGACGAAGAGTACGCGCGTCGCCCTGGCTTTGCAGAAAGGGACGGTCAATGACCTGCAGCAAGGTAATCCGACCAATCAAAATAGCCGATGCCAAGCCAATCGCAAGCAGAATAAACATGAACCGCCCGCTGCCGAGCGGAGGGGCAATCGGCGCCTGACGCGAGGTACCGCCTCGACGTTCGCTTCTCATGGTCGAATCACCTCAACATCATGGACATCGGGGATTCGCATACCCAGGCGATCAGTGGCAATTTGTTCAATACGGGCAGGTGTCGACCATGCGCCCTCCTCGAGCAGCAGTTGTCCCCACTCCGTTTGCAGCTGGTTCTCTTCTTGCTCCAGCTGTTGCAGCTGAGCAAATTGAACCCGCGTCATATGGGTAGTGACAACCACGCCCAGCCCGGAGGCCATGCAGAGTAGAAAGAGTAGCGTAATAGCTACCGGCCAGGCGCGTAAACGCAGCCTGAAAGGCCATTCGGTGCGTAGCGTGGTTGCCCACTGCTCAATCCGATCCATGCTCATGATGACATTTACATCCGTTTGCGTGCAGCCCGCATGACGGCACTACGTGCGCGGGGATTGGCATCCACTTCCTCCTCGCTTGGCCGCACACCTTTGCCTAGCGCTTCAAGACGCCGATTCATTTGATCATCGCGAATCGGCACCCCTCGCGGCAAGTCGGTATCGCCGCGGACATGGTGGCGAATAAAGCGCTTCACGCGACGATCTTCCAACGAGTGAAAGCTGATAACCACTAAGTGACCACCAGGTGCCAGCGCCTCTAGCGCGGCGTCTAAAGCACTGTCTAACTGCTCCAGCTCGCCGTTGACGAAAATACGCAGCCCTTGAAACGCTTTGGTGGCAGGATGGCGTCCCTTTTCCCAGGCGGGGTGGGCTACTTTTAATACCTCGGCCAAATCCACCGTGTGGGTAAACGGCTTCTCGACCCGGCGAGTGACCACAGCGCGGGCCAAACGTTTGGCATAGCGCTCTTCGCCGTAGGTTTTAAACACGTAGGCAATGTCTGCTTCACTGGCCCGGGCCAGGAAATCAGCCACACTTTGCCCTTGGGTAGGATCCATACGCATATCTAGCGGGCCATCGCGCATAAAGCTGAAGCCGCGCTCGGGGTCATCTAGTTGAGGCGACGACACGCCAACATCGAGTAACACACCGGAAAGCTTGCCAAATACGCCCTGTTCACGGGCAAACTCGGCGAGCTGAGCAAATTCTCGCTGGGCAATCTGAAAGCGTGGATCGTCTATGTCAGCGGCCGCGGCAATCGCTTGGGGATCGCGATCCATCGCAAGCAGCTGGCCCTGAGCATCCAGACGATCAAGGATCAAGCGTGAGTGACCGCCCCTCCCAAAGGTGCCATCTAAATAGACGCCTCGCGCATCGTGCACCAGAGTATCGACAGCACCTTCCAGTAGTACGCTGGTATGGCGAAAGCAGTTAGCAACCTGTTCAGCGTCAGGAGAAGGCATGTTTTTCTCACACAAAATGATAGTGACAGCGTAATAAAGAGCGTGCGGACACGCTCTGGTACGTAAGTGGGGGAGTCGGCCGATAAGCCGGGTTCTGTCGTGGACAGCCATTCCTCTAGGCGCTGCGTTACCACAGCGCTCAAGCAACCTACCCGGATCCAGCGCGGGCCACGCCATTGGATCCCTATTTGGTCTTGCTCCGAGTGGGGTTTACCATGCCACGCACTGTTACCAGGCGCGCGGTGCGCTCTTACCGCACCCTTTCACCCTTACCGGCCCCGAAAGGCTTAGGCGGTCTACTCTCTGCTGCACTTTCCGTCGGCTCACGCCGCCCAGGCGTTACCTGGCACTCTGCCCTATGGAGCCCGGACTTTCCTCCCCCAACACCTTTTAAGGGGTATTAGCGGCGACTGTCTGGCCAACTCCGGCGGCAAGCATACCAGCGCCCTCGACTTGCCTCAATGCTCACCTTTGATTGCTTGCAAACGCGCGTACCAGACTTGCTTACGACCACCAAGCATTCGCGCGGCAATTGCAGCGCCCTGTTTCACGCCAACCCCCTCTGCCAGCAGTGCCTCCAGCAAGGCGTCCGCTGATATATCCTGACGTTCACTCTGCTCAACCGGCGGAGCCCCGGCAACAATCACCACGAATTCGCCGCGGGCTTGATTAGGGTCGACAGTCAATTGCTCCAGTAACGATGCAGGCGTACCGTGCAAAAACGTTTCGAAGGTTTTAGTGAGCTCACGCGCCAATACCACATCGCGATCCGCCATTTGCGCCTGTAACGCTTCAAGGGTATGCACGATACGGTGGGGAGATTCATAAAACACCAGCGTCTCTTCGCGGGTTTTCCAACTCTCCAATGCTTGGCGTCGTGCGCCTGGCTTGGCAGGCAGAAAACCGGCAAACACAAAGCGGTCTGTTGGCAGGCCTGCCCCTGACAGCGCAGTAATCAGCGCACAGGGGCCGGGGATAGGCACAATATGGCGATTGCGCGCCCTCAGTTCACGTACCAGCACAAAGCCGGGATCGCTAATCAACGGTGTGCCGGCGTCACTGATCAGGGCGATGTCTTCACCTGCGGCGAGATAACTATCCAAAGCCTCTACCCGGCGCGCCTCGTTGTGCTCATGTAAAGAGAGCATGGGCTTGTTTAGCCCCAAGTGCGCCAACAGGCGGCCACTATGGCGAGTATCTTCAGCGGCAATTCGTGTCACTTGGCCCAGCACCCGAGCGGCACGCGCGGTTAAGTCATCCAAATTCCCAATTGGCGTGGCAACCACGTACAATGTGCCCGGATTATCGTCTGTCATTGTTGACTCTCAATTCGTTGATGGCTTGCCCTGCTGGTGCGCTATGCTTGTGCAGTGGCTTGGTCAATCGCTGACAAGCAGCGACAGCGCAAATGGAAACCTAAGGAAGGATACATGAAACAGTCATTACGTGGCTTACTCGCCGCTGCCCTTGTGGCATTTCTCGTTGCTGGCTGTGCGATGCAATCGCCTAGCGTGGTAGATCGAGTGCCCGATGAAAACCCTGGCCAGCTACTCAGCCAAGCGGAACAGCAAGCGCCAGAGCAAGCCGCAAAAACACGCCTGGAAGCGGCTAATATTCTGGCCCGTCAAGGTGAGCGCGACAGAGCCTTCGAAACCGCCGATGGGATTGATGAAAGCTTGCTCTCAGAACCCGACCGGGTACGCTGGGCACTGCTATTTTCCGAGCTTGCCCGCGCGTTGAATGAACCCCGTGCCGTGCTGCGCGCCACTCAGGTACTCGGCGACGAGCTGCCGATGCAGGCTAACCAGCAGGAGCGGCTTGAAGAACGCCAGCGCTGGGCCCGTGAGGCGCTTGATCAGCCCAGCGGCGCAGTGAGCGTTGCGCTGCCAGAGCTTGAGGGTCAGGAAATACGCCGCATCGTGGTAGCACTGCCCGAATCAGGCCCGCTTAGCAGCGTCGCCAATACTATCGCTTCGGCTATGCGGCAGCACCATGACGCCAAGGGCAGCAACGTCGAGCTAAGCTTCCTGGACACCTCGCGCTACTCGATGGATGAGCTCTATGACCGCGCCCAACAAATGAATGCGCAGTTAATTATTGGCCCGCTGGATAAGGATCGAGTTACCCAGCTAGAACAGCGCGATAGCGTGCCGCTCCCTACACTAGCACTCAACTATGGTAGCGGTGATAACAATCAAGCCCAGCGACTCTTCCAGTACGGCCTTTCAGCTGAAGACGAAGCACGCCAAGTTGCCCGCCGCGCCTGGCAGGACGGGCACCGCCAAATGTCCATGATGGTTCCGGATAACGGCTGGGGCCGACGCGTAGGCGAAGCCTTCTGGAATGAGTGGCATAGCCAGGGTGGCGAAATCACCAACGCCGTGCGCTATAACCCGGATAGCTCGGTCTCCAATGCCGTACAAACCGCGCTCAGTGTTAGCGGTGATCGCGCGCGCCTAGGCAATATTGACGCCCTATTCCTGCTCGCACTGCCCGAGTATGCGCGCCAGGTACCGCCGACTATGGATTACTACTACGCTCCCAATCTGCCAATCTATGCCACCTCACACTTGCATGAAGGACGCTTGCAGACTCGCCTCGATCAAGATCTAAACGATGTCATGTTCGTTGATATCCCCTGGCAAATCCCCGACGCCGCCGTTGGTGGCGAAGAGGCTCTGCCCTTTGCATCTACCTACCAAAGCCTGCGGGATGAATCAGACGCTTCCATGTTCCGCCTGATGGCAATGGGCGTTGATGCTTACGAGCTGGCTATCCGCTTTTCCAACCTTGGCGAGCTGAACGGCCTTCATGGCAGCACCGGCACTCTCTACTTAAGCGACGATGGCCGCATCTACCGCGAGCTGCCCTGGGCTAAATTCCAGAATGGCGTTCCATCACCTATTTTAATTCCTAACCTGATCGAAAGTGACGACTAACGCCCACACTGCCCGTGCCCGCGGCGCAGCCATTGAGCAGCTTGCCGCTCAATGGCTGCGCCAACAGGGGCTCACCCTTGTCACGCTGAATCATTACGTGAAAGGGGGTGAGCTTGACTTGGTAATGCGCGATGGCGATATTCTCGTCTTTGTTGAAGTCAAACACCGCACCACGACGCGCTACGGCCACCCGCTGGAAACCGTCACTTATCAGAAGCAACAGCGCCTGGTGCGTGCAGCACGGCTTTATATCGCCCGCGGCGGGCTTTCTTCACCCTGCCGCTTTGATATCCTGGCCATAACGGGTAAGCCGCCCAACCTTGAGTTTCACTGGGTAAAAGCTGCCTTTGATGCCTTTTGACTGTTTTTTAAAGCTGTTTTTATAAACTGGCTTTAAAAACGGTCTTTAAAAAACACTCTTTATCACTATTCAACCAGGAAGCCCTGATGGACTTTCAATCTCGGATACTCGGCCACTTCAACGCTAGCATCGACACCAAGACGTACGCCAGCGAAGTACTTCCGCCGTTCATTGAAGTGGCTAGCCAAATGATGGTGCAGTGCCTTGTCAGCGAAGGAAAAATTCTTGCCTGCGGCAATGGCGGCAGCGCTGGTGACAGCCAACACTTCTCCTCTGAACTGCTCAACCGCTTTGAGCGAGAACGACCTAGCCTACCCGCACTGGCACTCACCACTGATACGTCCACGCTCACTTCAATCGCAAACGACTATAGCTACAACGAGGTGTTTTCAAAGCAGATTCGCGCCCTCGGGCAGCCCGGTGATGTACTCTTGGCCATCTCCACCAGTGGCAATTCGGGCAATATTGTGCAGGCCATTCAAGCCGCCCATGATCGCGATATGACCGTAGTTGCCCTTACCGGCCGCGACGGTGGCGATATGGCGTCACTGTTAGGCCAGGATGACTGCGAGATTCGCGTCCCGGCGACATCGACGGCCCGCATCCAGGAAGTTCACCTGCTGGTGATTCACTGTTTATGCGATCTTATCGATGAACAGTTGTTTGGCAGCGCTTAGTCGCCATTTGTACTGTGTTAACAACCACGATGTCTTTAACTGCTAGCATCAAAGGAGTCATACGATGACCCAACGCCTCTCCCCCCGCGGCTTCATGGCCGTTGCGCTTTGCGCGGCACTCTTCATTACCGGCTGCGCTAACAACTCAGCCTCCAATCAGTCCAACTATGCTCAGCGTAGCGACGATGTTGAAGCCATCGACACCACCATTGAGCGTGAAGTTGATGACGCGTTAAAGCGTGCTGACGCCCGGCTAGGCGATGCCCGCATTCGTGCCCACAGTTATAACGGCGTTGTGCTCCTGGTGGGCCAAGTACCCAGTGAAGAGCTTCGCGATATGGCGGGTGAAGTTACCAGCAACCTACGCGGTGTTACTGACGTCCACAACGAACTCACCATCGCCGCTCGCCTACCGGCCAGCCAGCGCCTGACCGACACATGGCTCACCACGAATGTCGTCAGCCACCTGGCAACCAACGACCGCATCGACTCTTCAAAAATCAAAGTCACCACCGAAAATGCCAGCGTATATCTGATGGGCCGCGTGACCCGGGAAGAGGCTGACCGTATCGTCAATGCCGCTTCCTCGGTTGGTGGTGTACAACGAATCGTAAAAGTATTTGATTACCTAGACTAATCCACTGTTTTCCCATTGCGTTTTAGCAGCCACAAAAAAGCCTCGCTTAATAAGCGAGGCTTTTTGTGGGCGGCACACCCCAGGGTGTTATTTAACGACCCGCAGGGTGGGTTTTTTCTTCGTCTTGCTCTTAGCTTGAGACTCTTTTTCAGACGTATCCGCTGACGCCGTTGAGTCACTGTCACTCTTTTCGGAGACGGGCTCTGTGATCGACAGCTCAGGCTTACTAGAGGGCTTCTCTTCGTCCTCAATAGCGCCAAAAGAGTCGGCTCCATCACCTAGCTCAGGCTCATGACCAAAGACCATTCCTGCACCGTTCTCACGGGCGTAAATAGCGATTAAGGCCGGAGTCGGTATCATTACCTGCATAGGCTGCCCGCCAAAGCGCGCATTAAAGCCTATCGCCTGATTCTCCATAAAAAGATCACGTACTGCAGTCGGCGCCACGTTCAAAACGATCTGACCGTTTTGAACAAACTGACGGGGCACCTCAACGCCAGGCAAGGTAGCATCAACCACCAGGTAAGGCGTTAGCTCATTATCCAGCAACCACTCATAGAGTGCTCGGGCGAGATAGGGGCGACTCGATTTCATCTAGACTCCCTCCTCCTTACAAGAAAGGCTCCCTGCCCTTATCAAGCACAAAGGAGCCAAATGAATTCAAGCGCGCATCTCTTTTTCACGCTCACTTAAAGATGCCTTGAACGCTTCACGCTCGAATACTCGCGACATGTAGGACAGCAGCGGCTTAACCTGCTTCTCGGGCAATTCGATATTGAGTTCCGGCAAACGCCACAATACAGGCGCTAAACAACAATCCACCAGCGTAAACTCTTCGCTCATGAAGTAAGGCATATCCTCGAAAATTGGCGATATGCCGATCAGACTTTCACGCAACTCTTTACGCGCTTTATCTGCCTCTTTCTTTCCACCACTGCGAATCAGGTCGACCATTGGGCACCACTCGCGCTCAATGCGGTGCATCCATAGGCGGCTTTGCGCACGCGCTACTGGATAAACAGGCAATAGCGGAGGATGCGGGAAACGCTCATCCAGGTACTCCATCATAACTTTGGACTCATACAGCACCAAGTCACGATCTAACAGCGTCGGTACGCTGTTGTACGGATTGAGGTCTGCCAGCTCTTCCGGTGGTTTTTCGTCGAGTACATCGACGATGTCGACGGCAACCCCCTTCTCGGCCAGCACAATGCGCACACGATGACTGAAATGATCATCACTGCCTGAGTAAAAGATCATCGACGACCGTTTGGCCACAACACCCATGAAAGCATCCTCACATCAAAACAATCTTGGATAATAACACGCCAGCGCTACCTTAGGGGAAGCCAGCTTGCTTTGCTTTACTGCCATGCTGACAAGCAAAAGGCGCACGACTTACGCCGTGCGCCCCACTGACCATCAGCTACTGCTAATTAGTGGATATCTCGCCAGTACTCGCGCTTGAGCAGGTAAGCAATCACACCAAAAATGAAAATAAAGATCAGTACTTTAGGTGCCAGCGCCTGTGCTTGAAGCTTGGAGGGCTCACCTACATAAGCCAGGAAGTTAGTAAGATCATACATCGCCTCCTCAAATTCCGCAGGTTCGAGCTCCCCCGGCTCGGTCACTTGCAGCACGTTACAAGACTGATACTTGCCCGATAACGCATCCGGTTCTTGCCCTTCTACCGGGTGATCGGTTTCAGCACATACCAGCTCTTGCACGCCCTGCAGAGGCTCTAACACGTTCGGCATTGCCACTAGGTCAAACACCGTATTGTTAACGCCCGTGGGACGGCTAGGATCTTTGTAGAAACCGAGCAAATAAGAGTAAATCCAATCGGTCCCACGCACACGCGTCTTGAGCGACAGGTCGGGCGGCGGCGCACCAAACCAACCCTCCGCATCACCGCTGTTCATGGCGTTATGCATTTGATCGTTGTAAGCCAAATCTGACGAGAAAATCAAATTCTCTTCAACCAAATCCTGAGGCATCCCCAAGTCGTCTGCCGCACGCGAAAAGCGTTGATAGTTAAGCGAGTGACAGCCCATGCAGTAGTTAACATAGAGCTTCATGCCATTTTGCAACGAGGCCTGATCATGCAGATCAGGATCCATCGAGTGAGGCACACTTGCGCCCCCCGCAGCCATCGCGGTTACTGGCACTAAGGCGAAAAGGAGTCCAAATAGATACTTTTTCATTAGCCAGTCACCCTTTCCGGAACGGGTTTAGTCTTCTCCAGCTTGGTGTAGAACGGCATCAAGACAAAGAAGGCGAAATAGATCACGGTGCACGCCTGGGCTAGCAATGTCCTACCCTCTGTCGATGGCAACACACCTAAAACACCCAGGATGACAAAACTGATAGCAAACAGCAGCAGCATGACTTTCGACATCCAGCCTTTGTAACGCATAGAGCGCACGGGGCTACGATCCAGCCAGGGCAGAACAAACAGGATTGCAATCGCCGCGCCCATAAAGATAACCCCTAGGAACTTGGCGTCTAAACCAAAGACCGAGAAGGTGATGGCGCGGAGAATGGCGTAGAACGGTGTCATATACCAAACGGGGGCAATGTGATCTGGTGTCTGCAGCGGGTTCGCCTGATCAAAGTTAGGCCGCTCAATAAAGTAGCCACCACCTTCGGGGAAGTAGAACACCACTACGCAGAAAACGAACAGGAACACTGCCACACCGACAAGGTCTTTCACCGTGTAGTAAGGGTGGAAAGGAATTCCATCCAACGGCACACCAGCCTCATCCTTCTTCTGCTTGATATCAATGCCGTCCGGGTTATTCGAGCCCACCTCATGCAAAGCAATGATGTGCAGCACAACCAGTGCCAGAATAACGATTGGCAGCGCAACCACATGCAGTGCAAAGAAGCGGTTTAGGGTAATGCCTGAAATCAGGAAGTCACCACGCACCCACTGTGCCAGGTCAGGGCCGATCGCCGGAATCGCTGAGAACAGCGAGATAATCACCTGCGCACCCCAGTAGGACATTTGCCCCCACGGCAGCAGATAACCCATAAAGGCTTCCGCCATTAGCACCAGGTAAATAGTCATGCCGAAGACCCACACTAACTCGCGCGGGGCTTTATAAGAACCGTACAAAAGGCCACGGAACATATGCAGATAGACAACGAGGAAGAAGGCGGAGGCCCCCGTGGTGTGCATATAGCGAATCAACCACCCCCATTCCACATCACGCATGATGTATTCGACGGAATCGAAGGCACCTTCAGCTGAGGGGTTAAAGCTCATGGTCAACCAAACCCCGGTGAGGATTTGGTTGACCAGCGCCAGCAGCGCTAACGAGCCAAAGAAGTACCAGAAATTGAAGTTTTTCGGCGCGTAATATTTGGAGAGGTGCTCTTGCCACATCTGAGTAGCAGGGAAGCGATCATCCACCCAACGCATGAGGCCTTTTTCCGCCTTGGCTTTATTCGGATTACCCATTAGGCAGTCTCCTCATCTTCGCCGACGATAATGATATCGTCATTCTCAAAGCGGTAGGGTGGAACCTCAAGATTGGTCGGCGCAGGAACGTTGTTAAATACGCGACCAGCCAAATCAAAGCGGGAACCGTGGCATGGGCAGAAGAAACCACCCGGCCAGTTATCAACGCCTACGCCCTCTGCGTCGGGTTCAGGCCGGAATAACGGCGAACAGCCTAGGTGAGTACAAATACCGATCAACACCCCAATCTCGGGCTTGATAGAGCGCAATCCACCCTCGATATAAGCGGGCTGTTGTGGCTCTTCCGAATCCGGATCGGCCAGTTGCTCACCGCTCAGCGACTCAGTACGCTCGATCATTTCCGGCGTGCGATTAATGATCCATATTGGCCGACCACGCCACTCAACGGTCATACGCTGCCCAGGCTCAAGCTTGGAAATATCTGCTTGAACGGGAGCACCCGCCGCTCTTGCTTTGGCACTAGGCTGCCAAGAAGCCACAAAGGGTACCGCTACCCCGACAGCACCTACCGCACCCACAACGGAGGTGGCGCCTACGAGGAAACGGCGTCGGCCTTTGTTTACGCCGTTATCTGCCATTTCAGGTTTCTCCCATCAGCTTACCCGTTCCGCCACAAAGGCGTCTTGCGGCGACGAATATTAATTACGCTCTATGGTAAAAAAACAAAGCGCTGTGCACAAGAACAACCGCTCGTGACCATAGTGGTACGAGCAATATAATTTTTTGATATTCCAATAAAAAACGCCCAGGTCGATGACCTGGGCGTTTTTCCGCATAGCGTAAAAATTAACGCTTCGAGAACTGCGGACGACGACGTGCTTTGCGCAGACCGACTTTCTTACGTTCAACTTGACGTGCATCACGCGTTACGTAGCCAGCGGCACGTAGCGAAGGACGCAGGTCTTCATTGTAGTTCATCAGGGCACGTGTAATGCCGTGACGGATCGCACCAGCTTGAGAAGAACCACCACCACCAGCGACAGTCACGAAGATGTCAAACTGGTTCAGGGTTTCAGTCAATTCAAGCGGCTGGCGAACAACCATACGACCGGTAACACGACCAAAGTAGAGGTCAAGGTCTTGGTTGTTGACAGTAATTTTGCCAGAGCCCGGCTTCATAAACACGCGAGCGGTGGAAGTCTTGCGGCGCCCGGTACCGTAATACTGCTGTGTCATGGCGAAGATTTCCTCAGAGGTTCAGTTCAAGCGGCTGTTGGGCAGCATGCGGATGCTCGTCGCCAGCGTACACTTTCAACTTCGTGTACATGGCACGGCCCAAGGGACCTTTCGGCAACATACCTTTAACGGCAGACTCAATGATACGCTCGGGCGCATGATCAAGCATTTTGTCGAATGTCATAGAGCGCAGACCGCCCGGGTAACCAGTGTGGCGGTAATAGGTTTTAGCCTTCGCCTTATTACCAGTTACGTGGACTTTCTCTGCGTTGATCACGACGATGTAGTCGCCAGTATCAACGTGAGGGGTAAATTCGGGCTTATGCTTGCCACGTAGGCGGCGAGCAATCTCGGTTGCCAGACGACCGAGCGTTTTGTCCGTAGCGTCGACTACATACCAGTCGCGCTGGACGGACTGCGGCTTAGCACTGAACGTCTTCATGGATGAAATCACCAGATTAAATGTATTGGGTGACTTACACCGTTGTACGGCGAAGCACCATCCCTATTCTTTTTGGTTGCTGGTTTAACCCAGCAACATGCAGCGAGGCGGCATTCTACAGTAAGGCTACTGACAAGTTAAGCCGTATCGTGACTTTTTTACTGAGCCGACACCCCGTCAGGCTTTAAGGCTTATGCGCCAGCGCCAAGTACTCCTTGGACTGCATCTCTTGTAGACGCGACAAAGTCCGCTGGAACTCGAACGTGAGCTTGCCATCGCTATACAGCTCTTCAATCGGCGCTTCCGCGGACATCAGTAGTTTGACGCCACGATCATAAAACTCATCGACCATATTGATGAAGCGGCGCGCCTGATCATCCTGCTTGGCATTCATACGCCTCACATTGGAAACCAGCACCGTATGAAATTCCCTGGCCAGTTCAATATAGTCATTTTGACTGCGCGGCCCGTCACACAGCTCAAGAAACTCAAACCAAGCGACATCATCATGCAGCCGACGCGTTTTCAACACACGGTGATTTACCTCTAGCGACGCCTCTGACTCGCCTTTGTGCCCGGCTATTTCCCGAAAGCTACGCGATAGTTCGCGCTCAGCCGCTTCATCCAGCGGCGAGTAGAAGATGGCCGCACGCTCCAATGCGCGCAGTCGATAATCCACCCCTGAATCGACATTAACCACCTCACAATGACGATTCACAAGCTCAATGGCTGGCAAAAAGCGCGCCCGCTGCAGGCCATCTTTATATAAATCATCAGGTACGATATTAGAGGTCGCCACCAATACCACTCCGCGCTCAAATAACGCCTCTAGCAAGTTGGCAAGAATCATCGCATCGGTAATATCTTTGACGAAAAATTCATCAAAGCAAATAACCCGCGCCTCAGTGGCAAACTTACCCGCGATTAGGGTCAGTGGATTCTTTTCACCTTTATAGTGGGTCAGCTCGTTATGGACACGCTGCATAAAGCGGTGAAAATGGGTACGCATTTTGTCGGGAAAGGGCAAGGCTTCATAAAAGGTATCGACCAAGTAGGTTTTGCCCCGCCCTACCCCACCCCAAAAATAGAGGCCTTGGATATCGGGCAAGACAGGCTCATCAGCCAATGAGGATTTCTTGCCCATGAAACCCGCCATCTTGGCTTTTAACCCTTTATGGAGCCCCTTATTCGCAACCAGAGCTTTGGGAACGGTTGTTGGCGCAGCGACAAGCTCATCATAGAGCCGCTGTAGATGCTTTACGGCCAACTCCTGCGCTGCATCATATTGAAAATCATCGCGCTCTAAGTCCGCCCGATAGCGCTCTATAGGCGATGCAGGGCGCGTTTTTGACGATGCCCTACTCGCAGTTGTTGATGACATGCACTCGCCTCCCACAGCATGTAAGGCAGCCGCCAGTACATGACTGGCAACCTTGAAAAGGTTGTGATTATACCTGTAGAGACATCTAAGCGCATGAGCGGATTGACCCAACCGGCTGAGTGACGCCTATAATGGCAGCCTGTTTGATTCTTAAGCTGCTAGCATATGCAGCCTCTAAATCATTATATTCAAGGCGCCAGGGAGAACACTGTGGACGCGAGCTCACCATTAACGTTTGCCATAATCGGTTTTATCGTCGGCCTGATCATTGGAGCGGTTGCTTATCGCCTCTTCAGCAAAAGCCAGCGTGAAGCGGCTTCCATGCGCCAAAAGCTACTCGAACGCGAGCACCAGATTGCCGAGATGAAGAGCAGCGTGGGCAGCCATTTAACGGGTATTTATCAACGCCTAAGCAATATACGCGATGAAGCCAACCAGCTTGAGCTTCAACTGAAAGAGGACGCCGCGGAGTGGGATATTCGCGACGCTGCTATTCAGCCTAGCCTTGATCTCTCGGGTATTGATCCAGCGCGCGAGCAGCAGACGACGGCAGACGCCAGCTCCCCTTCGACGCCACGTGACTACGCGGATGGTAAGGGCGGCACGCTGTCAGAAGACTTTGGCTTGAAGAGCAACGAGGCGGCAACACCCCAACCGCCGCGCTACTAATAATGATTGATCAGCCCCGGCTTCTGTTATCGGTGATCCGGGGCATTTAATGCGTTAAGCGGGATTATCAATATCCACAAAGCGGTGCTCAACGTCATACTCATCGCTTAGCCACTCGCCCAGCGCCTGAACACCATAACGTTCAGTGGCATGGTGCCCGGCGGCGATATAATGAATACCCATCTCCCTCGCCAGGTGAGTGGTTCGCTCGGATATCTCACCTGATACAAATACCTGTGCGCCCGACTCATAGGCGTCGGTGATCATGTCCTGCGCACCACCGGCACACCAGGCGATGCGCTCAATATCTCCCACCTGCGGGGCTTCAATGACCAACGGCTTGCGCTGTAAGGTTTGCGCTATTTGCGCTGCCAGCTCACTGACTGAGTGTGGCTGCGGTAATCGTCCTGACCACAAAAGCCCCTCCCCCAGCGCGCCATCAATGCATCCCTCTACTTTCCACCCCAAGTGACGGGCTAACTCCGCGTTATTGCCCATCTCGGCATGCGCATCCAGAGGCAGATGATACGCTAACAGACTAATGTCATGATCAAGCAGGGTTTTAATCCGCCGCTGCTTCATACCAGTAATCGCCACGGGCTCGTTTTTCCAAAAGTAACCGTGATGCACCAGCACCATATCTGCCTGCCAGGCAACGGCTTCGTCCAGCAGCGCTTGGCAGGCAGTAACACCGGTCATGATGCGCTTGACGTGTTCACTGCCCGCCACCTGTAAGCCATTAATGGTAAAATCTTTAAACTCTGCCGCACGTAACTGATGGTCACAAGCCGCTACTAGTTGATCACGATGAATCATATTGAGTCCTTTATTGATTTAACCGCACCCGTGAGGTAGCTGCTAAGAAAGTGTTACCATAAAACCATTGTAAAACTCGCTGCTTTATATCGCGAACAGCGAGACTGACCCGTTAAGGAATTGATTGCATGCGACGCTACGTGCTGCCTTATCTCTGGCCTGTTATCACTGGCGTACTGCTCGCGGTGGTGATTCTCTTCGCACTCCCCGAGCAGTTGCCCAACCCGTTTCGTGACTCGTCGCCTCAAGCCCCCCAAGTCGCCGCGCCGGTCATCTCGACGACACCAGAAGTGGTAGAACCCAACCCTAGTCGCCCTGCGCCTGAAATTCATCAGGCAGCGCCGCTTTCCCGGAACAAAGGCCCCGTCAGCTATGCTCAGGCAGTGGAGCAAGCCGCGCCGGCGGTAGTAAATATCTACTCATCGCGCATCGTTGAGCGCGACCAGCACCCACTGATGTCAGATCCATTTTTTCAGCAATTTTTTGATAACCAGGGAGATGACGCGACGACCCATCAACGCATGCTCTCAAGCTTGGGCTCTGGCGTTATAGTCAGTGAGGACGGCTACGTACTAACCAATCACCACGTCATCAACGGCGCCGATGAAATCCAGGTCGCTCTGCGCGACGGACGCGAAACCCTGGCAGAGGTGATCGGCACAGATCCTGAAAGTGATTTAGCCGTGCTAAGAATTAACCTGGACGATTTGCCAGTCATTGAACTCACAGACTCAGCCGACGTAGCGGTAGGCGACGTAGCGCTCGCTATTGGCAACCCTTTTGGTGTCGGTCAGACGGTCACCATGGGTATTATTAGTGCCACGGGGCGCAATCATTTAGGGCTAAACGCCTATGAAGACTTTATTCAAACAGATGCGGCTATCAACCCGGGTAACTCAGGTGGCGCGCTGGTCAATCCTGAGGGCGCCATGGTCGGCATTAATACGGCTATTTTCTCGCGCTCAGGTGGCTCCCAAGGCATTGGCTTTGCCATTCCTGCCAACCTTGCCCACAGCATTCTGGATGAACTGGTCACTCAAGGACGGGTAATTCGTGGCTGGTTAGGCATTGAAGCGCAAGCACTATCACGGGAACTGGCAGCCTCTTTTGGACTGCAAACACCCCAAGGTGTGATCGTCGCGGGGGTTGTCAGCGGAGGGCCTGCCGCGGAAGCGGGGCTAGAGCCAGGCGATGTGCTTCTCTCTGTCAATGGCCAGCCTATTCTGGATGCCCGCACCACGATGAGTGAAATCGCCTCTATCGCACCCGGCACCTCGCTACCACTCACCATCGTCCGTAGCGGCGAGCGCCTGGAGATGACCCTCGAAGTGGGCGAACGCCCACTCCCTACCATCCCAATTAATGAAGAGACTCCTGGCCCACGCGACTCGTAGCCTGTTTACAAAACGCGCTGGCGTAGCGCAAAGCGCATTGGCAGTATCAATCGCGAATCCGGTACTCCGCGGAGCGGGCGTGGGCGGTGAGTGATTCACCTCGCGCCAATACCGAGGCGATTTTGCCCAGCTCAGAAGCACCGTCTGCGGAGCAGTGAATAATCGAAGAGCGCTTCTGGAAATCGTAAACCCCCAACGGTGAAGAGAAGCGCGCCGTGCCAGAGGTAGGCAGCACGTGATTTGGCCCGGCACAGTAATCACCCAGCGCCTCGGCGGTGTAACGCCCCATAAAGATTGCCCCGGCATGACGAATATCGTCTAACCACGTCTCGGGGGCAGCCACCGAAAGCTCCAGGTGCTCAGGAGCAATCCGGTTAATCAACGTAATCGCTTCTTGGGCGTCCTGGCAGAGCACTAACGCTCCTCGCTTACGCAGCGACTCACGCACGATCTCTTTGCGCTCTAAGGTCGGCAGTAGCCGCTCAATTGCCGACTCCACAGCATCTAAGTGTCCGGCATCCCAGCTCACCAAGATCGCCTGGGCATCTTCGTCGTGTTCGGCTTGAGAAAATAGATCCATTGCCAGCCAATCGGGATCAGTCTGACCATCGGAAACCACCATAATCTCCGAGGGCCCGGCAATCATATCGATACCCACCTGACCAAATACTGCACGCTTCGCCGTGGCCACATAAATATTGCCCGGCCCAACTATTTTATCGACTCGAGGAACACTTTCAGTGCCGTAGGCAAGGGCGGCTACGGCCTGAGCGCCGCCGATGGTAAACACATAGTCGACTCCCGCCAAGTGAGCCGCTGCCAGCACCAACTCATTGAGCACGCCATCCGGCGTAGGCACGACCATAACGATTTCGCGCACGCCGGCCACATGGGCAGGAATCGCATTCATCAGCACTGACGAGGGATAGGCAGCTTTGCCGCCAGGAACATAAATACCGGCGCGATCCAGGGGGGCAACTTTCTGCCCCAGTACCGTGCCGTCTGCTTCTTCGTATTGCCAGGAGCTGGGCTTCTGACGCTCGTGGTAGCACTTAATCCGCTCGGCGGCGCTGGAAAGCGCCTCGCGCTGCTCAGCAGGCAAGTTATCAAACGCTCTTTTCAACTGCTCGGGCGTTAACTGCAATTCGTCCATCGAGGTAGCCGCAAGTCGGTCAAAACGATTCGTGGCTTCCACTACCGCAGCATCGCCGCGCTGCTTTACACTGGCAAGAATTTCTTCGACCCGCGCCTGCACCGCTTTGTCAGACACCCCTTCCCAATCTAACAGCGCATCAAGTCGATGGTTAAAGGCATCATCGCTTGTCGATAGGCGTGAAATCGTTGCAGTCGTCTGTTTGCTCATGGGTTCACTCATGGGTCACCTCACATCATTCGGCAAGCTGGGTCTGACGCTTTTTGACCGCACTGTCCAAGCGCTCTAGTAACGGCTTAATACGCTCATGCTTCATGGTCATGGCGGCCTTATTCACCACCAGCCGGGTGCTGATATGGGCAATAAGCTCACGCGGCTCCATACCATTCGCCCGCAGGGTATTGCCAGTATCGACGATATCGACAATTTCATCGGCGAGATTCATTAACGGCGCCAGTTCCATAGCGCCATAAAGTTTGATCACCTCAGCCTGAATTCCCTGCTCGGCGTAGTAGCGTCGCGCCACGTTAACAAATTTCGTTGCCACCCGACGCCGGGCACGGGCTGGCAACTGGCCGGTCACACCCGCGGTCATCAACTTACAGCGGGCAATTTCCAAATCCAACGGCTCATAAAGCCCTTCGGCACCGTGCTCAAGCAGCACATCTTTACCTGCGATACCGACATCGGCTGCCCCTAGCTGAACGTAGGTGGGCACGTCGGTGGCACGGATAATCACCAGTTTTACGTCGGGCAAGTTGGTATCAAATAGCAGCTTACGACTTTTGCTTAAATCCTCTGCAGGTGTAATACCCGCATCGGCCAGTAGTGGCAGCGTCTCTTCCAGAATACGGCCCTTCGAGAGGGCTAAAATCAGTTGCTTACTCATCGTGTTGCCCAGTGGTTATTAGCATGCAGGGGCTTAGCAGCAGAGACTCAGTAGAAATGGTCTAGCCAGGAATACGGCGAATGCGCGCACCCAGCAGCTGCAATTTCTCTTCGATACACTCGTAGCCACGGTCAATGTGATAGATGCGGTCTACTAGAGTTTCCCCCTCGGCCATCATGGCCGCAATCACCAGCGAAGCCGACGCGCGCAGATCGGTTGCCATTACCGGTGCACCGGAAAGCTTCTCGACCCCCTCAATCAAGGCGGTGTTGCCCTCCAGCACGATATTGGCGCCCATTCGGTTAAGCTCTTGAACATGCATAAAGCGGTTTTCGAAGATCGTCTCGACCACCCGAGAGTGCCCCACGGCCACAGCGTTCATGGCCACGAACTGCGCCTGCATATCGGTTGGGAACGCTGGATAAGGCGCAGTACGAATATTCACCGCCTTAGGACGCTTGCCGTGCATATCCAGGGCGATCCAGTCGTCTCCACTGGTGACTTCCGCACCCGCCTCTTCCAGCTTGGCAATGACCGCGTCCAGGATATCGGCCCGGGTGCGCTTGACCTTCACCCGTCCGCCAGTCATGGCGGCGGCAACTAGAAAGGTGCCTGTCTCGATACGGTCGGGCATGACATCGTGCTCGCAACCGTGCAGTTTTTCGACGCCTTCGATAGTAATGGTGTCAGTGCCTTGACCGCAGATTTTAGCGCCCATTTTGATCAAGCACTCAGCCAAGTCGACAATTTCAGGCTCGCGGGCAGCGTTTTCCAGAACGGTTTTGCCATCGGCTAGGGTCGCCGCCATCAGCAGGTTTTCGGTACCGGTCACTGTCACGGTATCAAAGTAGATAGTTGCCCCTTTTAGACGACCGTCCACCCGCGCGCGGATATAGCCAGCCTCAACGCGAATCTCCGCCCCCATGGCTTCTAAACCGCGAATATGCAAATCCACCGGGCGCGAGCCAATGGCGCAACCACCGGGTAGCGATACATCGGCTTTACCGAAGTGGGCAAGCAGAGGGCCCAACACCAGTATCGAGGCACGCATTTTCTTAACCAGCTCATACGGTGCGTGACACTGAGTGACTTGGGAGCCATCCAACTGAATACTCAGCTTTTCGCCCATCACCGGCTCAACGCCCATGCGGCCGAGCAGTTCTAAGGTGGTGGTAATATCCTGTAAGTGCGGCAAGTTACCAATCACCACGGGGCCATCGGCCAACAGGCTGGCACACAGAATAGGCAGCGCCGCATTCTTAGCGCCACTCACCCACACTTCACCGTCTACCGATCCATTGCCGGTAATGATTAATTTATCCATGGGGCGACCGTTATTGAACGTTTTCCGGTGCAGTTTGCCACTGCACCGGGGTAAACGTTTTGATGCTAATAGCGTGGAGCGCACCCGAGGCGATCTCATCACTCAGCGCAGCGTAGACAAGCTGCTGACGTTTGACCGGAGAGAGACCTTCAAAGGCATCGCCAACCGCAATCACCTGAAAATTACAGCCTTCACCCTGGATATGGAACTGACATCCGTCGATACGGGATTCAAGCAGTGCTTTTACCTCGTTGGGTTGCATGGCGCAGAAAACTCCTTTGGGGTCATCGTTATTAATGAACGTAATTGGGTCGACATAATAAAGAAAAGCAGTGCGCTTGGCGATGCCGGAGCGTTAAACGGCCAGAGTAGCCGCAGGCTGATCGATCAAAGCATCCAACTCAGCCAGGGAGGCAAGTCGGCGTAGCGGCGCTGAAAAAAGAATGGCTTGGATATGGATACCGCGCTGCCGACAAATTCGGAGCCATTCAAACAGCACGCTAATGGCAGCGCTGCTAGCCTTCTCAATGCGACTAAAGTCTAAGCTAAGCGAAGTTAGCTCGGTGTGCTTGAGCCATTTAACACCACAGGCGGCCAAATCGGCCGCCAAGGATACCTCCACATCACCTTCCACCAGCAAGGTAGTGTTTTCTACACTAACCGTTACACTGGGGCGTGAAAACAGCACTGTCACGCATCGCCTCCCTGCTCAAGCTCTTCAACGCCCACTTCAGGTGACCATCCGTCAATAACCGCGTCATAATCACGATTGTTATCGCGCATGGCTTGGTCAAACTGATTGCGGAACGTCAGACCTAGATTAATACCGTTAACGATCACGTTAACCACCCGCCACTCGCCGTCGGAGAGTCTCAGGCTATAGCTTACGGGGTACACCTTGCCGTTATTGGCCACCACTTCCATGGCAACGCTGGCCTGGTCGTCATAGCGCTGAGCCTGCTGGGCATTCAGCACCCGCAGCTCATCATAATCAAACGTCACTAGCCCACGAGTATAAGTATCAATCAGCGTTTGGCGAAACACATCGACAAAACGACGGCGCTGCTCCGGGGAAGCGTTGCGGAAGTAGTTCCCCATCACGCTGGCCCCGATATAGCGGAAATCCGCCACTTGTTCGAGGTTGCTATCCACTAACGCCTCAAGCTCGCTAAGATTATTGGCGTAATAATCCTTGCGACCTTCGAGTTCCGACATCAGTGACTCAACGTTATCGCGAATCATTGCTTCTGGTGTCTGAGACTGCGCCTGTGACTGCAGTGGCACCATTAACGCCGCCATCATCATTACCACCAATAACCAACGACCCATCATCAAGTTCACTCCATTCATAACCATCATCTCCCCACCCGGTATTGCACTGGGCCCGTTATTACACTGGATTAGTGCCTGCCGTTTGAAACACTAGTTAGTTGCCATATTGGACACAAACTGCTGGATAAGTTCTTCCAACACCAGTGCCGACTGGGTGTCACGAATCGTATCGCCATCCTCAAGCATTTCAGGGTCGCCGCCCACGCTAAGGCCAATGTACTGCTCACCTAATAAGCCTGCAGTCAGGATCGAGGCAATCGAGTCTTTGGAGAGCTGACCCTCAAGCTCGCTATCCAGGCTAAGAACGACCCGCGCATCGAACCACTGCGTATCCAGCTCAATGGCTTCTACCCGCCCCACTGTCACACCCGCCATGGTGACCCTGGCACGGGGTTTTAAACTACCAATATTGGCGAAGTTGGCCTCTAACTGAAACGACTGCGTGGGCGCTGAGAGCGTCAGTCCACTCACACGTAGGCCGAGGAACACCAGCCCCAGAATGCCCGCCACCATAAACAGGCCCACACCGAACTCCATGGTTTTACTGCGTTTCATGAAACTGCTCCAGCCATTAAAGGCCGCCAAACATAATGGCGGTCAACACAAAATCAAGCCCCAATACTGCAAGCGACGAATACACCACCGTGCGCGTAGTAGCGCGGGAAATGCCTTCAGAAGTGGGCACCAAATCATAACCTTGAAATACCGCGATCCAGGTCACCACCAAAGCAAATACGGCGCTTTTGATCATGCCGTTACCGATATCACTGATAAAGGCTACATTGGCCTGCATGTTGCTCCAGTAAGAGCCCTCGAAGACGCCTAGCCACTCCACGCCCACCAAGTAGCCGCCCCAGATGCCCACGACACTAAACCCAACCGTTAAAATAGGCAGTGACACAAAGCCTGCCCATAGGCGTGGCGCCACCACGCGGCGCAGTGGGTCAACACCGATCATCTCCATGCTGGTGAGCTGCTCTGTCGCTTTCATTAAACCGATCTCGGCGGTGAGCGCAGATCCCGCCCGGCCAGCAAACAGTAGTGCTGCCACCACTGGGGCTAACTCCCTCAATAGCGACAGTGCCACCATTTGTCCCAGCGCCTGCTCAGCCCCGAAATCGACCAAAATGGTATAGCCCTGCAGTGCCAGCACCATGCCGATAAACAGCCCCGACACCAATACAATGGCTAACGAAAGCACGCCCACAAAGTGCATCTGGTGCAACCATAATCGCCAGCCTTCCCGGGAAGGCACGCCGACCACCGACTGGAATAGAAACACGCCCGCTCGACCCAATGCTTCCATTAAGTCGCACCCTCGGCGCCCCAGCCGTGTAACACGTGCGGCGCTATTAGAGAACTTTGACTGCATTAACTCTGCCCTTTATTTACCCTGCATTGGTGCATTTAAGCGCCTTATGTCACCCACTCTAGCGGTTCTATTTAACCGGAGCCCCGCCCAGAATATCGCGATAAAACGCCTCAGCGGGGTAGTGAAATGGTACCGGCCCATCAGGTTCGCCATGAATAAACTGGCTAACCCGGGGATCTTGATTTGTGTCCAGGGTTTGCGGTGTGCCATGGGCTACCACCTGGCCATCGGCGATCAGATAGAGATAGTCCGCAATGCTCAAGGTCTCCTTGATATCATGGGAGACCACCACCGAGGTTAGCTGCAGCGCTTGATTAAGGCGCTTGATTAGCTGCACCAACACGCCCATAGAGATGGGATCCTGACCAACAAACGGCTCATCATACAAAATCAGTTCTGGATCCAGCGCCACCGCACGAGCCAATGCGACCCGGCGCGCCATCCCTCCGGACAGCTCCGCAGGCGTTAAGTGTCGCGCTCCACGCAGGCCGACCGCCTGTAGCTTGAGCAACACCAGGTCACGCACCATAGTATCGGGTAAATCCGTATGCACCCGCAGCGGAAAGGCAACGTTTTCAAACACATCCAAATCAGAAAACAGCGCACCACTCTGAAACAGCATTCCCATCCGCTTGCGTAGCGTGAATAGCGCCTTCCGGGACAGTTTATGAACATCCTGCCCATCAATGAGTATTCGACCACTCTCCGGGGTTAGCTGGCCGCCGATCAGCTTCAGTAGCGTGGTTTTACCGGTACCACTTGGCCCCATGATCGCGGTTACTTTACCCCGCGGTATGGTCATATTCACACCACGGAAAATTTCGTGATCACCACGCGAAAAGTAAAGCTCTTCAATTTCTATAAAGGGTGCATCTGTCATGGATCAGTTGACTCTTAACGAGGCGCGACTAAAGCTGTATAGCATACCCTACTTGCGGCTATCGCAATTAGAAAACAGCGTTTCTAAAACATTATCGAACATTGTACTATAACGCTACAAGGCATTACTGCACGAATGGGCTTTCCTATTGTTCAGGGTTATCAAAGTTGCAAAGGCTTGCTTACCCTCGCCTAAACCTGCTCTCGGCCCTGGTGATGCGGGTATGCCCCCCCAGGGAGTCGCCTCAATTACTGCCTATTAGAGGTGTCGAGATGTTATTCTTACCGGTTACTACTTTTATATTTTCATTTGTTAAGAGAAAACGCTATGCGCCAGCCTATCGCCCCCTCCAGCCTACTACGTGAAAGCGCACTGCGTACGCTACAAATCGAGCAGGCAGCGATTGGAGGCCTTCAGGCTAAGCTAGACGAAAGCTTTGATCGCGCCTGTGAGCTAATTCTCGCCTGCCAAGGTCGTGTAGTGGTGACCGGCATGGGCAAGTCGGGGCATATTGCTGGCAAGCTAGCGGCGACACTTGCCAGTACCGGCACGCCGGCTTTTTTCGTTCACCCCGGCGAAGCCAGCCATGGCGATCTAGGCATGATTACCCGCGCAGATGTAGTGTTGGCGCTCTCTAACTCGGGCGAAACTGCCGAAGTCACTGCTCTGCTACCACTGCTTAAACGCCTGGGCACACCGCTGGTCAGCATGACGGGGCGGCCCCACTCCACGCTTGCCAAGCACGCTGATGCGCACCTAAACAGTGGCGTCGAGCGTGAGGCTTGCCCGCTCGATCTAGCCCCCACCAGTTCCACCACCGCTGCCCTCGCCCTGGGTGATGCACTGGCGGTTGCGTTACTGGAAGCACGCGGCTTTACCGCTGAAGATTTTGCCCTCTCCCACCCCGGCGGCAGTTTGGGCAAGCGCTTACTGCTACGCGTTAGAGACCTCATGCACGACGGCGCACGCCTGCCCCAAGTCGCATTGGGCAGCCCGCTGCGCGACGCATTACTCGAAATTACCCGGCAAGGGCTTGGCTTTACCTGCGTAGTGGATAGCGAAGGACGATTAGCGGGGGTCTACACCGATGGCGATCTACGCCGCACGCTGGATCAATTCCATAATCTGCGCGACGTGCGCGTTGATGATGTCATGACCCGGCCGGGCAAGCGCATAGGCCCCGATATCCTGGCGGCCGAAGCGGTACGCATCATGGAAGAAAGCCGTATTACCGCGCTAGCGGTGGTTGATGAACAACAGCGCCCAATTGGGGCTCTACATATGCACGACCTGCTCGCCAGCGGCGTTATTTAACCCAGCGGCGCCAACACGACCTGCTTTACGAACTGATTGATATGGAGGTTCTATGACCCTACCTGCCTCGCTACTCGACCAACTCCGCCGTGTACGCCTGCTAGCACTGGATGTTGACGGCGTCCTTACCGATGGGCGCCTCTACTTTCAAGCCGATGGTATCGAAATCAAAGCATTCCACACCCAGGATGGCCACGGGCTAAAGCTTCTCAAACGCGTGGGCGTACATGTCGCGTTGATTACCGGGCGCGACTCCCCCATGGTTAGCCAACGCGCGGCGGCACTCGGCATTGACCATGTTCACCAAGGCTGTGAAGACAAGCTGGCCACACTGCGCGGGCTCTGCCAGCGCCTCGATATTGAACTAGAGCAGGTGGCTTATTGTGGCGACGACCTACCCGACCTAGCGGCTATCAAACGTTGCGGCGTCGGCATTACCGTGCCAAACGCGCCGGACTATATGCATACCCACGCCGACTGGACTACCGAACGCCTGGGTGGCCACGGTGCCGTGCGTGAGATCTGCGATACGCTGCTTGAATCTCAAGGACACTGGGGCGCGGTGCTCGACACCTATCTGCACGGCCGCACGTAAATGTTTAAACGCTTTAAAGTACGCCTCTGGTTAGCCGGGCTAGTCATCGCGCTGGGGATTCTGCTGGTATGGCTTGACCCCCGCGGGCCTCAAGACACCAGCATCGACCCCGAAGCACAGGCTCAGGAACCTGGCCACGTGCTGGAAAATGCCGAGATTACCCTATTCGGGGATAACGGCAGTGTCATGCAGTCGCTAAAAACACCGCGCCTTATCCATACCCCGCAGCGCAGCGAAACCTGGACGGAAGAGCCCGAGGCAGTACTGTATGACAGCGAAAACCGTCAGTGGCTGGCCAGCGCCGCTGTAGGCACGCTCAACACCGCTACCCAAGCCCTGCTGCTGTCAGGTTCGGCTCGACTGTTTGCACCAGATGAAGGCTGGCAGCTAGATACCGAGCTACTGCACTATGATGGCCTCGAGCAGCATGCCTGGAGTGACACACCGGTATTGATGCAGCAACCGCCGCAGCAAATGAGCGCTTCACGTATGGACGTTTGGCTTAACACCAGCCAGGTTCGCTTAACGGATAATGTGCGCGGCACGCACCCCCCGGCCACACAACGCTAATAGGAACCGCCATGAAAGCCATGATTTCCCCAGCCCTGCTCTACACTGCACTGTTCGGTTTAGCGATACCTTTATCAGTGTTAGCCCAAACCAACTCATCTTCCCAGGCCCCAGTGGAAGTGGAAGCCGACCGTTTAGATCTTGATCAGCGGGCAGGCACAGCTGTTTATACTGGGGATGTGGACATTCGCCAAGGCGAAATGCAACTGCGCGGCGAGCGGGTAGAGATCGAACGCAACGACGCGGGCGAACTCTCGACAGCCACCGCTACCGGTGAGCGCGCCTACTTGCGCCATCAAGGCGAAGGGCAAGAAGGCCCCACGGAAGGCTGGGCGCGGCGGATTATTTATCACGTCGCCGAGCGTCGCGTAGAGCTGATCGACCAAGCCGAACTGACCCAGCAAGAGGACACCTTTAGTGGCGGTCGCCTTGAGTATTTTATTGACCGAGAAGTGATTCAAGCGCGCTCTGACGTTGATGGCAGCGAGCCCCAGCGCATACGCATGACCCTTCAGCCTGAACAATAGGGAGCCTAGCTGTGGCCACTGCTGACACTGCGCCGATCAAAACCCTTTATGCCCACCACCTGGCTAAAAGCTACAAACGCCGCCGAGTGGTCAAAGACATCAATCTGGAGATATCCCAAGGCAGTGTCGTTGGCCTTTTGGGCCCCAACGGCGCGGGCAAAACCACCTCATTTTATATGATTGTTGGGCTGGTCAAATCCGACGCTGGCAAGGTGGGTATCGACGATGTGGATTTAACGCGCGCCCCCATGCACGAGCGCGCAGCCGCGGGGATTGGCTATCTACCTCAAGAGGCGTCTATTTTCCGCAAACTCTCGGTTGCCGAGAATATTATGGCGATACTCGAGACCCGCAAAGAGCTTAACCGCAGCGACCGCGAACAGCGCCTGGAAGCGCTACTCGAAGACTTCCATATCACCCATATTCGCGACAACCTGGGCATGAGCCTTTCGGGCGGCGAGCGCAGGCGTGTAGAAATAGCCCGCTCGCTAGCCACAGAGCCCGCTTTTATTCTGCTCGATGAGCCTTTTGCGGGCGTTGACCCCATCTCGGTAGGTGAGATTAAAACCATCATTCGTGCACTGAAACAGCGCCATATCGGCGTGCTGATCACCGATCACAACGTGCGTGAAACACTAGACATTTGCGATATCGCCTATATCGTCGGCGATGGGCAAATCATCGCCAGTGGCTCGCCCGCCTCGATTCTCACCAACCAAAAAGTAAGGGATGTGTATTTGGGCGCCGATTTTCGCCTGTAATGTTTTTGCCTTAATTGCCCCTAAATAGCGCTTTAAAACAACTTTACGACCAATGGCATGCTTATTGCACTTGCGCCAAGCACTCACTCGCACTAGGGTGGAGCATTCTGATTAACGAGTGGTTCTCAGATGGTCATGAAAGCTTCTCTCCAACTGCGTATCGGCACACAGCTGACCATGACGCCCCAGTTGCAGCAGGCCATTGCGCTGCTGCAACTCTCTACGCTGGATCTTCGTCAAGAAATTCAGCAGGCCCTCGATGCCAATCCCATGCTGGAGCAGGAAGATGAATTTAGTGAACAGGCTGTCAGCGAGCCTAAGGAAGAAGAGTGGTCAGAGAGCATCCCTACTGAGCTCTCGGTAGATAGCGACTGGTCAGATACCTATCAAGATATGGGAAGCCAGGGGGGCAGCAGCAGCGAAGGCCCCGACTTTGAGCGCCAGGCAGCCGGGCAGAGCCTTCATGGCCACCTGCTGTGGCAACTCGCCATGACCGATTTTAGCGCTCGCGAGCAGCTTGTCGCGGAAAGTTTAATCGACGCGCTAGACGCCAACGGCTACCTGACCCAGCCGCTCAACGACATCCGTGAAGGGCTTCGTGCCCAGGGCATTGACGGGCTAAGCCAGCGCGAAGTGGAAACCATTCTACTCAAGCTCCAGCAGTTTGAGCCGACCGGCATATTTGCCCGTGACTTGCGTGAATGCTTGATGCTGCAGCTCGCCGCTCTCCCCGATGATACGCCACTGCTGGTTCCCGCCCGCCGCTTGGTGCGGCAGTTTCTCGAAGCGCTTGGCAAAGACGATATGCGTCTGCTGAAACGCCGTCTAGGGCTCGACGACGAACAGCTGGCCGATGTCATCCTGCTTATTCGCAGCCTAGACCCACGCCCAGGCAGCGCCTACGGCGACACCGATGACAGCTATGTCACCCCCGATCTAGTCGTCCGCCACGATAATGAAGGCTGGCATTTAGAGCTCAACCCCGAGGCCCTGCCACGGCTGCGCATTCAGCCCGACTACGCCAGCTTGATTAAGCGTGCGGATAAAAGCGATGACAACCAGTTTCTCAAAGAGCACTTGCAGGAAGCGCGCTGGTTGATCAAGAGCCTCTCTAGCCGAAACGATACGCTGCTGCGTGTTGGTCGCGAGATCATTACCCGCCAGATTGGCTTTTTAGAGCACGGCGAAGAAGCCATGAAACCACTGATACTGGCCGACATTGCCGAAGCCGTGGAGATGCACGAGTCGACTATTTCACGGGTAACGACGCAAAAATATATCCATACACCCCGTGGTGTGTTTGAACTCAAATACTTTTTCTCAAGCCAGGTGAGCGGTCAAGATGGCGACAGCCACTCCAGCACCGCCATCCGTGCACGACTCAAGAAACTGATTCAAGAGGAGCCGCCCGGCAAGCCGCTTTCAGACAGCCGCTTAGTGACGCTATTAGGCGAAGGAGGGATTCAAGTGGCGCGTCGTACGGTGGCGAAATACCGTGAAGCCATGGGCATTCCCTCTTCCAGTGAACGGCGTCGTTTGCGCTAACTTCGTTAACGTTTCAGGGAAACTCTCGACAAGGGCTTTGCAACGCGGCAAAAAGGGTTACAATCGAAGTACAGTCCGATGGATAAGGAGCACGTCAATGCAAGTAAATATCACTGGTCATCACGTAGAACTGACTGACGCCTTGCGTGACTATGTCAACGAGAAGCTTGAGCGTGTAGAGCGCCATTACGACAATATAACTACGGTGCAAGTCACCTTATCAGTGGAGAAAGAGCGCCAGCAGGCCGCCTGTACGCTGCACGCCGCAGGTGCTGACTTACATGCGGAAGCCCTAGACAGTGATATGTACGCCGCTATCGACGCACTAGCGGACAAAATCGACCGTCAACTCGTTAAACACAAGGAAAAAGCACAAGCTCGCGCCCAAGGCGCCGGTGTGCGTTAATTCAATGACGTTGGAAACCATACTCCCCCCGGAACGCGTTCTGTTCGACGTCCCCGGGGGCAGCAAAAAAAGGGTGCTGGAGTTTTACAGCACCTTTATCGCCCAAAATATCCCCAGCCTGGACAGCCAAGAAGTGTTTAGCCGTTTAATCGGTCGCGAGCGCTTAGGTAGTACGGGTATTGGTAACGGCGTGGCTATTCCTCATGCGCGTAGCCCCCACTGCAACGCCCCTATCGCTGGATTTTTGAAACTGGCTGAAGCGATCGATTTTGACGCTATCGACGGCGACCCGGTAGATCTGGTGTTTGTCCTGTTGGTACCCGAAGAGGCAGATGACACGCATCTCTCACTACTGGGTCAGGTAGCGACCATCATGAATGATGCGGACACGCGCCAGCAACTGCGTAAAGCAGCCAGCCAGCGCGAACTGCTTGAGCTGATTACCGCCAAAATTCGCGAGCAATCAGCGGCCTAAGGGTCTGAAACCCTGTTCAGGGCAGATCACAGCAGGTTATCCGCTCACCACCCTCAACGCAGCTTGATCAAAGCAAAGAGAGACTCTATGCAACTGGTGATCATTAGCGGCCGCTCCGGGTCAGGTAAATCTATCGCCTTGCAAGCGCTGGAAGATCTTGGCTACTACGCGATTGATAACCTCCCAGCTATGTTGCTGGGGTCGTTGGTGGATGAACTGCGTGACCAGGGCGACCGAGCACATTTAGCGGTGAGTATTGATGCCCGCAATTTGCCGGGAGCTCTGGAGCGCCTGCCCTCTTTATTAGACGAGTTGCGCCAGCGTAAAATCGACTTTCAAGTTATTTACCTGACCACCGATGCGCGCATACTGCTTGAGCGTTACTCAGCAACGCGTCGCCGTCATCCGCTGACCCGCGATAGCGAAATGACGCTGGAAGAGGCGATCAATAAAGAAGAGACGACGCTAGAGGATATTCGCGATCTGGCCGATCTATTGATCGATACATCACGATTATCGGTGCACGATTTACGCCGTCGCATTACCGACCAAGTAGCCCATCAGCGGCGCGACAAGCTGACGCTAACGCTGGAATCGTTTGGGTATAAACGCGGCGTACCGTTAGACGCCGACCTGGTCTTCGATGTGCGCTGCCTGCCAAATCCGTACTGGGATCCAACGCTGCGCCAGTTCACTGGCCGCGACGCGGAAATCGTGGCTTTTTTGAACAGCTATCCGATTGTTGATGCCATGAGCGACGACATCTTGGCCTGGCTAGAGCGTTGGCTACCCGCTTACCAGAATAGCCAACGTAGCTACATGACTATCGCGATTGGCTGTACTGGTGGCCAGCACCGCTCGGTCTATATGGCCGAGAAGTTAGCGGAAAAATTGACTCCTAGCATGGGCGAAGTTCAACTTCGCCACCGCGAACTGGGTCTGCACTACACCATAAGCGAACAGTTGGCCGCTCCCCTCGTCAGCGCTTCCACACCTAACGAGCGGCCAGAGACCTCTTAAGCGCGTCTATCCATTAATGACACCACTCGGCGAAAAGGAACCAGGGTGCCAGAACGCATACTTACACTTACCAATCAACGCGGGCTACACGCTCGCGCGGCGACAAAACTGGTCAAATGCGGCCAACAGTTCACGGCAAAAATACGCGTTTACAAACAGCAACAGGCCGCCGACGCCGCCAATATCATGTCACTGCTGATGCTTGCCGCACCTTGTGGCACCGAGCTTAGAATCACCGCCGAAGGCGATGACGCCGAACAGGCGCTTGAAGCGATTCAAGCGCTGTTCGACGCCCGCTTTGAGGAGGATCAGTAAGCCGCCGCTTGGCTTGTTAGTCCCCCGCCACGGTCATGGCATCAATCAACCAGCTACCCGTGTGAACACTGCCACGGGTATCAGTGTCATCGCCAATACCTACTAAGCCAGCAAACATCCGCTCCAGGTTTCCGGCAATGGTGAACTCTTCGACCGGGTACTGCACCTTTCCATTTTCGACCCAAAAACCTGCTGCACCGCGGGAATAGTCACCGGTCACACCGTTGACACCTTGGCCCATCAACTCAGTCACCCAAATACCCCGCCCCATCTCTTGCAACAAGCTTTCGCGTGATTGCAGTGGCGTTGCTAAACGCACGTTACGTGCCCCACCGGCATTGCCCGTGGTTTGCATATCGAGACGACGAGCGCTGTAAGAAGAGAGCATATAGCTGGCAATGCGTCCCTGATCGATAAAGCGATTATTGCGCGTTTGCACGCCCTCGCCATCAAACGGTGAGCTTGCCGTGGCGCCAATCTCCATTGGCCGCTCTTCGAGACTAAACCAGTCGGGAAACAATGGTGTACCGAGCCGGTCGCACAAAAACGAGGCCTGCCGGTAAAGCGCACCACCGGCTAACCCACCGAGCAGGTGGCCAATCAAGCCACTGGCCAACGATGGGTCAAACAGCACCGGAAAGGTGCCCGTTGGCGGCCGTTTAGCACCTAGCCTGCGCAGCGTACGCATCGCGGCTTCGCGCCCCACCTCAGCGGGGTCACGTAGCGCCTTGGGGTCACGGGCAGAGGTGTAGTCATAATCACGCTGCATACCGCTCGCGTCTTGGGCAATCAGCATGCAAGAAAGAGAGTGACTACTGCCCTTTTGGGTACCTAAAAAGCCGTGGCTATTGGCGTAAACGCGCACCCCTTCGCCACTGGAGAGAGACGCGCCATCTGACTGTGAGATGCCGTCAACGTCTCGCCCCGCCTGCTCGCAGGCAAGCGCTAACTCAATCGCCTCATCCGTTGTGAGCGCCCAGGGGTAGTGCACTTTTAGATCGGGCAACTCAGTAGCCATAAGGGAGGCATCGGCCAGCCCTGCGGCCGGGTCTTCGCCGGTATAGCGGGCAATCGCCAGCGCTTTCTCTACGGCTGCCTGGATCGAGGCACTGCTGGCATCAGTGGATGAAGCGCTGCCTTTACGTTGACCCACGTATAGCGTGACGGCAATGCCTTGGTCACGGGATAACTCAACCGTTTCAACTTCGCCCAGGCGTACGCTAACGCCTATACCCTGATCGACGCTTGCGCCTACTTCGGCAGCATCCGCGCCCAAGCGCTTCGCCAGCGCTAGCGCCTCTTCGGCGCGCGCGGTCAATAGCGACTGCTGCGCGGATGCATCAAATGCCTGTGCCATATGGCCTCCTATTTCAACCGAATGTCTCTCAACCAAAGTCTTTCAAGAGAGTGTCATCGGCGAATCAATGTTGTACTCGCAGCTGGTATAATGCCGCCACGAATCTTGTCTGTGAGTCACACTATGCGTAAGCAACGTCCCGATCCCGTTGAAGTAGAAGAACAGGAAGAACGCCCTAGCAAGTCGCAACTCAAACGCGAAATGCATGCCTTACAGGCACTTGGGGAAACCTTAATCGCCATGCGACCGGCGGAACGCGCCCGTTTCCCCCTCTCTGACGATATGCTACGCGCTATCGAGGAAACCTCGCGTATTCGCTCCCATGAAGGTCGCCGCCGCCATATGCAGTATGTCGGTAAGCTGATCCGTAAAGAGGATCTTACCGCCATTCAAGCCGTGTTCGACTCCATCGACCAGGAGCAAGAGCAGCGCGACCACGCGTTCCACCGACTGGAAAAATGGCGGGAACGCTTAATTGACGAGGGCGATGCGGCAGTTGACCTGTTTATGGCGGAGCACCCCGACGCCGATCGCCAGACACTGCGTCAATTGATTCGCAACGCCCAGCGGGAACGCGAACAGGGCAAACCGCCGACCAGCTCGCGCAAGCTCTTCAAACACCTGCGCGAAACCCTCGCACTTTAAAAACAGCCTCTTTAAGACCGCTTTTCAAGACCGCCTATCAAGACTGCGTGCCGCCGACGGTCAGCTCATCCAATTTCAGGGTGGGCTGGCCCACACCCACCGGCACGCCCTGCCCTTCTTTACCACACACGCCAATACCGGTATCCAGCGCCATATCATGGCCAATCATGGAAACACGCTGCATCGCTTCCGGCCCGTTACCAATCAAGGTGGCGCCTTTCACCGGCGCCGTCACCTTACCGTCTTCAATCAAGTAGGCTTCGCTGGCAGAGAACACAAATTTGCCAGAGGTGATATCCACCTGCCCGCCCCCAAAGCTCACCGCGTAAATACCGCGCTTAACGCTTTTGATAATATCGCTGGGCTCATCTTGGCCCGCAAGCATGACCGTATTCGTCATGCGCGGCATCGGCAGGTGGGCAAAGGATTCGCGTCGCGCATTGCCTGTGGGGGCCATACCCATTAAGCGGGCATTGAGTTTGTCCTGCATATAGCCAGTCAATATCCCGTCTTCGATAAGCGGCGTGTATTGGCCCGGCGTGCCCTCGTCATCCACGCTCATCGAGCCACGGCAATCCGCTAGTGTCGCATCATCGACAATCGTCACGCCTTTTGCGGCCACGCGCTCGCCCATTTTGCCAGCAAAGGCGGAACTGCCCTTACGGTTGAAATCCCCTTCCAAACCATGGCCGACGGCTTCATGAAGCAAAATTCCTGGCCACCCCGACGCCAGCACCACAGGCATTTGCCCCGCGGGCGCATCGACGGCTTCCAGGTTGACCAGTGCCTGACGCACCGCCTCTTTGGCGTACTGCTCGGCAACTTGGTCATCGCGCAGCTTGGCCATGGAGTAACGGCCACCGCCGCCCGCACTGCCGCGTTCACGACGACCATTTTTAACCGCGATAACGCTGACATTAAAGCGCACCAGCGGGCGAATATCCGCCGCCAAGGTGCCATCGCTTGCCCTCACCAGCACTACTTCGTAGGTACCTGAAAGAGAAGCACTCACTTGACTGATGCTCGGGTCTGCAGCACGCGCGATTTTGTCAGCCTGTTTTAGCATGGCGACTTTGTCTTCCGCGCTTAGCCCGGCCAGGGGGTCGATTCCCGCATAGCGCGACATGGCGGATACCGGGCGCACCAACTGTCCAGGCAGACGTTGACCGCTGCGGACGATGCCTGCCGCCGTGCGGCCGGTGTCCATTAGCGCATCGGCCGTTATTTGGTTGGAGTAGGCAAAGCCAGTCTTTTCACCTGCCAGTGAGCGTACGCCGACGCCACCGTCAATATTGTAGCTGGCCTCTTTTACCTCTCCATCCTCCAGTACCCAGCCCTCTTGCCAGGTACGCTGGAAATAGAGATCGGCATAGTCAATGCCCGCGCCCATGGCGTAGCCCAACCCCGTTTCCAGAGCCTCTAAATCGAGCCCTCCGGGGGTCAACAGAATGGCGGCGGCCGTATCTACATCACTTTTATATGCGGTCATTGGGAGCCTTCTAAAGTAACCTGCGGCGAAGTCCAAGGGCCTCGCACGCGATAATGGAGTGTCGTGGCGCGATCTAAGGCGTCGCCAAACAGCTGGTCAGCAAGGAACAGCGCGCCACCCACGATGGGTGCGCCAACGGCAATCGCCGCGATCGGTAAACTTTGCGTCACTGGTAGTGTGACGCCAAGCCGCTGGTCAAGTTCACGCGTCACCAGGTTGACACTGCCGGTAAGCGTTAGGGTGGTGGCCGGAGTATCAATTTGCAATGGCCCGCGCAGCGTCAGCAACTCACCAGTAACATCAGCCGTCCCCTTAACACGGTCAAATGCCGTGCCACGGCCGGTAACGTCGGAAAAATCCAAGCGTAGACGACGTAAAATATTATCGAAATTGAGCAAGCCAATTAAGCGCGCAGGTGCCGATTCCAGAGTGACAAAGCGGCCATCACGAATGTCGGTACTGATATAGCCATCTGAGCGGCTTAACTCCAACTGCCAGGGCGCCCCCGGCCAATCAAGCGAAGCAGCCACATCGGTACTTCGGCTACGCATGGCCACCGGTTGGTCAAGACGCTCAAGGGCGGTGCCGATGTCGCCACCCTGAATCGTAATGTCCGCACGGGTATGACTGGAAACAGCGTCCCCCTCCCAGTAAAGCTCACCTCGCGCAGAGAGCTGACCCAGGGTTAAGCCAACGGGGGTAAGCGAAAAACGCTCGCCGTCAGTTTTCCAGTAAGCAGTCAAAGGGCCGAAGCGGCGCGGCCCCATAGCAATTTCGGCTAAGCGTAATCGTCCATTGGGCACATCGGCTAGCCAATCAGGAATGGCCACAGGCACCTTGCGCTGGGTGTCGACCGTTTCCATCCAGGAGTCTGGCATCGGAGCATCGCTGTCGTGTTCAACATTGGCTAACGCCAGCAAGCGATCAAGCGCCAGCGCTTCAATGGCCACATCTAACGGTTGCGGTGATTGAGCATCGTACAGTAAATGCCCAGTGACCAGATTACCGCTTAGCCCCAAATCGATCCGGCCATCGTTCACGCCTCCCGACGCGTTAAGGCTGCCTAAACACTCCCTTTGGTAAACCACACAGGGTGTGGCTAACGAGACCGCCAACGGTATTTGAGTACCTCCACCCGACGCACTGAGCAACCCGCTGGCCATTAGCGGTGAAATCGCCTGCTGCCACGCTAGCGGGTCAATGCGAGGTAGGGCAGCATCGATACTAACCCCTGGCTGGGAGGGCCAGTCGGGCAGGCGCACCGCCTGGCTGCCTAAATTTAGCGTCCCGGCAAGCGAGCCATTAAGCTGTTGCAGTCGTGCAGAAGCGATATCGGCTAGGCGGCTTTCGATACGTTTTGTGTCCATATCGGCGGTTAATGTCCAGGGCCAGGCCTGCTGTGGCGATTTTGCAAAGGGCTCGGGAAGATGACTGGTGACGCCGACTAAACGACTCTCCAAGCGCAGGATGGGCGTTGGCGTTAGGGCGACACTGCCCTGCCACTCTAGCGGTCCTTCTAGCGGCATACGCCCTTGACTATCCAACCCTGCAAGCCCAAAAAGCGCCCCAGTGGCGACACTCCCCTGCAGCTGTATGTCGTTGCGTTGAGTATCAATATCAGCGTTGATAGGGCCTCCCAGCAACTGCCCACTAACCTCACCGACGAGACCTGAACTCTTCCCGTTTTGAAGCCAGGCGAGATCCCCCTCAACCGATTGAAGACGTAGATCGAGCGGTTTATACACCACTTCCGGAAAGCGTGGCCGAGCATTGATTTCCAGTTGCAGCGCTTCAGGGTTTGCCAACGGCAACGACAACGCAATATCGCCGTTAACGCCACCCGTTACGCGCAAATCACTTAGTGGGGAAAGATCAATCTCGGGCATTGCCTGTAAAAACGATATCAGCGCTGGCCCATCCGATTTTAACTGCCCCGAAAGGTTGAGCGTCTCATCCTCCATCACCACCTCACCCTCTGAAGCAGTGATGCCATGGCTCTGGGCGTTATCAATTTCAGCTTCTAACACTCTGTTTTGCCACTTTAAGCGCCCCTCGACGTCGTCAAGACGTGGCCAGCCTGGCGCGATCGGCAAATGTCCTTGGGTCACCGCCAGAGCGAGCGTTGCAGTAAAGTCGTTGGCGGTCGCCCCTTCGCCTAACGGTTGGCTAAGCTGCAGAGAGCCCTCGCTCACGTAGCCACCAATATCATTAAGCAGCCATTCGCGAAGCTCGTCATCCATGACGCTGAGCGGCAACCACTGGGCCAGCGGACGCTCAACAGCATCCACGTCACTGAAATTGAGGTCTAAACCAAAATGCCCGCGCTGATTACCCGTCACCAAACCAAAGCCGCCCGCTATCTGGGCGCCGTCCCAGTCGACGCTTAGGCGCTTGCCACTCACCATGGTATTGGGGCCGTCGTATACCCACTCCACTTCCCCTTCAGCACGTCGCAGTTGCATGGGAGCGGCAAAAAACTCAGGAAAGTAGAGAGTGCTTTCACCGTTGCTGCTAAACAGCACGCGGCCGCGTAAATCCCGCGCCTGTACCCAGGCATCCAGCGGGCCTCCGCCCGGTGCCTGCTGCCACGGTGAGACCTCCACGCCGGTTAACGCCGCATCCACTCCCCAGTGACCATCCTGCTGCCCCACGTGCAACCCCTCGACTTGCCCACGGGGAGCAAGGGTTTGCAATACCCGGGTGACGGATTCAGGGAGCAATACGTAGTCACGCCAAGCGGTCAGCGAGGCAAGCTCAAAGGCGCTGGTGCGCACTTCCCACTGTCCTGGTTGGTGGGTGGCATGCCAGTGGCGTGGCAACGCTGGCCCAACGTTACCTCCAGGGGGCTGGGCCCACTCAACGCTCTCCGCGTCGCCGCTTAGCCACGCCTCACCACCTTCGCCGTCGCGCTGCCACAGGCCATTAGCCTTAATATCTCTTAACACCGCGTACTGAACCTGGTGGCGAAGCGTCAACTGTGGAACGTCGACGGCAACACGAGCTTCCTCAAGGCGCCCGGTGGTCCAACGCCCCCATAGCCGCGCACTGCCCCCGGCTTGCTCTAAATAGGCGGCATGATCAGGCCGAAACATATCCGCCAGAACCACTAACTGATCAAGCTGAATATCCAACTGCAGTGCTGCCGAAAAATCGCTAAAACCTCGTCGGCCGGGCTGCATTTCGACCTTCATTTCCGCCGCAGGAAGGTCTATATCGCGAGCCTGCTCTAACGATGGGGCAATATTGATGGCGCCCTCTAACCTTGTGCGCCGCTCATCACCGGTCAGCAGCAGTGTCTGAGCATGCAGCATCACGGTGTCGTCTTTGCCGTGCAGTACAACCCGCGTGTCATCCACCCACAGGCGTTGGCGTAGAATCAAGCCCGCCCAGCTATCAATTGTGGCCAGATCCACATCGGGTTCTGCCGCCATCAATAGCGGTAACTCCGCAGGCTCAGGCCACTGTAAAGACCTCCCCGAACCTTGATAGAGGTGAAACTGTGTACCACTGATACGCGCATCACTAAAAATCGGTGCCAGATTGGCAAACGACGCCCAGGTATCTAAGCGCAGCCCCGCATGCTCAAGGGAAAAGAGTGCTTGGCCATCGGGGGTTTCCGCGTTCACCCCGTCAAGCCGTAGCAGTAGATCGCTACGCGCTAGCGATAGCGATAAGCGCTCGATGGTCACCGGCACGCCAATGCGCGCCTCGAGTAACGCTTCAATGTGGGGGGTAAGGGCATCGGATTGGCTGATCGCTAGACGCAGCAGCAACAGCAGCACAGCCGCGCTGCCCAAAAGCCAGGCCGCTATCAGCAAACTCCAACGCACCAGCGAACGAGTCAGCATGGTTACATCAGCACAATATCGTACTGCTCTTGGGAGTAGTGTTGCTCAACCTGAAAACGGATCGTTTTATTGATAAACGTCTCCAGGTCAGCCACTGCCGCTGACTCTTCATCTAGTAAGCGGTCAACAACGGGCTGCGATGCAAGCACCATATAAGTTTCAGCACTGTAGGCACGCTCTTCGCGCAGAATCTCACGGAAAATTTCGTAGCAGACAGTCTCAGGCGTTTTAAGTGTGCCGCGCCCACTGCAGGTTGGGCACGCTTCACACATCGTTTGCTCTAGGCTCTCCCGGGTGCGCTTGCGGGTAAGCTGAACCAAGCCAAGCTCGGTAACACCGGTACACTTGGTTTTAGCGTGGTCGCGCTCTAAGGCTTTTTCCAATACTCGCAACACTTGCCGCTGATGCTCAACATCGTTCATATCGATAAAGTCGATAATGATGATACCGCCCAGGTTGCGCAACCGAAGTTGGCGGGCAATCGCCGTGGCCGCCTCAAGGTTGGTTTTGAAAATGGTCTCTTCAAGGTTGCGGTGACCCACATAGCCGCCGGTATTAACATCAATGGTGGTCATTGCCTCGGTGGGGTCAATCACCAGATAACCACCGGATTTCAGCTGCACCTTGCGACCCAAGGCTTTCTGGATCTCATCCTCGACACTGTAGAGATCAAAGATGGGGCGCTCACCTGGATAGTACTCAATCCGCTCAACGGCATCGGGCATAAACTCTTCGGCAAACTCGACCAGTTTGACGAAGTTTTCCCGCGAATCGATACGCACTTTTTCAATATCGTCGCGCATTACGTCGCGCAGAGTGCGCATAAAGAGCGGCAAATCATCATAAATGACGCTTTGTGGCGTCGCGGTGACTTTACGCTCACTCACCTTACGCCACAGCCGCAACAGAAAGTGCATATCGCCTTTTAGCTCTTCGTCACCTACGCCTTCCGCGGCAGTTCGGACAATAAAGCCACCCGTCACTTCCAGCGTCTGCTCCGCCACGCTGTTATCCAGCAGGGCTTTTAAACGCTCGCGTTCACGCTCATCCTCGATGCGTTGCGAAACGCCGTGATGCGGCGAGTCGGGCATATACACCAAATAGCGGGAAGGGATCGAGAGGTGCGTGGTTAAGCGCGCACCTTTACTTCCAATAGGGTCTTTGGTCGCCTGCACCACCAACGCCTGGCCTTCATGAAGCAACTGGCCGATGGTCTGCTGCTCATCGAGCGGCGTGCCGGGTGGCATCACTTCGTGGGCATGAATAAATGCCGCCCGCTCTAAGCCAATATCAACAAAGGCAGCCTGCATACCAGGCAACACACGCACTACTTTGCCTTTGTAGATATTGCCCACGATGCCACGCCGACGGGAACGCTCGATCAGTGCCTCTTGCAAAACGCCATTTTCAACCAGCGCGACGCGGGTTTCCATTGGCGTTAAATTGATGAGAACTTCACCGCTCATGCAAAATTCCTTGTTGGTTGACGTATTCCTTGCCAGCGATACAGGCGGCGTTGCCCTCTATTCTAGAGAATTAAACACGCTGCCAGATAGGAACTCCCTGTCGGCATAGCAAGTGCGTCGTCTCATACAGCGGTAGCCCTACCACTGCTGAGTGACTGCCTTGAATCTGTTTTACAAATATGGCGGCTAATCCCTGTATTGCGTAGCCACCAGCCTTATCAGCAGGTTCACCCGTGCGCCAATAGGCAACGATTTCATCAGCGCTTATCTCACGCATTGTTACCTGAGTAGTCACGCAGGAGGAGAGCATACCTTCTGGCCCACTTACCGCCACAGCGGTAAGCACCTCGTGGCACCGCCCCGAAAGCAGCCGCAGCATCTCGGCGCCCTCCTCAGCATTCGCTGGTTTACCTAGGATACGCCCATCGACCACCACAGCGGTATCTGAACCTAGGATAGGCAAGTGGGTAAAAGGGGCTGCTGCCTCGGCTTTGGCAACTGCTAAGCGCTGCACATACGCTTGAGCCGACTCACCCACCTGCGGAGTCTCATCAATATCACAAGGGTGAACCGCGACCGGCACACCAATGGATGCCAGCAAAGCTCGACGGCGTGGAGAGGCAGACGCTAAACACAAAACAGGCGCAGTCATGAAGCGGCCAACCGACGTTCTAATGCTTGAAACATCGTCGCTAGCCATGGCCATAGCAACGCACTGATCAGCGCGGGAATCAAAAAGGCTAAATGAATCGAAAAATCACCCACGATAGTGCGTAGCCATTGAGCGACTAGCTGCATCAAGCCCAACAGCACCAGCACCAGCGCTGATTGCTGTACCAGTGAATAAGCACGGAAGCGGGGATAGACCAGCGCACACAAGAAGGCCAGCAGTGCATAAATAAGCGCATGCTGGCCCAGCACGGTGCCTTCAATTAAATCCATCAAAATCCCCAGCACAAAGCCATGAAAAACGCCGACTCTGTCGGGTGTGCGCATACACCAGTAGATCAGCATCAGCCCTAACCACTCGGGGCGATATACCTGCCAGCCATCGGCCAGCGGCATCACCTGCAAGCAAAGAGCCAAGACCAAACTAAACCAAATAATCACTAGCGGAACAATCGGTGCTCGTGGCATCAGGGCACCTCTTGAGATGATGCATTTGAGTCGCGCAACGCATTGTTGGGGCTTGTTGAAAGCTGGAGTGAAGAGCGCAAGGCCTCTGCGGAGATATCCAGCGTCTCATCCCAGGCATGTTCTTCTACCTCCTCTCGCGGGGGCGGAAAAAGTAGCAAGAAATGACGCGAGCGCTGCAGTTGAGCCATCGGTTCGGCCGTCACGCGAGCAAAAGGCTGCCCCGGATCGTGAAACACCTCGGTGACTCGCGCCACGGGGTAACCCGGAGGAAAGCGTCCAGCCAAGCCCGATGTGGTCAGTAAATCACCTTCACGGATATCCGCCGTATCAGGTACGTGCATCACATTAACGCTGCTGTAACGTCCCGCCCCTTGGACGATAAAACGTAAGCCATTGCGGTTTAACTGAACCGGCAACGCATGACTGGCATCAGCTAACAGCAGTACCCGACTTGAGTAGGCAGAGACCGCGGTAATTTGCCCCACCAAGCCCGAGGCATCAATCACCGGCTGCCCCACGTAGGTGCCATTGCGATGGCCGCGATTAATCACCATCTGATGACTAAAGGGGTCGTTATCAAGCGACAACAGTTCGGCGGTGATATAAGGAATATCACGCCGCTTCGCGGCTTTTAGCAATTCGCGAAGCTCGCTGTTTTCCGCGGTCAAATTCGCCATTCGCTGACCACGATGGGAAAGGGTGAGAATCTGCTCACGCAGGCGACGGTTTTCATCCACCAACGCCTGCTGGTCAGAGAGCGCAAGCGACCCCCAATTCAACAGGTCGCTAGGCACACTGACGACCCATTGAATAGGAGCAACGACCATCGACATTTGCGCGCGCACTTTCTCCATACGCGTGAAATGCTGGTCGACAAACATCAATGCACTGGCGGCCAAGACGCAAAAAAACAGCCGGTAGCCCGGCAGTGGCCCGTGCGAAAACAGCGGTTTAATAGGCAATCCCCCCGCAATTAACCGCTGCGATTAGTCGCTCGACAGCAACTCAAAGGTGTGCTGATCAATCATCTCCAGCGCCTTACCACCGCCGCGAGCAACGCAGGTCAACGGGTCTTCGGCAACAATTACCGGCAACCCTGTCTCTTCAGCGATCAGCTTGTCCAGGTCGCGCAACAGCGCCCCACCGCCCGTTAGCACCAAGCCTCGCTCAGCGATGTCGGATGCCAACTCAGGCGGTGACTGCTCAAGGGCGCTCTTAATGGCGGCCACGATAGAACCCAGGGTTTCTTGCAATGCTTCCAGGGTTTCGTGGGAATTGAGCGTGAAGCTGCGTGGAATGCCTTCGGCCAGATTACGACCGCGCACGTCAATTTCGCGCAGTTCGCCACCGGGGTAGGCGCAACCAATCTCTTCCTTGATGCGCTCGGCTGTCGCTTCGCCTATCAGGCTGCCGTAGTGACGACGTACATAGGCGGTAATGGCCTCATCAAAGCGGTCGCCGCCCACCCGAATCGATTCGGAGTAGACCACGCCGTTGAGTGAAATAATCGCGATTTCAGTGGTACCACCACCGATATCCACCACCATCGACCCCTGCGCTTCATCAACCGGAAGGCCAGCGCCAATTGCCGCCGCCATGGGTTCTTCGATCAAGAACACCTCGCGGGCACCTGCCCCTTCGGCAGACTCACGAATCGCCCGACGTTCTACTTGTGTTGACATGCAAGGAACGCATACCAGAACGCGTGGACTGGGGGTTAAGAAGGTGCTTTGGTGAACTTTACGGATAAAGTGCTGAAGCATCTGCTCGGTGACGGTGAAGTCGGCAATAACGCCATCTTTCATCGGCCGAATCGCGGTAATATTGCCGGGCGTACGCCCCAGCATTCGCTTGGCATCAGTACCAACTGCCGCGACGCTGCGCATATTGCCAGACTGGCGGATAGCAACCACGGACGGCTCATCGAGCACGATACCGCGACCGCGAACATAAATCAGTGTGTTGGCCGTACCCAAGTCGATCGATAGATCGCTGGAAAACAGCCCCCTCAAACGTTTAAACATGGATGTTGTTACCTAGTGCAGACCGGGAACCCTGTGCGGATGCAAACGGTATCACCGCAACCCCCTGGCAGCAAGCACGAGTCGCGCCTAACACTGCCCGTTAAGGCCAAGATGTGGTACCTTTTGCGGCTATTTTCCACGTCTGCAACACAAGACGTTTTTTTGATATCGGTATGTATACCGCTTAAAGCCGATTATGTTCCATCACGTTTATGAGGAAATATCGATCATGGCGCTTGAAGAATCTCATGTGCGCCGGGCCGCTCACTTGGCCCGACTCGCTGTCAGCGATGACCAAGCCAGCGGCTTTGTAGACGACCTAAGCCGGATTCTGGACATGGTCGACCAGCTACAAAGCCTCGATACTGAAGGCGTTACGCCGCTCGCCCATCCGCTAGATGCGACCCAGCGACTGCGCGCCGATGAAGTGACGGAAACCAACCAGCGCGACACGTTTCAGCGCTGTGCTCCGGCAGTGGAAAATGGCCTGTATCTCGTGCCCCGCGTCGTTGAATAAGTACGCTGAGTAACAACGCACGAATATTTAATCAAGCCACCACTATTGCCTCTTTTTTTCTCCCCTGAACGGAGCTTCTGGGTCATGTACGAGAAAACCTTAACGCAACTCGCCGCCGCGCTAAAAAGCGGTGAGTTTTCAAGCCGCGAGCTGACCGCTCACTATTTGCAGCGTATCGAACAGGCTGACGGCAAGCTGAATAGTTTTATCAGCGTGACCGCCGAGCAAGCGCTGAAACAGGCTGAAGTAGCCGACAACGCCCGAGCGGCAGGCAACGCCGGGCCGCTGTCAGGCATTCCCCTAGCGCTCAAAGATATTTTTTGCACCCAGGGCGTGAAAACCAGCTGCGGTTCAAAAATGCTGGATAATTTTATCGCCCCCTACAACGCCACCGTGGTTGAAAAGCTCAACGCGGCGGGCACGATCAGCCTGGGCAAAACCAATATGGACGAGTTCGCCATGGGCTCCTCCAACGAAAACAGCTACTACGGCCCGGTCAAAAATCCCTGGGATCTGACAGCGGTGCCCGGCGGCAGCTCCGGCGGCAGCGCAGCAGCAGTCGCAGCTGGTTTGGTGCCCGCCGCCATGGGTACTGACACCGGCGGCTCGATTCGCCAGCCCGCGGCATTTTGTGGCATCACCGGTTTAAAGCCCACCTATGGTCGTGTGTCGCGCTTCGGCATTATTGCCTACGCCTCAAGCCTTGATCAGGCTGGCCCCATGGCGCGCAGCGCCGAAGATTGCGCCCACCTACTGGGTGTTATTGCGGGCCATGACGGCCGCGATTCCACCAGCGTTGCCCGCGGCGTACCCGACTATGTGGAAGGCCTTAATGCCCCCCTCTCGGGCCTCAAGATCGGGCTTCCCAAAGAGTATTTCGGCGATGGTTTAGACCCTGATGTCGAAAAAGCCGTCCGTGAGGCGGTAAAAGTTTACGAATCCCTAGGCGCGACGGTTCGTGAGGTCAGCCTACCGCATACCCACTATGCGATTCCGGCCTACTACGTGATCGCCCCCGCGGAAGCCTCTTCCAACCTGTCCCGCTACGACGGTGTGCGTTTTGGTCACCGCTGCGACAATCCCAGCGATTTGATCGATCTCTACACACGTTCGCGGGCTGAAGGCTTCGGCGAAGAAGTTAAACGACGCATCCTGATCGGCACTCACACGCTCTCTGAAGGCTTCTTTGACGCTTACTACACCAAAGCCCAGCAGGTGCGCCGTTTGATCCGTCAGGACTTCCTGGACGCCTTTGAAGACGTCGACGTGCTGATGGGCCCCGCCTCGCCTACCCCCGCGTTTGACCTGGGTGCCAAAAAAGATCCGGTGTCGATGTACCTGCAGGATATCTACACTATCGCGGTGAACCTAGCGGGCATTCCCGGCATCAGCGTGCCGGCGGGTTTGGCCGGTGGCCGCCCCGTTGGTCTCCAGATTCTGGGCACCCACTTTGCCGAAGCGCAGCTGCTTAACGTCGCTCACCAGTTTCAGCAAGCGACCGACTGGCACTTACAACGTCCTGCCTTTGCCGAGGAGTACGCCTAATGCAATGGGAAACCGTGATTGGGCTTGAAGTCCACGTTCAGCTCGCAACGCGTTCAAAAATCTTTTCCGGTGCCTCAACGGCGTTTGGCGCCGAGCCAAACACCCAGGCCTGCGCGGTGGATTTAGGCCTACCTGGCGTGCTGCCAGTGCTCAATGAGCAGGCCGTGGCCATGGCCGTGCAGTTTGGCCTGGCGGTGCATGCGGATATCGCCGAAGTCTCGGTGTTTGACCGTAAAAATTACTTCTACCCCGACCTGCCCAAGGGTTATCAAACCAGCCAGATGTACCATCCCATCGTCGGCCCTGGCGATGTTGAGATTACGCTGGAAGATGGCAGCACTAAGCGTATCCGCATTCACCATGCCCACCTTGAGGAAGATGCCGGTAAATCGCTGCATGAAGATTTTCACGGCATGACCGGTATCGACTTGAACCGTGCTGGCACGCCGCTACTGGAGATCGTCTCCGAGCCGGATATGCGTAGCGCCAAAGAGGCCGCGGCGTATCTCAAAGCGATTCACTCGATCGTTACTTACCTGGGCATTTCCGACGGCAATATGGCGGAAGGCTCCATGCGTTGCGACGTTAACGTCTCGGTACGCCCCAAAGGTCAGGAAGCCTTTGGCACCCGCGCTGAGATTAAAAACGTTAACTCTTTCCGTTTTGTCGAGCGCGCCATTGCCTTTGAGGTTGAGCGACAAATTGAGCTGATCGAAGATGGCGGCAGCGTGGTTCAAGAAACCCGCTTGTTTGACCCAGACCGTGATGAAACCCGCAGCATGCGTACCAAGGAGGAGGCCAACGACTACCGTTACTTCCCCTGCCCTGACCTGCTGCCGGTGGTGCTTGACCAAGCTTATCTTGACCACCTGCGTGGCCAGTTGCCCGAGCTGCCAGCAGATAAGCGTGAGCGCTTCCAGAACGAGCTGGGTCTGTCTGCTTATGACGCCAATGTCATCTCCGCCAGTCGCGATATGGCCGAATTCTTTGAAGCGGTGCATAGCGAGTGCGGCGATGCCAAGCAGGCAGCTAACTGGGTACAGGGTGAACTTTCCGGGGCACTTAACCGAGAAAACCTGAGCATTGCCAATAGCCCGATCTCAGCGCGCCAGCTAGGCGAGCTGATCAGCCGCGTACTGGATGACACCATTAACGGCAAAGCCGCTAAAGAGGTTTTTCAGGCGCTGTGGAACGGTCAGGGTGAGTCCGCCGATGAGGTGATTGACGCAAAAGGCCTCAAGCAGGTGACCGACACCGGCGCCATTGAAGCAATGATCGACCAAGTGATTGCCGACAGCCCCGCTCAGGTCGCCCAGTACTGCGACTCGGAGCCGGAAAAACGCGGTAAAATGATCGGCTACTTTGTTGGTCAGGTGATGAAGGCGTCACGCGGCACCGCCAACCCACAGCAGGTGAACGGCTTGCTAAAAGAGAAGCTCGACGCGCTGCTGTAAAGCCTAAAAAACGGCTGCCTAGGCAGCCGTTTTTTAATGGCACACATTTGAACTAGGCCAACTGGCTGGGCTGGGTAAATCGCTTCAACTGCGCACAGCCTGCCGCCCATACGTCGGCCTCAAGCTCGGCGATGGCGGCGGTAGGGAAGCCAAGCCCCTGAGCAGGGCTGCCCTCTACTAACAACCCCGCCAGTTCGCCTACCAGCGGCATATGACTGACCAGCATGATCGGCGCACCTTCAGGCTGTTCAAGCAACCAGTCGCTTACTGCATGGGGCGAGTCATCCGGAGTGATAAAATCCAGCGTTTCCAGCGAGGCTCCCAGCGCATCACATAGCGTTTGCGCGGTTTGCTGCGCGCGAGAATAGGGGCTGGCATAAATTTTCGGCATAAACAGCTCCCCATCAGCCACGCGCTCAGTCAGCCAACGGGCCATTTTTTTGACCTCCTGCTCACCATGAGGCGTTAATCGACGCGCTTGGTCGGGATACCCCGGTGCGGCCTCAGCGTGGCGCATAATCAACACATCAGGCATTCCTGCCTCCATTGCCCTTAGAAACCTGGTTCTTAGAAGCCTGGTTCTTAGAAGCGTGGTTGTGAGGAGTTTGGTCTCGATGGGCCTGCTGTACGGCTTCACGGGGCAGAATAAACTCTACATCGCTACTCTGCTCACCCATCATAAGGGTGCGCGCCATCTCCTGGGCGGGCACGCCGTCAAACAGCACATGATTGAGACCTTCCGCCAACGGCATATAAACACCCATTTCACTCGCTTTAGCGCATACCAGTTTAACGGTGTTTACCCCTTCTGCGACCTGGCCAAGGGCATCAACCGCCTCTTCCAACGTACGCCCTTCGCCCATGGCGTAGCCAACACGATAATTACGCGACAGGTTAGACGAGCAGGTAACGATCAAATCCCCCACCCCCGCCAGTCCTAAAAAGGTCATTGGGTTAGCCCCCTGGGCAACGGCAAAGCGGCTCATTTCGGCTAAGGCGCGAGTCATCAGCATGCTGCGGGTGTTTTCGCCCATGCCCAGCGCCGCCGCCATACCGGCGGCAATCGCATAGATATTTTTCAGTGCACCACCCAGTTCAACACCATGACGGTCATCGCTAGCGTAAACACGAAAGTAACGGCAACCCAATACTTGCTGTACGCGGGTGCGGGTAAGCGGGTCAGCGCTGGCAATCACGGTAGCAGTTAACTGCTTATCGGCAATTTCAGAGGCCAGATTTGGGCCCGCAATCACGCCAATGTGACTAAAGCCCGTTTCCTGCTCGAGTACTTGGCTCATCAACAGAAAGCCTTCTTGCTCGATCCCCTTGGTGGTACTGACCAGTATCTGCTCGGGCCTCAACCACGCTTTCGCCGCCTGCACAACGCTGCGAAAGGCCTTTGATGGAATAGCGATGAGTACTAGCTCCGCGTCGGCCAGCACGGCTTGAAGGTCGGTTGAGGCCTCCACGGCCGGATTCATTGCATAGTGGGGCAGATAACGACCGTTACGGTGCTCTTGGTTGATTTGTGTGACCAGCGTTTCGTCACGCATCCACTGACGAACGCGGGCACCATTATCGGCGGCAATGCTCGCTAGCGCCGTACCAAAACTACCGCCTCCCAGCACCGCTACGTTGGTTGTCACTGGGACATTGGTTTGCTGCTCAGCCATGACGATATCCTGATCGTTAGTCTCTTACATTTACTGGGTACTTTAGCATCTTCACCCATAGCATCTTCACTAACAGATGCGGCCCGCTTGGAAATCCAAGCGGGCCGCATGTCTGACGTTATTGGCTCATTAAGCCGTCAAGACGCTATTCAGACGTTTCACGTAGGCAGCCGGGTCATCCAGATGGCCGCCCTCTGCAATAATTGCCTGATCGAGCAGGATGTGGGCTAACTGTCCAAATTGATCGCCTTCAGCCCCTTCCAAACGCGCTACCAGCGCGTGGCTAGGGTTAAGCTCAAGAATCGGCTTCACCTCGGGCAGCGGCTGACCGGCGGCTTCCATAATGCGGCGCATCTGGTAGCCCATTTCATGCTCGGGTAGCACGACGCAGGCCGGTGAATCGGTAAGGCGGTGAGTCACTTTTACCTCTTGAACACCATCGCCCAGCGCTTCTTTTACGCGCTTCACCAGTTCCTCTTTGGCTTTAGCGGTCTCCTCCTGAGCTTTTTTCTCTGCTTCGTCTTCCACATCGCCAAGATCAAGCTCGCCCTTGGCCACATCAGCAAAGGTTTTACCGTCGAATTCAGTCAGATGGCTCATCAACCAGTCATCGATACGGTCAGACAACAGCAGAACTTCGATGCCTTTTTTGCGGAAGATCTCCAGGTGAGGGCTGTTTTTCGCCGCATTGAAGCTATCAGCTACGACGTAATAAATCTTCTGCTGCCCCTCTTTCATGCGCTCGACATAGTCCGCCAGCCCGTGCTCCTGGGCAGCCGTATCGGTATGGGTTGAGGCAAAGCGCAGCAGGCCAGCAATTTTTTCCCGATTAGAGGGGTCTTCGCCCGGCCCTTCTTTCAACACGCTACCAAAGGTATTCCAGAACGTCTGGTACTGCTCTTTATCTTTGGCCAGCTTCTTCAACATATCCAAACCGCGCTTAGTAAGCGCCGATTTGATCTTATCAACATTGGGATCCTGCTGGAGCAGCTCACGGGATACGTTTAGCGACAGCTCGCGGGTATCCAGTACGCCTTTGATAAAGCGCAGGTAGAGCGGCAGGAACTGTTCGGCGTCGTCCATAATAAAGACACGCTGAACGTAGAGCTTAACGCCCCGAGCACCGTCGCGCTCAAACAGGTCAAAAGGTGCCCGACCCGGCACATAGAGCAGGCTGGTGTATTCGAGCTTGCCTTCGACCTTGTTGTGGCTCCAGGTCAACGGGTCAGAGAAATCGTGTGCAACGTGCTTGTAGAACGCCTTGTACTCATCGTCGGAAACCTCGCTCTTGGGACGCGACCACAGCGCCGTCGCCTCGTTAACGGTTTCCCAGGTAGTCACTTCACTACCCTCGATAGGATTGCCCTCGTCGTCCTTCGCCGTTTCTGTTTTCGGCATGCGCACGGGGACTTCGATATGATCCGAGTACTTACGAACCAAGCCCTGCAGCCGATAGTCGTCAGCAAACTCTTTGGCGTCCTCTTTCAGATGCAGAGTGATTTCTGTGCCGTGCTGAGCACGCTCAATATCGGCAACGGTAAATTCACCTTCCCCTTTCGAGCGCCACTCAACGCCTTCTGAAGCGTCTGTACCCGCCTTGCGGGTGCGCACCGAAATTTCATCAGCGACGATAAAACCCGAGTAGAAACCAACGCCGAACTGACCGATTAGCTTGGCGTCTTTCTGCTGCTCACCAGAGAGCTGCTTGAGAAACTCAGCGGTACCGGAACGCGCAATGGTACCCAAGTTGGCGATCACGTCTTCCCGGTTCATGCCAACGCCGTTATCACGTAGGGTGATAGTGTTGGCATCGCGGTCGTGTTCGATTTCAATGCGTAGTTCGCTGTCGCCTTCGTAGAGCGCATCGTTATCGAGGGCCGCGTAACGTAGCTTATCGCAGGCGTCGGCGGCGTTTGAGATAAGCTCGCGTAAGAAAATCTCCCGGTTAGAATACAGGGAGTGAATCATCAAATTCAGCAGTTGCTTAACTTCCGTCTGAAAGCCTAGCGTTTCTTCGTGGTTAGCCGATTTATCAGTCGCTTGTTCGTGGGTAGCTGTAGTCATGCGCTTAGCCCTTATCAATCACGTTGAGTCGCATCCCTCTGCGTTAACATGCAGCGGGATAAAATGGTTTCGTGGAGTAGATATGGGGATAGGCAACGATTTTTCAAGCAGCCTTGGTGAAGAAGCTACGGGGATTAACAAGCCGCTGAGGTCAAGAAGGCGTCATATCGGGATCGGTAAATTTCCAGGCCCGATAGCCTTCCAGGCGCTGATCGATGCGATTGAGCAACCAGCCGACAATCAGCACGTCATCCACCACGCCGATTAGCATCAGAAAATCGGGTATCAGGTCGAACGGCAGTACCAAATAACCCAGCGCTAATGCCATCATACCGAATGCCGACCAGGGAATAGGCCGAAAATCGCCACGCATGACGTCTCGCGTCATGGGGATAAACAGTTTTAAAGCACGCACTATACGTTTTGTCGCCCAAACGCGTGATTTGAGTCGACGCAGCAACGACCAAGTGGATAATGGGGCCATAGGTAATTAAATCCTTTTAGTATCTGGGCTGTCAGATCATGACGGCTAATATTCGTTCAGTATAGCGGTTGCACCGCAAACTGCGTGGGCTGCTCCCGAGCCCCGATTAAGTGACACCGATTTACAGAGAGAGAGCACCATGTTGGTTTCGCCATTTCGCCATACCGCCCGCGTGCTGTGTACAGCACTACTGGCGGGATTACCTGCACTTTCGTGGGCCGCATCCGATAGTGAGTTACGCGATGCCCTCGCTGCTGCCCGCGAGCAGCAGTGGGCACGGGTCGATGAGCGCTCAATTGAAGACCACCCGCTGCGTGGCTATGTGGAGTACCACCGCTTAAGGGGGCAATTGCCTAACGTGGCTCCTGAAAGGGTGCATCAATTTATCGACCAGCACGCAGACTCTCCTCTAGCAGGGTGGCTGCGTGGTCAAGCGATCGCAAAGTATGGCCATGCGGGCCGCTATAGCGACCTGCTGGCAGTGGCCGATGGCGAGCCTGCGGGCACGGTTCGCCAGTGCTACTACTACACGGCGCTGCTGGATGAGCAGCCTCAGCAGGCGAGCGAAGCGGGGTTGGCTTTATGGCGCGTAGGCAGCTCGCAGCCTAATGCTTGCGACCCGCTATTTGCACGCCTGCGGGCCAATGGCACTATTGATGACACAGCTATTTGGGAGCGTAAAATGCTCGCCTGGCAGGCGGGAGAAACACGCCTGTCGAGCTATCTTGGTGGGCTATTAAGCAGCCAGTGGCAAACCGCTCTAGAGACGGTGGATAGTGTCACAGCACGCAGCAGCGCCATTACCCAGGCGCCCAGCTGCCTAGGCCCCGAGTGTGCCGCCACGGCAAGCTTCTACCGGGCCGCCATGCAGCGCTACACCCGTGAAGATACGCCTGCAGCCTTTGCCGCCTGGCAGACGCTCTCGTCGCGCTTAAACCTGCTGCCCAGTGACCGTCAAGCTATTGAAGAAGAACTGGCTTTTTACGCCCTGGTGCGCAATGTACCGGGCACGCTAAGCTGGGTTGACAGCGTGCTACCGAGCCTGGAGAGCGAGCGCGTATTAGAGCTGCGTGTCCGCCATGCGCTGGCTAGCAGGGACTGGAACGGAGTGCTCTACTGGATTGCCGAAATGCCCGCTATCCAGCAGGAGAATAGCCGTTGGCAGTATTGGCTGGGCCGCGCCAATGGGCAGCTTGGCAACCAAGCGGCCGCCGAAGCACGCTACCAACAGGCTGCGCAGGATCGCAGTTTTTACGGCTTTGCAGCAGCAGAAAAGCTCGGCCAACCCTATCAATTGAATCTTGAACGCAATCATTTTGACGAAGCGTCACGTCAACGTATTGCCCAACTCCCCGCCGTTAAGCGTACCGAGGCCTTGCTACGCATTGGCGAGGATGGTCTCGCCAACAGCGAGTGGCTGCACGCGGTGCAGAGCGGTTCGCCGCAACAGGCACGAGCGCTAGCCGACTATGCCGCTCAACAGCAGTGGCATGCGCGCCTGGTGCAAACCACCATTGCCGCTGAAATGTGGGACGCCTTGGATTGGCGCTTCCCCCAGGCCTACCACGACAGCTTTCAACATTGGGGCCGTCTCACCGGCGTGGATCCATACCTATTGATGGCCATTACCCGGCGTGAAAGCGCTTACAACCCTAACGCCCTTTCACCCGCAGGGGCGCGTGGATTAATGCAGCTAATGCCCGGCACCGCCAGCCAAGTCAGTCGCGAATTGGGCATTAGCGATCCTGGCCCCTACGGCGTTCTCGACCCAGAGCTTAATATTCGCCTGGGCAGCACCTACCTGCGCGACAAGCTGCAACGCTATCAGGGCAATCGACTGGCCGCCGCAGCGGCTTATAATGCGGGCCCTGGCCGCGTCGATCAGTGGCTGGGCGATGGCGTAGAGGCCTTTGATCTCTTTGTAGAGAGCATCCCCTTCCGCGAAACCCGCGACTACGTGCAGGCGGTGCTTAGCTATCGGGTGATTTTTGAAAGCCTCGCTAACGGTGGCAGTAGCGAAGGCGTTTCACTGCTTAGCGATAACGAGCAGCAGGTACGCTACGACCGAGCCCTGCTCGCCCGCCGCTAAGCCCTTATCTACCTACCACATTACCAGCGTCCGGTTTATACCGGGCGCTGTGTTAATGCCAGCCGAATACCAAACACCACCAATACACTGCCCGTAGCGGCATTAAGCGCTTGCGCAAAACGTGCGTTAGCCAACCATTTGCCGGCACTTCCCACCATCATGACCACGCTGATTTGCCAAATGTTGGCGATGATAAAGTGCACCCCCGCCAGCCATAGCGACTTCAGTAGCGCAGGATCCCCAGGAGCAATGAACTGAGGCAAAAAGGCCATGTAGAACACCACGGTTTTGGGATTCAACACATTGGACAAAAAACCCTCTTTGACCGGCTGCCAGCGCGAAACGGCAGGCACACCTTCTAGCACACCATTAACCGGCAGTGGCTGGCCTTTCCGCGCTGCTAACAAGCTGGTAATACCCAGCCAAATTAGGTAGCCCGCCCCCACCAGCTTCAGCATATGAAACGCCCAGGCCGACTGGAGCAGGATCAACGAAATGCCCAATGCAGAAATCGTTGCATGCACAAACAGGCCGCAGCAGATAGCTAAACTCGTGGTGACCCCATCGTGGATGCCTCCGCGGGCCGTATTGCGTATCACTAGCAGCGTATCGACACCGGGGCTTATCGTCAGCAACGTGATCGCTACCAAAAAGGAAATAAACTGCGCATCAATAAAACCTAACTGCATCATTTGTGCTTGCTCGCAACCAAATAAAAAATCTTAGGAATGTCGCTGGACGACAGCCGTGTTTACATCTAGAGTAATTGTAGCGGGTGGACAATAGAGTTGCCCGTGATTACTAAGCACGTTAAGGAAATAGAAAATGGCAACTGGCACTGTTAAGTGGTTCAACGACACTAAAGGCTTCGGCTTCATCTCTCCTGATGACGGCGGAGACGATCTGTTCGCCCACTTCTCCGAAATTCAAGCTGAAGGCTTCAAGACCCTGCAAGACGGTCAAAAAGTCAGCTTTGAAGTGACTCAGGGTAAAAAAGGCCTTCAGGCTTCCAACATCCGCCCAGCTTAATTGCTAACGGATGGACAAAGGCCCGCAAACGCGGGCCTTTTTTATTGCCTGACTATTGGCTAAAGAGAATCACTCAAGCGATCCTCTCTCACTCCGCGACTCTCCATTAGCACCGGTTTCCTGGCTATCTTCAGCGCTATCGACATCACGATTATCAGAATCACCGCTATCGGAGTCATTGCTGTCAAAGTCATTGCTATCAAGCTCGCCTGACGGCTCGACCACAGCACCACTCTCCGCCTCACGATTCTCCAACTCTTGGAATTGTTCCTCAAGCCGCTGCTGCGCTTCTTCAAAGCGACGTTCGGTGTCTTCAATCAAGGCGTCAACATCGGTTACATCACTGTCATCCTGCAAGGGTGTGCGCTCGGGCAGACTGCTTTCGGTGTCCCAGCTAGGCGGTACATCCTCGTTCTCCATCGGCTCCAAGGTTGGCGCCTGCTGCTCTACCTCCTGAAACTGCTCCTCCAAACGCTGCTCGGCCTCTTCAAAACGGCGTTCAGTTTCGGCAATGATGTCATCTACATCGGAACGTGTAGCTTCACCCGGCATAGCGCTCTCTTCATCGAGCACCTCTTCAGGATCCGCCGCCAAGGTGTCTTCACCAGCCTCAACCTCTTCACCGCCAGCCGTCGCACTGCCACTGGACTGAGTGCCGCTGGATTGGGGATCACTAGCCTGAGTGTCGCTATCCTCGCGCAGCGCTTCCGCTCGCTCAAGCTCCTCAGCAGCTTGGCGCTCCTCAATATCATCCTCTACTTCTTCAGGACTGGACATCTCAGTCGCGTTTTCAGCCGTGACCGACGCTTCTTCGCCCGCCCCCTCATCACGAGCCGTTTCTTCATCCGTCACCGCAGCATTATCATCGGGTGTCACGCTGGGATCTTCCTGGGAGTCACCGCAGGCACTCAGCAAAAGAGCCACGGCGGCGAGCGCGGGTATCCACACGCGATTTGCCATTTAATTCTTCTCCTTTATAACGTTAACAATGTGAGCCAAAAGAACTAAGGCCGGCTGGTCGAGGAGAGCAACGGGCACTCCTCAGGCAGTAACACACGCAGAGCAAGGGGCACTACTTCCGCGCAGAACTGGTCATAGTAGCGCGCTTCGCCGTCTAACGTGAGTGGCCAGGGCGAACCATTTGCCTGGGTGGTCACGGTTAGTTGGGTCGTGGTGAAGTAGCGCACGAATCGCCCGTCATAGGGGAAACTCTGCAGCTCGCTAATGAGCTTGGTCAGTTCCGTTATCGACCGAAAGTCTTTGACCAGCAGCACGTCCAGACGGCCATCATCCAGCTTGGCACGCGGCCCCAGTACCTGTCCCCCGCCCGACTGGCGGCCATTACCTAGCGCCAGTAGCAACAAAGACGCACTCTCCTCTTTTTCGTCCCAATGGAGCGTGCCGCGATAGCTGCGGTGGCGCCAAGCCTTCAGCGCGCCCATCACTGAGTAAGCCCCGCCCCCGAGCAGCCGCTTAAGCGTTTTCGGTGTCGACGAGGTAACTTCAGCGCCAAACCCACCGGTGGTCATGTTGATATAGTAGCTGGTGGACGATTCGCCACCTGCACCTGCGGTCACGCGCACAACATCAATGGGATAGGCGCTTAACTCCCGTGCAGCGGCCAAAGCGGCGCCTGGCTCCAGCGGTAAACCAACGGAGGTAGCAAAATCATTGGCACTGCCTAGGGGCACAATGCCCAACGCAGGACGCCGGTCATGAGGCAAGCGCATCAGCCCGTTCATGACTTCACTGACGGTGCCATCGCCACCACAGGCAATCACGTGGGTAATGCCCATGGCGCCAGACTGCTCTGCAATATCCGCAGCGTCGCCCCCTTCCCAGGTAGCGCGAACCGTAATCAGCATCCCTGCCTGACGTTGTTCATTGACTGCTTCACGCAATGCCGGGTTACCGGCGGATTTACCATTGATAATCAGTAAATAGTGTTGCTGTGAGTCTGTCACTATTGTTATTCCTTTCCATGGTTTAACTGCGGTTGTTCACTACTGCGCTAAACGCTTATGCCAATGCTTTCTCGACCACCTCGTATACATTTGAAGATAGCGGCTGTTGTTTGATCCGCTCAAGCTCAGACCGCATTAGTGCTTGGCGGGTTTCATCAAAGCGCTGCCAGCGGGTTAACGGGGTGATTAGCCGCGCGGCAATTTCCGGGTTAAGCCGGTTGAGCTCGATGACCACATCAGCCAGCAGTTGGTAGCCTTGACCATCCAAACGGTGGAAATTGACCCGGTTCTGAGCAAAGGCGCCGACCAATGCACGGACTCGATTGGGATTCTTGAGTGAAAAGGCGGGATGCTGCATCAGGTACTTCACCCGCTCAAGCACATCTGGCTGAGGGCGCGATACCTGGACGGTGAACCACTGATCCATCACCAACGGGTCATGCGCCCACTTCTCACCGAAGGCTTTGAGTGCTGGCGAAGCCAGGTCGTCGCGGTCGCTGTGCACCAGCAGGGTGAGCGCCTGACGCACATCGGTCATATTGTGGTCAGCAGCGAATTGGCTTTCACACAGTGCCAAGCCCTGCTCATCTTCAATCGACATAAGATAAGAGAGCGCCACGTTTTTCAGGCTACGCTGAGCTATTTGCTCCGGTGTCGGCGCGTACGCTTCTTCCGTCACATTGGCTTCATAGATAGCCAGAAACTCATCCCGCAGAGCCACGGCTAATGACTGACGAACAAATTCCCGCGCGGCATGGATAGCATCTACATCCACAATGGGCTGCTGCTCGGCGATATATGCTTCAGAGGGTAGCGTCAGCATCTCTGCCAATACCGCCTTATCGCTCATTGGCCCGCTCAGCAGCGCTCTAAAGGCATCGACAACGCGGCTATCCATGACCTTTTCGACGCCATTCCTATGGGCAGCAATCAAGTCATCCAAGGCCAAAAGCGCTAGGCGTTGACCCGCATCCCAGCGGTTGAAACCATCGCTGTCATGGGTCAATAAGAAGGCGAGATCTTCCCTTGAATAGGGGTAATGCAGCTTCACCGGGGCAGAAAATTCGCGTAGCAAAGAGGGCACCGGCGCTTCGGCAACATCGGTGAATACAAACGTTTGCTCATCGTCACGTAGATGAATAACCGCGTCTTTGCCGAGCTTTTCGCCATTGAGCGTCAGGGTGAGATCCTGCCCCGACTTGGTACCTACCAGCCCCATACGCACCGGGATATGCAACGGCAGCTTATCTGACTGGCCGGGTGTTGCAGGCGTACGCTGACGCAGCGTCAAGTGGTACTCGCCCTGAACATAATCATACTCACCGTGGGCATCAATATCCGGCGTTCCCGCCTGGGAGTACCAGCGCATAAACTGGCTGAAGTCTTCACCGGAGGCTTCAGCCATACAGCCGACAAAGTCTTCAATGGTCACCGCTTGACCGTCGAACCGCTCGAAGTAAAGGTCTGAACCGCGACGAAAGCTCTCCTCCCCTACTAAATTACGCAACATGCGTACGACTTCGGCCCCTTTCTCATAAATCGTCAGGGTGTAGAAGTTGGTAATTTCGATAAAGTGGTCGGGACGAATCGGATGCGCCGTGGGGCCAGCATCTTCGGCAAACTGGGCCGTGCGGAAAAAGGAGACATCCTGAATGCGCTTAACCGGCGCTGAATTGGTATCCGCTGAAAAGCACTGGTCACGAAAGACCGTGAAGCCCTCTTTCAGCGAGAGCTGGAACCAGTCGCGGCAGGTAACGCGATTGCCCGACCAGTTGTGAAAGTATTCGTGGGCGACTATGCCTTCCACGTTTTGGAACGCTGCATCGGTGGCGGTCTGGGGGTGGGTCAAGACTGCGGCAGAGTTAAAGATATTGAGGCCTTTGTTCTCCATCGCCCCCATATTGAAGTCATTGACGGCCACGATCATAAACAGATCCAGGTCGTATTCGCGCCCATACGCCTGCTCGTCCCACTCCATGGCACGCTTTAACGAGGCCATGGCATGCTCGGTCTTATCCAGGTTCTCTTTTTCTACCCAAATTTGCAACGTGACATCCCGCCCACTCATGGTGGTGAAATGATCTTCTACGCTATGCAGGTTGCCTGCCACCAAAGCAAACAGGTAACAGGGCTTGGGGTGCGGGTCTTCCCAAGTAACAAAGTGGCGACCGCCCTCCAGCTCGCCGCGCTCAATCGGGTTACCGTTAGCCAGCAAAATCGGCTCTTGCTGCTGATCGCCGATCACAGTGACCTTAAAGGTCGCCATGACGTCTGGGCGGTCAGGGTAAAAGGTAATCCGCCGGAAGCCTTCGGCCTCGCACTGGGTGCAGTACATACCGTTGGATTGGTACAGCCCCTCTAACGCCGTATTCTCCTGCGGGGCGATCTCCACCTCGCTCTCCAACACAAAACGCTCGGGCACCTGAGCAATGCGCAGGACTTCATCATCTAGTTCATAAGCAGCGACATCCAGCGGCGTTGCATCAATCGCCAGGGAGATAAGCTTTAGGTGCTCGCCATTTAAGACGAGCGGTGCCTTAGCGTCAGCTTCTGGATGTCGCTCAATCAACAGTCGCGCTTTCACACGGGTCGCGGCGGGGTCAAGATCAAACGTCAGCTCGGTATGAGTTACCCGGTAGGCGGGTGGCTGGTAGTCGCTTAAATAAACCGGCTGCGGATCAGACATAGTGCGTGACTCCTGTATAAAACGAATATTACATAGTTCAAAATGTTCGACAGCTTAACACCGCTACCTAGTCGCGGAAGTTATCGAATTGGAGCGGTAAATCCGGCCCCTCTTCGCCGCGCAGCAATGCCATAACAGCTTGTAAATCGTCGCGCTTTTTACCCGTTACACGCACTTTCTCACCTTGAATTTGCGCCTGCACTTTGAGCTTGCTGGCCTTGATGCGCTTGACCACATCTTTGGCTTCCGCCGCGTCGAGCCCCTCCTTAAGAGCGACTTCCTGGCGTGCTTTCACGCCGGAGAGCACCGGGTCTTGAACATCCATACAGCGGGCATCGATACCCCGGGCGATTAAACGGGCTCGCAGCACATCGAGCATCTGCTTGAGCTGGAAATCGACTTCCGCCTCTAGCTGCACTTTGTCACCTTCAAGGGTGAAGCTGGCATCGACCCCCTTAAAATCGAACCGTGACTGCACTTCCCGGTTAGCTTGGTCTACGGCGTTAGCGCCTTCGTGTTTATCGAACTCTGAAACAATATCAAATGAGGGCATGATGTAATTCCTGAAAAGACATGACCACCTATTCTAGAGCAGCCAGCCCCCTAGGGGCCAATCCTGTTCTTTTTTGTTGGATTTTAGGGTGCATTATTGAGACAAATATTCACAAAACACCGAAAATACCTGTACAAAAATTATCTTCAAGTACCTCCATAAGGATGTTCAACCCTGTGCTGATAGCTTAGGCTAGCGGATTATGAATATTGGCTATTTTTCAGCTTTCCGCTTTATCAGGAGATACCATGAGTGACCGCGACACCCGCCACAAAGCCTCTATGGAGAAGCTTAAAACGCGCGTAGAGGAGAAAGTCGCCAGTGCTAACGAGCAGCGCGGCCTAATCATCGTTAACACCGGTAACGGTAAAGGCAAAACAACCGCTGCCTGGGGCACGGTCACCCGCGCTTTGGGTTATGGCTATAAAGTGGGCGTAGTGCAGTTTATCAAGGGGTTGTGGGAGTGCGGCGAACGCAATCGATTGGAGGAGGATGCCAATCTAGAGGTGGCGATAATGGCTACCGGTTTCACCTGGGATACGCAAAATCGCCAAGCGGACACCGACGCCTGCCAAGCAGTGTGGAAAGAGGCTGAGCGTATGCTCGCAGACCCAGAGACCTATCTGGTGGTGCTCGACGAAATCACCTATATGCTCAAGTTTGGCTACCTGGAGATCGAAACCGTTAAACAAGCACTGGAGAATCGTCCTAAAGAACAGACAGTGATTATTACCGGCCGCAACGCTCACCGCGAACTCGTCGCTATGGCCGATACAGTGACTGAAATGCAGGAAGTGCGCCATGCCTTCAACAATGGCCTGCAGGCGCGTCGGGGTATCGACTTTTAAATAGCAAAAGGGGCAACTAAGTTGCCCCTTTTGCTCATCTGCTCACTAATGGCCCGCTTAAAGCGTGCTTAGCTATCGAACGGGTTACGTAGCACGATGGTTTCCATGCGGTCTGGACCGGTGGAGATAATATCGATACTGGTACCTACCTGCTCTTCAAGGTAACTGATATAAGCGCGGGCATTGGCAGGTAAATCCTCTACCTTTTTAGCCCCTAGAGTCGACTCTTTCCAGCCTGGCAGGTCTTCGTAGAGGGGTTCAACAGCTTCATAGCCTTCTGAATCCACTGGCGTTTCCAGCACGTCACCATCTTTACTGCGATAGCCAACGCACACGCGGATATTTTCCAGCCCGTCCAGTACGTCCAGCTTGGTCAGGCAGATACCGGTGACCGAGTTGATTTGCACCGCGTGACGCAGTGCCACAGCGTCAAACCAGCCACAGCGGCGGGCACGGCCAGTGGTAGCACCAAACTCGTGGCCACGCTCGGCAAGGTGGCGGCCATCGACATCGAACAGCTCAGTGGGGAACGGGCCTGAACCAACACGGGTGGTATACGCCTTGGTGATACCCAGCACGTAGTCCAAATAGAGCGGGCCGACGCCAGAGCCGGTGGCTGTGCCGCCTGCGGTGGTGTTAGAGCTGGTTACATAGGGGTAGGTACCGTGGTCGATATCCAACAGCGAGCCCTGAGCCCCTTCAAACAGGATATTCTCACCGGCTTTTCGCAGGTCGTGCACCATACTGACGGTATCGCACACCATGGGACGCAGCTCTTCGGCCATTTGCATCGCCGTGTCCAGCACTTCCTGGAAGTCGACCGCCGGTTCACCGTGGTAATTCACCAACACGAAGTTGTGGTAGTCGAGCACTTCGCCCAACTTGGAAGCGAAACGTTCGCGATGCAGCATATCGCCTAAGCGCAGGCCACGACGGGCGACTTTGTCTTCGTAGGCAGGCCCAATGCCCCGGCCAGTGGTGCCAATTTTGGCAATGCCACGGGCTTTTTCACGGGCCTGATCCAGGCGCACATGGTAGGGCAGGATCAGCGGACAAGCTGGCGACAGACGCAGGCGTTCGCGTACTGGCACACCTTTGGCTTCCAGCTCACGGATCTCTTTGATCAGCGCTTCCGGCGAAAGCACCACACCATTACCAATCACGCAGGTTTTGCCTGGGCGCAAAACGCCAGATGGAATCAGGTGAAGAACGGTCTTTTCACCGTCGATGACCAGCGTATGACCCGCGTTATGGCCACCTTGAAAACGCACCACGGCGGATGCGGATTCAGTCAGCAGGTCAACGATTTTACCCTTGCCTTCGTCACCCCATTGGGTGCCCAGCACTACGACATTCTTACCCATTATGATGCACTCGTCTCTTGTGTCAGGGCCGTTGGCTGCCAACGACCATCGATAAGCTCAAGACGGCGGTCACACTCATGTTCCGCCGGCCCAGTACGCTGCCCTGGCAGCGCTTGAATCACGCGTTCCCCCTGCTCACGCAGCGCGACAATGGCAGCGTTGAGCGACTCATCCTGCATAGCGGGCGACCAAATAGCCCCGCGACTCGGGGAGGCCAGCGCCAGCGACGCCAGCTGTTTCAGATCCATCGAGAAGCCGGTGGCCGGGCGCGCACGACCAAAGGCCCGCCCGGTATCGTCATAACGTCCGCCTTTAGCCAGCGCATGTCCATAGCCCGGCACATAAGCGGCAAACATCATACCCGTGTGGTATTGATAGCCGCGCAGTTCAGCCAAGTCAAAGTAGAGCGACACATCAAAGCGCGCCAGCACCCCTTGATAGAGCGCATCCAACTGATCCAGTGCCGCCGTGACCGAGGCCGGCGCGCCGGCAAAACGCTCCCGCGCCTGGCGTAAAACATCCGCACCGCCGTGCAGATCACCCAGAGCTAACAGCATGTCCGCTAAGGCCGGGTCGCTGACGCTGGCATCTACATGCTGCGCCAGTTGACTGGGTGATTTTAGCGCTAACGCCTCAAATAACGCACGCTCCTGCTCGTCACTGAGCGCTGCCGCTTCTGCAAGGCTTCGATAGATGCCGATATGCCCTAACGCCAAGTGAATCTCCTCAGCGCCCGCGGCCTTCATACTGGCCAGCGCCAAGTGAATTATCTCACTGTCCGCTTCTAGCCCGGCATGACCAAACAGCTCAGCACCCACCTGCACCGGGCTACGGCCACCCTGATGCTGGTCTGCCTTAGCACGCAGTACATTAGTGCAGTAGCAAAGGCGCACCGGCCCCTGACGCTTTAGCGAATGGGCATCCATACGCGCAACTTGCGGCGTAACGTCCGCCGAGGCGCCCATCATGCGACCCGTTAACTGGTCGGTCAGCTTAAAGGTCTGAAGATCCAGATCCGTGCCGGTGCCTGTTAACAGTGAGTCCAGAAACTCCACTGGGGGCGGCATTACCTGGTCATAGCCCCAGCAGTGGTAAAGATCGAGCAGCGCGCGGCGCAGCTCTTCCATACGGCTTGCCTGAGGCGGGAGCACCTCATCCATGCCGTCGGGCAGTAGCCAGCGGTCAGCGATGGTCATGACGATTGCCTTGAACTTGAAGAAATAGGAGCCACAAAAAAACCGGGCGACGCCCGGTCAACAAATTCTATCACGTTTATTGGCCGGGTGAACCCCGCTTGGCTATCAACAAACCAAGACGAGGAGCACCGGCCAACGGCGGTTTACTCGCCGCTGTCTTCACCGCTTTCTGGTTCAGCGCTGCGCAAATAGCGGAAGAAGTCGCTACTCGGCTCCAGCACCATCAGATTGCCATCGTCGGCAAAGCTTTCGCTATAGGCATTAAGGCTACGCCAGAAAGAGTAGAACTCCTGATCCTGACCATACGCTTCAGAGAAAATCGCAGCGGCTTGGGCATCACCTTCACCGCGCAGCGTCTCGGAGCGCTCATTGGCCTGGGCAAGCAGTACTTGGCGACGACGATCCGCATTGGCGCGAATACGCTCAGCCTCTTCCTGACCCTGAGCACGCCATTCACGAGCTTCACGCTCACGCTCGGAGCGCATCCGCTCAAAAACAGCGGCTGATACGTCTTCGGGCAAATCGATGCGCTTGATACGAATATCGCGAATTGCCACCCCGAGCTCTTCACGCATCAGCTCGTCGAGTTCTGCGGTGGGGCCCGTCATCAGGTCATCACGACGCTCGGCGATAATTTCCTGAAGATTCAAGCGACCAAATTCATTACGCAGGCTCTCATCCACCCGCGGCTGAATCAGGCGAATGGCCATCAACTCATCGCCGGCAGTCGCCTCGTAGTAGCGAGTAGGATTAACCACCTGCCACTTAACATAGGAGTCAACGATAACCGCTTTCTGCTCAAGGGTCAGATAGCGGCTGGTATCGGTGTCCAGCGTCAACAAGCGCGTATCAAACTTACGAATCGTTTGCGCGATCGGCACTTTGGCATGCAAGCCAGGCTGAATATTCTCTTCAATGACTTCACCAAAGCGCAGTTTAACGGCACGCTCGGTTTCGTCTACCACGTACAGAGTGTTGCTTGCCAGCCACGCCACGGCAGCCAGACCACCAACAATCAGCAGGGATCGATTATTAATCATTTACCGGCCCTCCCTGCGGATGGAGCTACTATTGGTATTCGATGAAGAGCTGGAACTGCCCTGGGTGTTGCGTAACCGCTCAAGCACACTCGGATCTAGCTGTTCATCGCTATTGGCGCTTCCGCTCGAAGAGTTATTTCGATTACTGCTCCCACCGCTAAGCTGATCGAGGGGCAGATACATCAGCGGCGCGTTTTCGCTTACATCCAACAGCACCTTCGGCGAATTACTAAACACTTCTTCCATTGTGTCCAGGTACATACGTTCACGCATGATATCCGGGGCATTTGTGTACTCGGAGAGTAGCGAGTTAAAGCGGTTGGCTTGACCCTGCGCTTCAGCGACTACTGACTCACGGTAACCCTGCCCCTGCTCAACAATACGCTGCGCCTGACCTTGCGCTTCCGGAATAATCGCGTTGGCGTAAGCAATACCCTGGTTGATCGTACGCTGACGATCTTCACGGGCCCGGATAACGTCATCGAAGGCGTCAATCACTGGCGCGGGCGCCGAAGTGGACTCGATGTTAATGGTTTGCAGGCGAATACCGGCACCGTAGTTGTCGAGATAGGACTGTAGACGACTAGCAACCGAGCTACCCAGAATCTCACGGCCAGAGGTTAAGATATCGATCATATCGGTACCGCCGACGACGTGACGTAGTGCCGAATCCAGCGCATTCTCAATCGAGATAGCAGGATCGCGTACGTTAAGCACAAAATCGCGTGGATTAGCTACTTGGTACTGAGCAGAAATTTCCACTTCGACAATGTTTTCGTCGCGGGTCAGCATCGACTGGGTCTGCGACAGAGAGCGCACACGGGTCACATTGACCATGCGCACATCATCAATCAGCGGCGGATTCCACTGCAGGCCTGGATCTACGATGCCCTGAAACTCACCAAACCGCAGCACAACGCCGCGCTCGGATTGATCCACGAGGTAGAAGCCCATTGCAGCCCAAATAGCCAGCGCAACAATAATCAGCAGGCCTGGCAGCGCGAAAGGGTTGCGGTTCTTATCACTACCGCCCCCCCCGGTTTTCTTGCCGCCGCCTTTTTTGCCGCCACCCAACATGCTGTTGAGCTTGTCCTGAAACTTTTTCAGCGCTTCATCCAGGTCAGGTGGACCTTGGTTGTTGCCCCCTTTATTGCCATTGTTGCCGCCGCCATTATTACTGCCACGGTTTCCATCGCCGTCGTTTCCACCGCGTCGGCCGCCACTACTCCAAGGGTCGTGCTGGTTGCCACCACCAGGCTCATTCCAGGCCATACTTCGTCTCCACTAAGGTATTCGCTAACGCTAATGGCATCACACTTAGGCGGCACCACCGCGTTTTGATATTATTGCTCTATAAACCTTGTACCATTTTTATACAAAACTGCATACATGCAGCGTACTAGGATGGGTAATTAAGTCGCTTACCACTCATTGGTTTCACGCAGCGCTTCAGGTAAATAGGTGTTGGCTCGCTCGCCCAGTTGGGCCATCAACTGATTAAAGTCACGCCGCGGCAAACGCACATCAAGCACTGAATGCCCCTGCTCATCAAAGGCTTCCTCGCGAACGGCATTGAGCTCGTGCAACCCTGCCCGCAGCTTACCCTGCTCGGGAGTCAGTGTCAGCGAAAAGCCAATGACATCATTTGCCAAGCGCTCGGTCAGCGCCTCATGGAGCAGCTCAAGCCCCTGGCCCTGCTGGGCCGAAAGCCAAACCACTTCGGGCACACCATGCCCATCACGCTCTATACGTGGGGCACTATCGAGCTTATCAATTTTATTCATGACTTTGAGTACCGGCACATCATCGGCGCCGATCTCTTTGAGCACTAGCTCCACCTGCTCCACGTTTAACTCGCGGTCAGGATCTGCGGCATCGATCACGTGTACCAACAACGACGCTTCAGAGGCTTCCTGGAGCGTCGCTTGAAACGCCTCAACCAACTTGTGCGGCAAGTGGCGAATAAAGCCCACGGTATCGGCCATCACTACCGGACCAACGTCTTCAATCTCAAGCCGCCGCAAAGTAGGGTCAAGTGTCGCAAACAGCTGGTCGGCTGCATACACCTCAGAATTGGTTAAGGCGTTAAATAGCGTTGACTTACCGGCGTTGGTGTACCCCACCAGCGATACGCTATGAATTTCCGCGCGCGCACGCGCTCGGCGATTCTGGTCGCGCTGGCTGCGCACTTTATCGAGCCGTTTGTGAATCGATTTGATCCGACCACGCAACAGACGACGGTCAGTTTCTAACTGCGTCTCGCCTGGGCCGCGCAGGCCAATCCCACCTTTTTGCCGCTCTAGGTGTGTCCAACCACGCACGAGGCGAGTCGACATATATTCAAGCTGAGCAAGCTCTACCTGCAGCTTACCTTCATGGGTTCTTGCCCGTTGCGCAAAGATATCGAGGATCAAACCAGTACGGTCGAGCACTCGGCACTTGAGCTCTTGCTCTACATTGCGCTCTTGAGAGGGACTTAAGCTATGGTTGAAGATCACCAGCTCTGCCTCATGAGCCGCGAGCAGTGCCCGCAGCTCTTCCAACTTACCTGACCCAATAAAGGTGCGCGAGTCAGGACGGTGGCGGCTAGCAGTGAGAAGAGTCGCAGGCTCTGCACCAGCAGAGCGTACGAGCTCTAAAAACTCACCCGGGTCTTCACGTTTTTGTTCATCATGAAAATCGACGTGAACAAGAACTGCCGTTTCACCGGCGTCTGGGCGTTCGAAAAACAATCAATACCTCGTGGACTCTCTTGCTTCTCCAGCGGTGTTAAATCTCCGCATCCTGCTCTGCCGGGTCTTGCGCAGGCAAGCGTACGTTGCGAGATGGAACAACCGTGGAAATAGCGTGTTTATAAACCATCTGACTAACGGTATTGCGCAGCAGGATAACAAACTGGTCAAACGATTCGATCTGGCCCTGCAGCTTAATGCCGTTGACCAAAAAGATAGAGACCGGAATGCGCTCCTTGCGCAGAATGTTCAAGTACGGGTCTTGAAGGGACTGCCCTTTGGACATGTTGCTCTCCCTAAAACTGTCGTTGGGGTTAATTATCAAATGGCGTGCCCTACTGGTGCTACGCCGCACTATTTTATTACTGCCCGAAAGGCCGAATGATGCCCGAAGAGCCTAGTGATATTCGAAAGGCTCAAACACCCAGCCAATCGAAAACACACTACCTAAATTACCAGCTTAGCGAACTATCTTACGCTAAGCACTGCTGTCACGCACGAGTTTCAACACCTGATCCAGTGCATCTGAGCGCTGTGAATCTACCCAGTTAAGTTCTGGCCAGCTTCTTAACCAGGTTAATTGTCGCTTGGCTAGCTGACGAGTTGCGATCACGCCTCGCTCAACGAGGGAGGCATAATCATACTCACCTTCCAGGTACTCCCACACTTGGCGATAACCAACACTCTTCATCGCAGGTAGGCCTAAATGTAAGTCATTACGCTTTTTGAGGGCGGCGACTTCATTTATCAAGCCCTCACCCAACATTACTTCGAAACGCTGGGCAATACGTTGATGCAGCAAGCTGCGATCACTGGGCGCCAAAGCTATCGACAACACGCGCCAGGGAAAGGTTTCCGGCTGTTGCTCCGCCCACAGCTCACTCATTGGCCGCCCACTGGCGTAGTACACCTCCAGCGCGCGCATGACGCGCTGCGGGTCATTGGGGTGAATGCGCTGGGCGGATAGCGCATCCACCTCTGCCAGGCGTTGATGTAGCGACAATAGTCCTTCGTTTTGCCACTGTGCTTCAAGCCGCTGGCGAATAGCCGGGTCGGCAGAAGGCAAGTTTGCCACCCCTTCGACCAGCCGCTTGTAGTAAAGCATAGTACCGCCGACCAGCAGAGGGACTTTGCCCGCCGCGCTGATTTGTCGCATAAGAGAAAGCGCATCTACACGAAAATCGGCCGCCGAATAGGGCTCTGCTGGATCGCGAATATCGATCAAGTGGTGAGGCGCACGGGCAAGCTCACTCGCGCTGGGCTTGGCACTGCCAATATCCATGCCGCGATATACCATGGCCGAGTCAACGCTAATCAGCTCATGCCCCAGGCGCTCGTGTAGCGCCATCGCAGCATCGGTTTTCCCAGCGGCCGTGGGGCCCATTAAAAAAATCGCCCAGGGGCGGGTATCAGCCATGCGCGGTTCCGTTAGCTAAGAAAAAGGTGATTACTGATCGCGCAGCTGTTGTTCAAGCATCTATTGGCCGCGCAAGAAGAGCCGATCAAGCGCTTTGAGCCCCATCTGCGTCCAGGTGGGACGACCGTGATTACATTGGTCGCTGCGCTCGGTGCTCTCCATGTCGCGCAGTAGCGCGTTCATCTCGTCGATAGTAAGCCGACGGTTGGCACGCACGCTGCCATGACAGGCCATAGTAGAGAGTAGTTCATGCACCCTAGCCTCGACTTGATGGGTTCGCCCATAGCGCGCCAGCTCTTCCAGCATCTGACGCACCAGCGCCTCAGGATCAGCCTGGGCAAGTAACGCCGGCAGTTGACGTACCAGCAGCGTCTCTGGCCCGGCGATATCCAGCTCAATACCCAGCTTGGCAATTGCCTCTTGCTCGCTCTCTGCCGTGGCCACTTCGGCCCGGCTAGCGGCAATGGAGACGGGCACTAGCAGCGGCTGCGCATCCAACCCTTTGGCAGCGGCCAGCTGTGTCTTCATGCGCTCATAGACGATTCGCTCATGGGCGGCATGCATATCCACCAGCACCAATCCCTCAGCGTTCTGGGCCAGAATATAAATGCCGTGCAACTGCCCTAGCGCAAACCCTAGTGGTGGTGGCGCAGTGGGGTCGTTATCAGGCATCGCCAGGGGCGCTTCACGCACCTCACTACCTCGCTCACTGGGAGGGCTCGACTGAGGCGTTAACAGCGTTTCTTCGTGATTGGGGTGTAGCGCCTGATACCCCTGCATAAAGCGGCGCACGCGCTCAGCACCGGGGTGGCGATCCGGCGAGTGGGTCAGCGCAATCCCCTGCTGCTGCCAGCGGGGTTGTTCAGCCCCCATTTCTGAAGCTTCGCCCTGTGGCGATGCGCCTGACGTATCAGCCACCTCGGCATCATGCTCCTCTGCACTCTCAGCGGGTTTAGCCGACGCCAGGGAGTGATGGAGGCTCGAATAGAGAAAGTCGTGAACCATACGACCATCACGAAAGCGCACTTCATGCTTGGTGGGGTGGACGTTGACGTCCACAACGTCTGGATCAAGCTCCAGATAGAGCACAAAGACCGGATGACGGCCGTTAAACAGCACATCACGATAGGCCTGACGCACCGCGTGGGCGACCAAACGATCACGCACCACGCGTCCATTGACAAAAAAGTACTGTTGGTCAGCCTGTGAGCGCGAGTGGGTGGGCAAGCCAACCCAGCCGCTTAGCCGTATACCGCCCGCTTCGCGCTCGATATAGCGAGCATGCTCGATAAAATTCTTGCCCAACAGCGAGGCAATACGCCGCTCCCGGGCCGCCGCAGAGTGACCGGCGGGCAACTGGTGAATGACTTTTTGGTTATGGCGCAATACCCAGGCGATGTCGTAGCGGGATAGCGCCTGACGGCGAAATGCCTCTTCTAAATGGGCAAATTCGGTCTTTTCTGTACGCAGAAACTTGCGCCGGGCGGGGGTATTAAAAAACAGATCGCGCACGCCAACGCTGGTACCACGGGGGTGTGGCGCAGGTGTCACCCGTGCTTCCATGCCCCGCCCTTCCGCAACCACCCGCCAGCCATGGCGGGGGTCGTCTTCGGCATTGGAGATCAGCTCCAGCCGCGAGACGGAGCTAATCGATGCCAGCGCTTCACCGCGAAAGCCTAGCGAACTAACGCCCTCTAAGTCTTCCAGGCTGCCAATCTTACTGGTGGCATGGCGGGCCAGGGCCAGCGGTAAATCCTCTTCGCCAATGCCAATCCCGTCATCGCGCACTTTGATCAGCCGCGCGCCCCCTTGCTCGATCTCTACTTCGATACGCTGGCTGCCAGCATCAATAGCGTTCTCTATCAACTCTTTGGTGACCGATGAGGGGCGCTCAACCACCTCCCCGGCGGCAATCTGGTTGGCCAACCGCGGGTCGAGTACCTGTATACGCGGTGCGGTAGCGGTCATATCAGTCAACACGGCACCTCATGAACGGGGAATCTGTAACACTTGGCCAACACGAATCACGTCACCATTCAGGTCATTGGCCTGCCTCAACTGATTAACCGGCACGCCATGACGCACAGCAATCGCTGACAGGGTGTCTCCCGACTGAATACGGTACTCGTTACCCGAAGGGCGATGCTGATTATCACGCTGCCAGGCAAGCAGGCTGGCCGGCGGTGGGAAGCGCTCGAAATGCTCGCGCAAACCGCTGAAGATAGCCTGAGAAAGCCCTGATTGGTGTACTGGGTCGCGTAGCCGACGCTCTTCGTCAGGGTTAGAGATAAAGCCAACCTCGATCAACAGCGAGGGGATATCGGGAGACTTCAGTACCATAAACCCAGCCTGCTCGACCCGCGACTTATGCAGCCGGTTAATGCGGCCTAACTGCTCCAATACCTGACCACCGATCGAGAGCGAGTCATTCAGCGTGGCAGTCATGGTCAAATCCAACAACACGCCGCGCAGCACCTGGTCTTTATCACGCAAGGAGAGACTGCCATCGACACCGCCGATAAGGTCGGAGCGGTTCTCACTATCCGCCAGCCACTGGGCGGTTTCCGAGGTGGCGCCGCGCTGAGAAAGCGCATAGACCGAGCTCCCTTGAGGTCTTGGGCTGGTGAAAGCATCGGCGTGTATCGAAACAAAAAAGTCGGCTTTCTGCTCACGTGCCAGTGCGGTACGCTGACGCAACCCTATATAGTAGTCACCATCCCGCACCAGCACGGCTTTAAAGCCCTCAGTACCGTTCACTTCAGCGGCTAGGCGACGGGCAATTTCCAGCACTACGTCCTTTTCCCGTGTGCCTGAAGGGCCAATCGCCCCTGGGTCTTCACCACCATGACCGGCGTCGACGGCAATAATAATATCGCGCCTTGGGTGCGGCTTGGCTTCCTGCACTTCTGTCGGCGCTGCCTCGCTAGGCGGCGCCACGCTGTCCGACAGCTGGCCTTGAGCAGATGCCCGCTGGGCCTGAATTTCCTGGTCCCGAATCATCGCCTCAATGGGGTCAATCGGATTCTCGACGGCACTCTCACCAGGATATTCGAGATCAACGACCAGTCGGTGGCCGTACTGGTCGTTAGGTGTCAGGGTAAAATGGCGTGGCTCAATTTCTCGATTGAGTTCAAGCACTACCCGCAGGCCCCCACCCTCCCGCACGCCGGTACGCACCGAGGTAATTGCACTGTCGTGCAAAGGCAGCGTACTGGGGTCGGTATCCATTTGGGTATCATCTAAATCAATCACCAACCGCGCCGGGTTCTCCAGCGAAAATACGTTCGCATTAGTCGCAGCGGAGAGATCAAACACCAGCCGGGCATGATCTGGCGCCGCCCAAAGCCGCATGCTCTCTACGCTGGACGCTTGTACATCAACCGCCGCCAGGGCAAAAAAACCGGCGGCTAATAAGCGATATACACCTGCCGCTATGCCCTTCATTTCCATTGAATCACACCGTTCTCCAACTGGTCAGAACCTTCTTTACTGACTGCACTTACCTTGCTACTTACCTTACTTCGCAATAATTCAAGCATACGCTGACCGTTATCACTACCCGCAGCTAATGAGACTAAACGCCCTTGCGCCACTACTTCCAAGGTTAGGCGCAGGTCAGGCGCTGGCAACCACCCTTCACCGCGGCTGGGCCACTCAATAATGGTGACTGCATCGTCGGCCAGCACGTCTCGACCACCAATAAACTCAAGCTCTTCTGGATCCGCTAAGCGGTATAAATCCAGATGATAAACCCGCTGATCGTTCAACTCATAAGGCTCTACCAAGGTGTAAGTGGGGCTTTTAACCGCCCCTTGATGGCCGTAAGCCCGCAGGATGCCACGCGTTAACGTGGTTTTACCGGCACCTAGCTCACCCTCTAGATAGACGAGCCCGCGTCCTTGCAATACGTGCCCGAGAGTTTCGCCAAAAGCGACCTGGGCCTCTTCGTTGTCTAATTGCACCTGCATGTGGGCTGCCTTCACGGATTAATCAATTTTCGCGCATAGGATGCCAGATCGCTGGCCAGCAGGCCACGCTCGCCTTCTTCCGCTGCCGCGCGATCGGCCGCTAACGCATGCACCATGGCACCTAGCCAGGCACTAAACTCCACCTCGCCCCGCTGAGCAACCAACGCCCCCAGCATGCCGCTGAGCACATCGCCCATGCCGCCGCTGGCCATTCCGGGGTTCCCGTAAGGGCACACCACCAAACCGCTAGGCCCAGCAATTAAACTGCCCGCGCCTTTTAAAATCACCACACCACCCCGAGCGCGTTGCAGTGCCTGGGCAGCAGCGGGCCGGTCGGATTGGATATCGGCAACGGAACAGTTCAATAGTCGCGCGGCCTCACCGGGGTGTGGAGTCAAAATCCAGTTATCACGGCGAACCTCCGGCCACTGGCGCGCCAGGAGGTTAAGCCCGTCGGCATCTACCACCAGCGGCTTATCTGCCTGCAGCGCACTCTGCAGCACCGCCTGCCCCCAGGCAGCTTGGCCAAGCCCTGGCCCGACCACCACAACGTCAGCGTTACTGGGCAGTTCAGCGGCCTCAGCGCCACCGCGTACGCCATGAGCCATCACCTCCGAGCAACGCACCAAACTGGCGGCAATATGTTCTGGGGCAGTCGCCAAGCTTACTTTACCCGCCCCTAAGCGGGCAGCAGCCTGACAGGCCAGCAGCGCGGCACCTCCGAAACCAGGGGCGCCGCCCATGATCAGCACATGGCCCATGTCGCCTTTATGGCTGGTACGCAGGCGTGGTGCAAAAGCCTCTGCCAGCAGCGAATCATCCAGCCGCCAAGCCGTGGGGGGAATATCGAAATAGGCCTGGGCTTTGACACCCAGGGGTCGAAAGTCGATCTCGCCAGTATAGGCAGGGGCATCACCTGTATGTAATCCAACCTTATCGCCAATAAAGGTCACCGTGCAGGAGGCCTTCACAGCAATACCCGGTACCGCACCGGTGTCGGCAACCAATCCAGAGGGAATATCAATCGCCAGGACTGGCTGCTTTGCAGCGTTGATCGTTTCAATAGCACGCTTGAAGCGCCCCTCTACTTCACCGGTCAACCCGGTACCCAGCAACGCATCAACAATCACTTCGCCGGTGAGCTCAATCCCAGCGTGCCACTCCTCGCAGCCCACGCCCGCGGATGTTGCTAATTCTGCGGCACGGGCCGCGTCGCCGCTGAGCTCTTCAACGGGCTTAAGGGTTATCCGCTGCACTTTGAGGCCCGACTGCATGGCTAGCGCTGCCAGCACGTGACCATCGCCACCGTTGTTGCCACTCCCACATAGCACGGTGATACTACGTGCTTGTGGCCAGCGGGAGCGGAAGCTGTGCCAGGCGCTTGAGGCGGCGCGCTGCATCAATGCAAAGCCATCGATACCCCCGGCGATCGTGCGCCGATCGAGTTCCTGAACCTGGGCGGCTTTATAGAGGGGGCGTAGCATGGAAGTATTCGGGACTGTCACGATCGCTCCTTTCACATGTTTTGATGGCTGCCAATGCGTTAGCATAGCGCGCTTAATGCCTTGCTGTTGATTGACTATGTCGAATTCCACTGCCTTTGCACGTTCTGATGGTGCAATGACTGATCAGAAACTTGCTCGCCTTGCCGACCTGATTAAAACCTGGGGGCGAGAGCTGGGTTTTCAGCAGGTGGGCATCACCGATACTGAACTGTCGGCTCATGAAGACCACCTCGACGCGTGGCTGGAAAAAGGCTACCACGGCGAAATGGGCTTTATGGCCAAGCATGGCACCAAGCGCACTCGCCCAGAGGAACTGGAACCCGGCACTCAACGCATTATCAGCGTGCGTATGGATTACCTGCCCGCCGAAGTGGAGAGCACCAAGGTGCTCGGTCAGCCCAACCGCGCCTATGTATCGCGCTACGCCCTTGGCCGTGATTATCACAAGCTAATCCGCAAACGGTTAGCCCTATTAGCAAAAAAAATTGAGCAGGAAGTCGGCAGCTTCGGTTACCGCGCTTTTGTCGACTCAGCGCCGGTGATGGAACGCGCCCTGGCTCAAAAAGCGGGGCTCGGCTGGTTTGGCAAAAACGCCATGCTGCTCAACCCCAAGGCGGGTTCGCTGTTTTTTCTTGGCGAACTCTATACTGACCTTCCATTGCCCATTGACGCACCGTTTGAGCACGAACACTGCGGTAGCTGTAACGCGTGCAAAGTGGCCTGCCCCACCGGTGCCATTGTTGACGATAAAGTGGTCGACTCGCGCAAGTGCATTTCGTATCTCACTATTGAGTTGCACGGGGCGATTCCAGTCGAGTTTCGTCGCGCCATGGGCAACCGTATTTACGGCTGCGATGACTGCCAATTGGTATGCCCTTTTACGCGTTTTACCCATATTACCCAGGAAGATGACTTTGCGCCGCGCCATGACCTGGATCGCGCATCGCTTATTAGCCTGTTTGGCTGGGGCGAAGCGGAGTTTCTGGATAAAACCGCTGGCAGCCCCATTCGGCGCATTGGCTACCAGCGCTGGCTGCGCAATATCGCCATTGGCCTGGGTAACGCGCCCTGGAGCGAGGCCGTTGAAGCCGCGCTCTGGGCGCGCAGAGCCTACCCAAGCTCGCTGGTGCGTGAACACGTCGCCTGGGCGCTTGAGGAGCAGCGTCTTAAACGCAGTGAGCGCATTGCCACTGACGCGTCTTAAACGCTACTCTTCTTAGCTATTCTTCTTCGTCGCTGCGCTGATCAACGCGTAAAAATGTATTGCGGTAGTGGGCCAGCTCGGCAATCGACTCTTTAATATCGTCCATGGCCAAGTGCACATTCTGTTTACTAAAGCCCGCCAGCGCACCGGGGTTCCAGCGTTTGGCCACTTCTTTTATGGTAGACACATCAAGATTGCGGTAGTGGAAAAAGTTGAGCAACGCAGGCATTTCACGCTCGAGAAAACGACGATCCTGATGGATGCTGTTGCCACACATGGGCGACGAACCTGCCACTGCGTACTGCTGCAAAAACGCCAGGGTTTGCTGCTCAGCTTCAGCGGTTTCCACTTGGCTTGCCTTCACGCGTGCGACTAAGCCTGATTCGCCGTGGGTTTTCTGGTTCCAGTCATCCATCTGCGCCAGCAGACTATCGGGCTGCTTCACCGCAATAACCGGCCCCTCGGCGACCACATTCAAATCCGCATCTGTAATGAGCGTGGCTACTTCAATGATGCGCTCTTTATTAGGATCGAGACCGGTCATCTCTAGATCAATCCACACCAGCAGATCATTCCGCGGCGCTGTTTTTCCTTCTGTTGCACCCGTCGTATCGTTGCTCATTACCATTATCCTTTTGCCTAAATGGCTATTCAAATCATGCCATTGTGCCTTAAATTTACGCTTACAGTTAAACAAGGGCCTGTGGACGTTTCAGCGTGAATCACGACGAAACGTCCACAGGCCCTATAAATTCTCGCACTTTAACACGAGAGGAAACAGTTCCGCATCTGCCGCTGAAGCTATATCATCAGCAAACTATGCCGTTTTAATTATGGGTAAAGATTCACAAGCAGATCTCTGATTTAATTGGCATTTAAGTAGAAACAATGTTCACAAGATCGCCGTCACCCTTGGAAAGTTTATTAATATTGCGTGCCATCGTTAACTGGCGGCGCTTTACCGTACCGTGTGTCCATCCTGACATGTGCGGGGTCATAATCACGTTGTCTAATTCATGGAAAGGAAGAGAAGCGGGTAAAGGGTTAGACTCTGAGCCTGCTGGATAGACATACCAAGTATCTATGACCGCGCTAGCAATTCTCGACTCATTTAGGGCATCAAATAACGCTTTCTCATCAACCACGCGGCCACGACCAACATTGACAAAAACAGCGCTCCTTTTCATATCTTTAAACTCTTTTTGACCAATAAAACCTTCAGTATCTTTAGACAGCGGAAGCGTATTAACGACAATATCGACATCTTTCAACATAGAAGATAGATCATCAAAAGCATAATATTTTTTTATTTGGCTAGACGCTTCAACTATGCTCCTATTTGCTATTGAAACATCCATTCCAAAAGCATGAGCTCGACTTGCCAATTCTTTCCCAATATGTCCAAAACCGATGATACCTATGGATTCAGAAGATAGCTCAGTGCGTAGGCCTGATGCACCACCAGCCCAATACTCCCAGTCACCATGTCTTAATTTTTTATCAGCATCCGCTAGAGGAACATGTCTCAGCAGCAGAGCTGATATAATATACTCAACGATGGCTTGCTCATGGCCAAAACAATTACAGACCGTTGTTGTGCTTGGAAGCAGAGAGAGGTCTAAACCGTCATAACCAGCGCCTGGGACATGAAACAACTTTGTTTTTGTTAAAGTAGGTAGCGATGAATCATGTTTGACACCAACAATGACATCGGCACCGGCATAGCAAGCAATATCTTCTTCGGATTCGAGCGTATCTGGCAACAGTTTTATGGTGTGATCGTCCTCAAGAAGGGATTCAAAATTGCTAAAAAATGTTTGTGCATTTTTGCCATGAAAGACTATGTCCATGGAAGCTCCAGTATTGTTATTAAATTAAGGTTGTTTAAATTCCATTCTTACATCAAAGACACTAGGAGGTAATTCATCGCTTAAAACCGGCAACATATCTTTCACAAAGTCAATAAGCTTATCAGATGCCAGTGCGGCTTGTTCTGGCTTACCGGAAAGTATGGCATCCAGGACAGCGATATGACCTTCCACGGTACTATCAAGACTTTCCCCACCGGCAGTATAGGAATGATAAACCCAGCCAATTCTTCGAAAAATAGTATGCAGAGGTCTAAGCGTATACTGTAGAAAAGGCTCACCGCACGCGGAAAGCACCATTTGGTCTATTTTGCTATCATAAGCATTGAATTCAGAGATAGTTAAAGACTCACTTGTTTTTAACAAGTTAGCTATGTGGCGAAACTGACTTCTTTGCGCGTCGCTTGCCCTTTGGCTAGCCAGCGATATAACAAACCTTTCAAGGTCTCGACGTAAGTCAAGCAGTAATGAAGCACGAGACAAGTCTATTGGTGAAATCTGGACACCTTGTCGCGGATGAATAATCATTAACGTATCAGCAGCCAAACGAGTTGTCGCCTGATACACCGGCATTCGATTAAAGCCTGTCATCGTTTGTAAGTCTTGAATCCTAAGATGGCTGCCTGGCTTTAGCTCGCAGGTGACAATGAGTTCTTCAAGCTTATCATAGGCGAGATCAAGCAGGTTCTGACCCGCATTACTAGTTTTATTGCTCATATCTATTCAGCCATTGTTATCGGACAAAACTTACCTATTTTTCCATGCATAAGCTCGCCAAATAAAATATTATGCTTGGTAAATAAATAAAAATACTCATCGCACCTTTCATAGCAAACATAAATTTAACATTCAATCAACCTCTATCAAAAAAGCACAAAAAATTACCATGTAAAAAACTCATTTTCCGTCAAAATCAAGCTGAACTTTCATGGATTTTTCACGCAGAGAAGCTAGATCGAAAGCAGACTTTGCCTCTCCAAAAGGTATAACTGAAGATACGAAAGGTTTTAAATCAACCACCTTTCTATCAATAAGATCAGCTGCCTGGGAAAATTCCTCGTCAAAGCGGAAGCTCCCCATCATCTTAACCTCTTTAGCAACCGCTAAATTTAAGGGAAATGGAATCTCACCACCTAAACCGACCAAAATAATAATACCGCCGGGCTTAATAATCTCTAATGCCGACGCAAGTGCTTTGGGGCTACCCGAGCATTCAAAGATAACATCTTGGCTACCCTTCCCGTGAGCAAGGGAGGTCAACGCATCTGGTTGGCTATTGAGATTAACACTACGATGCGCACCTAATTGAGCCGCAATCGCTAAAGGAGCATCAGAAAGATCTGTCGCGGTAATATATTGAGCCCCAGCACGAGCAGCAGAAAGTACCGTTAAGCAGCCAATCGGCCCGCATCCCGAGACTAATACGTTACTCCCGACCAAAGAGCCTGCTTGGCGTACAGCATGGAGGCAAACGGCTAAAGGCTCTGCGCAAGCAGCATATGTCAGGTCAGTATCGGGTTGTAGCGGGTAGAGTTGTTGGGCTGGAATCGTGACATTTTGGCGAAACAACCCCTGTTGATGAGGAAAACGCATGGCACTTCCAAAAAAACGCATGTCTTCGCACTGGTTTCGTTGGCCATTTTGACAGTACTGGCATTTGCCACAAGGCATAGAAGGATTCACAGCCACCTTATCGCCCACTTTCAAATGTGAAACACCTATGCCAAGTTCCGCGACAACACCAGCTACTTCATGTCCTAGAACCATAGGCTCTTGCAACCTTACCGCACCAAAACCGCCGTTATGGAAGTAATGAAGGTCAGAGCCGCAAATACCACCTTTACTAATCGTTATTTTTGCTTCACCTGAACCAGGCGGATGCGCTTCTTGATGCTCTTCGACGCGCAAGTCACCGGGGGAGTGTATGACTATTGTTTGCATAAAGGCCCCCTATAGCACTGATATCATGCCGCCATCAGCATAAATTATTTGTCCATTAACATAGCCTGAAGCAGCGGAGCTAAGGTAAATGGCTGTTCCTGCGAGTTCCTCAGGTTTCCCCCAACGGCGGGCTGGTGTTCGACTTTTTACCCATGCATCAAAATCGGGGTTAGTGGTTAGGGCCTCATTCATATCAGTCAACATATAACCTGGGCCAATAGCGTTGGCCTGGATTCCATACTCTCCCCACTCAGCAGCCATGGCTTTAGTCAGCATTTTAACGCCGCCCTTGGCTACCGTGTAGGGAGCAACCGTTGCCCGGGCTAGCTCACTGGTTAAGGATCCGATATTAATTATCTTTCCGTAACCACGCTCAATCATTCTTTTTGCCGCTTCTCTGCCGACAACAAAAGCTGAGGTTAAATTAGTATCAATTACACGATGCCAATCGGATGTTTCAAGCTCAACCATCGGCTTTCTAAACTGCACTCCGGCATTATTAATCAAAATGTCAATATTGATACCAGCTTTATCGAATTTAGCGAAGGCTGATTTAACCTCGCTTTCATCGGTGACATCAAAAGCAGCGATTTCGACATGATAGCCACTCTGAGTCATCTCTCTTTCAGCAGCTTCTAGTCGCTCTCGGTTCATTCCGTTAAGGATGATCGAAGCTCCAGCACTGGCAAGCCCCTCGGCAAAAGCGCGACCCAAGCCCCGTGAAGAGCCGGTAATGAGAGCGGTTTTACCTGTTAAATCAAAAAGATTCGTTGCCATGGGTATCTCCTTTAAAGTGACGTTTTTCTCACGCTCAAATCGGAGCGTTTAAAGAAAGTGGGCAGAAGCTCAACACCAAGCCCTGGCCCTTCCATGGGGTATACAAAGCCATTCTCGATTTTGGGTACAGCCGTTACCAACTCGGTGTACCAGCCTCGATAAAAAGCTCTTACACTCTCCTGAATGAGCGTGTTTGGCTGGCTAAACGACATATGAATGGCGGCCACAAACCCGACCGGGCCAATACAGTCATGAGGAGCAAAAGGGCGATGCCAGGTTTCGGCAAGGGAGGCTATTTTGCGCCCTTCTGTTAACCCCCCTGTCCAGCAGAGATCGACCATAACCACATGGGTTGCGTCACGATCCAGCATGTCTTTATAGGGCCAACGAGAGCCAAGCGTTTCACTGGCACACGTCCAAACAGAGGTAGAAGCGGCAAACTCAGCAAGTGCTTGCGGTGAGTTCATTCGGATGGGGTCTTCATACCAAGTGGGATTAAATTGCTCCAATTCCTTAGCAATATTTTTTGCGGTCGGTAAATTCCACTGAGAATGAAACTCAACCATGATGTCAATTTCATCGCCAACAGCCTTACGTATTTCTTCGAAAGGTTTTATCGCTTTTTTCATTTGCGGTGAGGTGATGTACTGGCCACGCGTCTCAGCAGCAGCGGGGTCAAATGGCCAGATTTTCATTGCCGTAATACCCGACTCCAGGAGATTTTCAGCTAACTGCGCTGGGCGGTTCATAAAGCCGTCCAGATCCTCATAAGGCCCCTCTGAGGCACCTATATTCCAATTTGAAACCGGCTTGATATTGTTGGTTCGAACGTAACGATAACCTGCGCAAGTGTTATATATACGAATTTTCTCCCAACAAAGCCCCCCTAACATTTGGTGGACTGGCTGGTTACATACTTTACCAAAGATATCCCAGAGAGCTATGTCGATAGCAGAGGCTGCGCGGTATTCAGCGCCTGTTGAAGACTGCGCCATGGGGAGTGATACCATCTCTTTGTGCAAAGCCTCAATATGAAGAGGATCTTTGCCCAACAACCGCTCGGAAAGTGTTTCGTGTATATGGGCCTCTACAGCCCCAGCACCATAAAATGTTTCACCTAAACCGACGATACCTGCATCCGTTTCAACGTGCACCCAAAGCACATTGGAAAATTCTTTTAGTCGATATGTTTTTATCGCTGTTATTTTCATTTTTAATCCTTTTTAGCTGAGTGCGGCAGGCAACCAAAGTGCTATACCAGGAAAAGCCAACATAAATACCAGTATTGCTATTTGTATAAGCATAAATGGCCAAAGCGAAGCGTATATTGTCTGAAGGCTGATCTCAGGTGGGGCAACACTTTTCAAATAAAATGCAGCCGGTCCAAATGGAGGTGACAAAAATGCAACTTGCATCGTTAGTGAGAAGAGAACACCAAACCATACTGGGTCATAACCTAAATGAGTTACAATGGGTACAAAAATAGGAATTGTAAGAAGCAGTATTCCAATCCAATCCATAAACAGCCCAAGCACAAAAAACACTAGCATCATAACCAAGATTGTTGCAAAAGGAGAAATACCTAGCCCAGCAATAAAGCTAGTAACATACTGCTGCCCCCCTGAGAGATTGTATATTCCAATTAATACAGCTGCGCCAAAAGTTACCCATAAAATGATACCGCATGACAGGAGCGTCCTTTTAAGCGCTTGCCACACTAACTCTTTGCAAAGCTCTTTGCGTGCATATATCACCATAAGGGTGGCGCCCACAGCTACCCCAGCTGCTTCTGTAATTGATGTTACTCCTCCATAGATGCACCCAAACACGATAAAAATTAGCAACAGAAACGGAAGGAAGCCATGAATAATGTCCTTCCAACCAATGGCTTCGACTTCTACTTTATCAGGCATTGGGGCTAGATTTGGATTTAACGTACAACGAATATAGATATAAGCATAATAGGCAAGCGCTAATACAAAGCCTGGAACAAATGAAGCGAGAAACAATTTATGTACTGAGACTTCGGCGGTGAGCCCATAAACAATTAGCACAATTGACGGAGGGATCATTGTCCCCAAGGAACCGCCAGCACAGATCACGCCAATTGCCAGTTTTTTATCATAGTTAAGCCTCAACATTTGAGGTAGAGCCACTAGACCGAGCAGAACAATCTCACCACCTATGATACCGCTTATGGCAGCCATAAAGATGGATATAACAAGCGTAACGGTCATTACCCCACCTTTTCGGTGTCCAAATAGTTTATTGAGACTATTGTAAAGGTCGTGAGCTATTCTCGATCTTTCTAACAGCGTTGCCATAAATATAAACAACGGAATAGAGAGTAACGCATACTCAGTAGCCAGCCCATATATCGTTTTGTGGGCAATGGCGATGACGGGAGTACCATAATTAAAATAAGCTATTGTGATCGCAAGAGAGCCCGCAGCAAAGGCCAGCGGCACACCTATGGCCATCAGAAATAGAACGCCAAGAACAAGTACTAGGGTAATTAACTCAATCGACACGTCCCTTCTCCTCAGCCAGTGAGCGAGTGTCGATCCCCCGCATATTGTTGACGAAATTGATAATCGCGTAGATCGCTATTATCAGTGCTGCGCACACTATGGCAGGCTTGACTGTCGCAGGTATGGGAGGATTCCAAGCGGTACCAAAGCGCTCCCACGTTGACAATGCTTTCCATGAACTGGGCCAACCGAACCAGGATACCGCCAAGCAGTAAGTAAGCACGCAAATAAGCTGGATACAGTCGAATACTCGCTTTAGCCAAGATGGCGAAGCGTCATATAAGACGGTAATACGGAGGTGTTGGTCGAGCTGCATTGCATAGACACCTGCCGCCGCATAAAGAATCGCAGATAACCAAAGTGCCAGCTCATTGGCCCACAGGGTGGGAGATTTAAATATATACCTGGCTAACACTTCGTAAAAAGTGACGGCCACAATCACGAGTAGCAGCAAAGAAAAAAGTGCCGTTATTGTTTTTGCAATCGATGACTTATGCTTAGCAAGTGGCATAGAGTCTCTCCTTGAGTAAGCCGAGGCCCAATGGCCTCGGTTTATTGGCATTTTCATCTATTCAAGGATGCCTATTTTCGTCATATAGGCGATATGTGAATCGTACGCGGCTTTTGCTTCAGGACTACGTGTCGACCAATCTTCCCACACGGCTTGAGCTGCTTCCCTGAATGCCTGACGGTCTTCCTCGCTCCAATCGTGCAGAGTTACGCCTTCTTGCCTAAGTTCTACTGCTGCTTGACGATCGAGCATCGTGGAGTCTTGAACTATCTCCAATGCAATGGTATCCAGAGCAGAACGAAGTATTTGTTGCTCTGCTTCACTAAGGCTATTCCACTTTTCAAGATTCATCGCCACGTGCTCAATGGGCATTGAATGAAAACCCGGATAAGTAGCGTGCTCTGCTATATCGTAGAGACCTAAACCTTTATTCACTGCCAAGGTGGATGCATCCGCGCCGGAAACGGTTCCTGTGGACATCGCCGTAAACACTTCACCAAAAGGCATTACAACTGGGCCAGCTCCCAAACTTGCAAATATTTCAGACTCCATACCAGGAGGAGAGCGGAACTTCCAACCGTCTATATCTTCTATCCCCGCCAACTCAGTAGTCGAGCTGAGCGCTTCAGGAGTCGCGACAAACACTCCAACCAAGTGCATATCAAATTTGTGGTATAGTTCGTTAGCTAGCTCTAACCCGCCTCCATCTTTATACCAACCGATTAACTCGAGAGGTGTGTTGTACCCTCCCATGATATCGCCATAAAATTGAAAGGCTGGATTTTTACCCGTTATATATCCTGCCCCCGTTGCATCACCATCAATAATACCCATACTTGCTGACTCAAATGCCTCAGACGCTTTCACTACTGCTGAGTCAGTATGCATTTTTATATCTAAACTACCGCCTGACATTTCGTTTGCCAAATCGGCAAATCGATTAAGTGCCTCTCCTTGTAATGATGAGGAACTATGATGTGTTTGGAAGTTAAGCGTTGTTACATCTTGCGCGTAACTGTTGGTTAAAGGCGAGAGTAAAGCAATGCCAAGCGCTGCTACGATAGATCTTTTTATAGTTTTCATAAGCTGCTCCATGTTTGCGATGCATGCTGTGATATATCACAAAATATTAATAGCAGCCCTCAGATTGCTGTGTCAAATAGCCCTTGGTGAAGATTTTTTAAAGACTCATAAAAAGACTAGCGAGACCTATGCTTATACAACCCTATAATGCAGCCTGGCTCAGAACATAAAATGTATAAGAATACATTTTATGTTATATAAAACACTTCCTTACGAGAGCCACTCCGATTTCAGGTGCATACGACATAAGGTCATCTGATTTGACGCCCACAGTAAATGCGTAGTGAGCAGCTACAATGCCTTATACTAATTGATGAGTGCTCTTGAGACATTTCACCAGACAGAGCGAGCGCACAACCTCCGCGAATCTCACCTTGAGCACGGTTACGATACCTTGTAATGCTTAGCCTTTTTAGGTGTTGATGAGAGCACTGCAATGAGTAGCAGACTTGAATGCAACCTGAATAGTGAAAAACAAAATAATACTTAAGGAGCCTCTGATTAACGTAATGAGTGAAGGCCAGACAAGGCAAAAATCAACGAAAAAGCGGAGTTTACGGGTTGTAAATGAGCATTTTGAGGCGATTTTTAACGCCGTATGGTCGAGCGCAATAGTTAATCAGAGGTTTCTTAAATAACACTGAAAATAGACCCTTCAAGCAGCTACAAAGGAGAGCTTGGCTACTTGATGGCATCTTTGATAAGTACAATCACACCTTTGATAGGTACAATGACATCTATTGTAGCGATCATCAGGTGGTCATGAGCAAACGTAAATTAAGTCGCCAGCAACAGTGGCGCGTCGAGAAAGTCCAGGCGGAACGTGCCCAGCGTGCAGAAAAGCGCGATGTTCAAGACGCTGAAAAGCTCGCCGCCGGTGAATACGGTGCCGAACAGCCAGGCCGTGTCGTTGCTCACTTTGGACGCACCTTGGAGGTGCGCAATAGCGATAATGAACCGGTGCGCTGTCACTTACGCGCCAACTTGGACGGCCTAGTCACCGGCGACAGAGTGATATGGCGCGCAGGGCAAGAAGGCTCCGGCGTGGTGGTGGCCCGTGAAGAGCGCGATAGCGTGCTTAAGCGCCCAGATGCTCGCGGCCTGCTCAAGCCAGTGGCCGCCAATATTGACCAGCTGTTGATCGTGTTTGCGGTGGAACCCGCACCTCACGCCAACCTTATCGATCGCTATCTGGTCGCCGCCGAGGCCACCGGTATAGCGCCAGTGCTGGTGCTCAACAAAACCGATCTGCTGCCAGAAGATGGCGGCGAGTTAGGCAAATTATTAGAACGCTATCGCGATTTAGGCTATCCCGTCGTGCGCACCACCACCGCTACCGAAACCGGGCTGGATGATCTGCGCAGCCAGCTTGAAGGCCGCACCTCGGTATTCGTCGGTCAAAGCGGCGTGGGCAAATCTTCGCTAATCGACCTGCTGCTACCCGATGAAACCCTGCGCATTGGCGCGCTCTCGGAAGACTCGCGCAAAGGTACTCACACCACCACCACGGCACGCCTCTATACCATGAGTCGCGCTGAAGTGGCCGACGGCGATCTCATCGACTCACCGGGTATTCGCGAGTTTGGCCTGGTGCACCTCAACGAGCAGGAAGTCACCGACGGCTTTATTGAGTTTCACGACTATATTGGTCACTGCCGCTTCCGCGACTGCCGCCACCGCAATGAGCCAGGCTGTGCTTTACTCGCAGCGGTCGAGGCAGGCAAGATTCATCCAGCACGCTTTACCAGCTACCGGCGCATACTTGATAGCTTGGATAGCTAGGATTTAGAGGAGTTACTCATGAGCACCGAAAGCCAATCGTCGGAATCCAACCTGCTGCCGCTAATCGTTGAGCCTGAACAGCTGCAGGAACATTTGGATGACCCACAGCTGCTGATTATCGATGTACCGGTCAACGGCGATAGCTATCGCCAGGGCCATGTGCCTGGGGCTATCTTCCTCGATTTTCGCTACTTGATGCGCGGTGAAGGGCCTGTGCCCAGCGACGTTCCCAGCGTCGAGGCGCTATCAAGGCTGTTCAGTGCCCTGGGCTTAACCCGCGATACTCACGTGGTCGCTTACGACGACGAAGGCGGCGGCTGGGCGGCACGGTTACTGTGGACGCTAGACCTGATCGGCCACACTCGCTACTCCTATTTGAACGGCGGCATTCACGCCTGGCGCGATGCGGGCCTGGAAGAGAGCACAGAACCGACCGCCCCAACCCCCAGCGAATACCACGCTGAGTTTCTCAACCCCCAAGCCCTGATTACCTGCGACGAAATCAAAGAAAAGCTCGATGATAGGCAGTTTGCGGTATGGGATGCGCGCTCCAAAGATGAGTACGATGGCTTACGCGGTAACAACAAGCACCTGGGCCATATTCCGGGGGCGGTCAATATGGATTGGCTCCATGCCATGGATCGCAACCGCGCGCTACGTATACGCGATTACGCCGAGCTGATCACCGAGCTAGGCGCCCTGGGCCTCACGCCCGACATGGAAATTGCCACCCACTGCCAAAGCCACCACCGCAGCAGCTTCACCTGGCTGGTCGGCAAGGCACTGGGCTTTAATATGCGCGGCTACGCGGGTTCCTGGGGTGAATGGGGCAACCGCGACGATACGCCGATTGAGAAGTAATTCTCGACAGCTTGCGCCCTGGCGCCAGGAATACGTATAAGCAGACCGTCTTTTTCAGGGCCGGAAAGAGCTCCATGCAATTCCGGCATTCCCGCCATCCATGGCGGTCAGATGAAAAAGCCGAGCGCCCAGGGATGGGTTTACAGCGTGTCTGCGTTACGTATTGCTGGGTTAGCCAGGGCTGATATTTCAGCTCATTTAGGCTTTAAGCCACTGCTACGAAGATATTATTGTGACCCTTTCCCAAAAAGCCTTTTCGCTAATCCAATATCCGCTGCCTCACCACGCGATCTCGCGCCTAACCGGCCAGTTCGCCCAGTGTGACAATCCCTGGGTGAAAAACACCTTGATTGAAACGTTTATCAAACGCTTCAACGTTGATATGAGCCAGGCGCTAGAGCCAGACCCCACCGCCTACGCTACGTTCAACGACTTTTTCACCCGTGCGCTCAAAGCGGATGCCCGCCCACTGGGCGATGGCATCCTCAGCCCCGCCGACGGCACGCTCTCCCAATACGGACGCCTACAGGCCGGACAACTGGTGCAGGCAAAAGGCCACACCTACTCCGCGCAAACCCTGCTCGGCGGCGATACGGCACTGGCAGAAGAGTTCTTAGGCGGCAGCTTTGCCACCGTTTACCTCTCCCCTCGGGACTACCACCGGGTGCACATGCCGGTGACGGGTACGCTTAGGGAAATGATCTACGTGCCGGGGCGACTATTCTCGGTCAACCAAGCCACTGCCAACTGCGTGCCAGGCCTCTTCGCCCGCAACGAGCGCTTAGTATGTATCTTTGATACCGAGCACGGCCCCATGGCGATGGTACTGGTTGGTGCGATGATCGTCGCTGCCATCGAAACCGTCTGGTCAGGGCAGGTGACGCCGCTTGCGGGCTGCCCTCAGCGCACACAATTTAGCCAACCTATCACACTTGAAAAAGGCGCTGAGATGGGCCGCTTCAAGCTCGGCTCAACGGTGGTGATGTGTTTCGCCAAGCCGCCCAATTTCGCAAACAATCCGCTGGGCAGCATGGTGCAGATGGGGCAAACGCTGGGAGCTTATTGATGACCTTTCCCCCTGAACGACCTAGGTCGAAGCACTAGCCGCACCTGAGAGGAAGAGCTCGACACAGCGTCGAGCTCGAGCGTTGCACCGCGTCTCGTCAAGACGCACATGGCGACCAAGCAGAGCGTCAATGTGCCATTCACCAAGCAACATGCCCATAAACATACCGGCCGCTTCACGCGGATCGTCGAGGTCAAGACGGCCGCTATCCACCTGCTCGCTTAAGTAAGCAGCTAGCGCCTGACGGGTCTGGTCGGGGCCGCGAGTGAGAAACAGCTCACCAAGCTCCGGAGCCCGTTCGGCCTCAAAGGCTAAGCCGCGAACTAAACGGATCACGCCCGGCTCGAACACCAACGTCAGCATTCGGCGGCCTAGCTCGTACAGCACCTGCTCTAGGGCTTGGTGATCCCGTCGCCCCTCCTCCAGCACTGCCCAAGCGGTGGAGATATGACGCTCCATCGCCGCTGTGAATAATCCCTCCTTGTTACCGAACTGCTTATACAGCGTCGCCAAAGATCCGCCGGCGCGGGCAACCACTTCGTTAACGCTGGCACCGGCATAGCCCTGTTCAAGAAAAACATCCCGGGCAGCATCCAGCAAACGTTCACGGCGCGCCACGCCGCGCGACGTTACGCCATCAGTTATGTTGCGACCGAGCATATCTGGTGCGGTTGAGCGTGGCATTGACACTCCTATAGAGGTATATAAAGAAGGATTAATTATAAAGACGCGGCGCACAGAAGTAATATTTTTTGCCCTGGAAATGTAATGTAGCATTCATTACACTATTTGTCTTTTTCCCAAGGGAGGTGTCTTTGCCTCACAGGGAGCCCCTAGCAGGAGCGCTATTGCCTTAAGGAGTGGTCATGACATCGAATACTAAGCCGGGCGAGCCCCCGGATGAGCGCCAAAGCAGCCATACCGTCGCGGGTCAAGATGCCCACTCCAGCGGCAAAACTAGCCGCAAGTTACTCGCTATGGTGGCGGGGATTATCGTCCTGGTGGCGCTAATTTGGTGGGGCATGGGCTGGTGGCAAACCGGGCGCTTCATGGAAGAGACCGACAATGCCTACGTGCGCACCGACAGCGTCGCGGTACGCGCCGAGCTATCAGCGCGGGTCGTCGAGGTGGCGGTAGATGATAACCAAACGGTCAAGCAAGGCGATCTGCTGATACGTCTAGACGCCGAGAGCTACCGCGACCAGGTGACCCAGGCCGAGGCCCAGCAGGCAGTGGCCGCAGCCTCAATCGCCCAATCACACCGCCAGGTAGATTTGCAACAGGCGGCTATCGATCAGGCCACGGCTCAGCAGCAGGCGGCCCAGGCTAATCTCGACCAGGCGCGCCAGCATCTGGAGCGCTCCTCGTCGCTTGCCGCCAACAACTATGGCTCCCGTCAGCAGCGCGAAGATGACCAGGCCGCACTGAGTGTCGCCCAGGCAAAGCTTGCCGAAAGCCAAGCAGCGGTTGTCTCGGCCAGGCGGCAGCTAGCCGTGGCCGAGAGCGACGTGACCCGCGCTGAAGCCAATCTGGACGCCGCTAGCGCCGATCTTGACTATGCTCGCCACCAGTTGGATAAGACCCGCATCGTCGCCCCCCGGGACGGCGTGATTGGCAATCTACGCGTTGAGGTCGGCACCTTAGCGCAGCCGTCGCTGACGCTTTTGCAACTGGTACCCATCGAGTCGGCCTACGTGGCAGCCAACTTTAAGGAGACCCAGCTCGAGCGGATTCGCGTCGGCCAGCCAGTCGCGGTGCATTTGGATGCCTACCCGGATATTACCTACGAAGGCATCATCGACAGCCTGTCGCCAGCCACCGGCACCGAGTTCAGCCTGCTGCCCCAGGACAATGCCACCGGCAATTTCAACAAAATCGTCCAGCGGGTGCCGGTCAAGATCCGCGTCACCGGCCCCACCGAGGCGCTGAGCCAACTGCGCGCCGGGCTATCGGCCGTGCCCGAGATCGATACTCGTCATCTTGAACCACAAAATGACTCCCGCCCTGCCCAGCAGTTGGCAGCGGAGCGGCCCAAGTCATGAGCGAGACGGTCGCCGGCTCGGTGACGGGCGTTAACGACATGCCACCCTGGCCACAGCGCATTGGCTTCATTGCTGCGGTGTTTGGCATGTTCATGGCAATTCTGGATATTCAGATCGTCGCCAGCTCGCTCAACGAAATCCAGGCGGGGCTCTCAGCCAGCGAGGATCAAATCTCCTGGGTGCAGACCGCTTACCTGATCGCCGAGATTGTGATGATCCCGCTGTCGGGCATGCTGATGCGCATTCTCTCCACTCGAGTAGCCTTCACCCTGTCGTGCGTCGGCTTCACCCTGGCGAGCCTGGGCTGCGCGCTGGCCACCTCGATCGAGCAACTGATCGTGCTGCGCGCTATTCAGGGCTTTATGGGCGGAGCGATGATACCCATTACCCAGGCAGTTAGCTTTTCGATCTTTCCCCGCCGGGTGATGGGCAGCGTGCAGGCGGTGATCGGCATGGTTGTCACCATGGCACCCTCGGTGGGTCCCACCGTGGGCGGCTACATCACCGAGACGCTCAGCTGGCACTGGCTGTTCCTGGCCAACGTGATCCCCGGCGTTCTGGTCTGCTGGGCCGCCTGGACATTTCTCGATATCGACAAACCCAACCACGCGGTCGCGCGCCACCTGGACTTGATCGGCCTGGTATTGATCGCGGTGTTTTTGGGCTCGCTAGAGTTTGTGCTTGAAGAAGGGCCCGGCGATGACTGGTTTGCCAGCCAGCGAATCTTGCTGTTCAGCCTGACCTGCCTAGTGGCGGGAGCCTGGTTCTTCATCCGCACCCTGCGCAGCGACCACCCAATCGTCGATCTGCGCGCCTTTACCAACCGCAACTTTGCCATCGGCGCCGGGATGGGCTTTATCATCGGCATCGCGCTCTACGGGCTGGTCTACATCATGCCGCTGTTTTTTGGCTATGTGCGCGGCTATTCGAGCCTGCAAATTGGCCAGGTGATGTTCGTCACCGGGCTGACGATGTTTCTTTGCGCGCCTATTGTCGGTCAGCTGTCCAACCGCCTCGATCTGCGCATTATGCTGTTTATGGGCCTACTGCTGGTCGGCGTGGGCACCATAATGAACGCCAATCTTACCGTGGAGTCGGGCTTTTGGCAGTTCTGCGTGCCGCAGATCGTGCGCGGCATGGGGCTGATCTTGTGTATCATTCCAGCCTCGCGTATTGCCCTGGGCACCCTGCCGCCGAGCGAGGTAGGCAACGCCAGCGGGCTTTTTAACGTGATGCGCAACCTGGGGGGTGCCATGGGACTGGCGCTGATCGATACGGTGCGCGACATCCGCGAGGACTTTCACTGGAATCAGCTCATTCCTGCTATCGATACTAGCCGCGAGGTCGTGGTAGCGGAGATCGCCAAATACCAAGCGATGCTCGCCGGCTCGGTGCCCGATACCTATCACACCGCCGTCGCCATGCTGGCGCAACGAGTCTCTCAGCAGGCACAAGTGCTGGCCTTTAACGACATCTTTACTTGGATGGGACTGATCTACATTGCCAGCGTACCGCTGGTATTCCTACTGCGGAGGATTTCGGCTTGACGGCTTGCAGCCTGTTAGCAACTAGCCGCTAACAGCTGGGCGTTGAGAATGTAAGCACGTCTTCCAGGCGTGCTTTGCCGAGTGCCAACTGAATCAAGCGATCTATCCCCAGCGCCACACCGGCGCCTTCGGGCATTCCGTGCTCAAGTGCGGCCAGCAGCCGCTCATCCACATCCACTTCCGGTAAGCCCAAACGGCGGCGCTCAGCGTTATCTTCAGCAAAGCGCGTGCGCTGCTCAGCCGCATCGGTCAGCTCATCGTAGCCGTTAGCCAACTCAATACCGTTAAGATAGACCTCAAAGCGGGAAGCCACCCACTCACCATCTGCATCTTGATGGCGTCGCGCCAAGGCTGCTTGGCTAGCCGGATAATCAACTACCACGCTTAGCTCCTGCTGGCCTAACTGCGGCTCGATCACCACGCTCATTAACAGGTCAAGACAGGTCTCGCGGCCTTCATCAGCTAAGGATTGGGCAGACATTTGTGCCCGCTCGGCAGCTATCGCCCTCAGCCTATCCAGAGACGTCGTGAACGGATCAACCTCTACGTAAGTATGAAACAACTCCCGGTAGCGGTAATGCACAGGTGGGCCGGGGAAACTGGGCAACAGTGACATAATGAGCGTCGCAGTCTCATCAATCAGTTGATCCAGCGTAAATTGCGGCCGATACCACTCCAGCATAGTGAACTCAATATTATGGCGGGCGCCGATTTCGCCATCGCGAAAACTTCGCGCAAGCTGAAAGATCGGCCCACTGCCCGCTGCGAGCAAGCGCTTCATATGGAATTCAGGGGAGGTTTGTAGCCATAGACGGCGCTGCCCTTTGTCCGTGCGCGCCAGAGTGTGCAGCGACACCAAATGGATATCCGTGCTTCCCCCCTGCCCCAGCACGGGCGTTTCCACTTCCAGCACGTCACGCTGGGCAAAAAAAGCGCGCACTTTGGCCATTAACCGCGCCCGTTCGCACAGCGTTTCAAAGGACGCTGAGGGTTGCCAATCAATGGCCATAACGACTCCTTGAAAAAATCACCTTAAATAATAATGGCCACGCACAAAGCGTGGCCATTAAGACATACAAGCACCCTGGAAAGCGATCAAGCGCGTGAGACGTAGTCCCCACTGCGCGTATCGATTTTCAACACTTCGCCCTGGTTAATGAAAAGCGGCACACGCACCACAGCGCCAGAAGACAACGTCGCAGGCTTAGAACCACCCTGTGCCGTATCGCCTTTCAAACCGGGATCTGTTTCCACGACTTCCAACTCGATAAAGTTAGGCGGCGTCACGGAAATGGCTTTATCATCCCAAAGCGTAATGATATAGGGCACCTGCTCTTTCAGCCACTTGATGGTATCGCCTAGCGCTTTTTTCTCTACCGCATACTGCTCAAACGAGCCATCGGTCTTCATGAAGTGCCACATATCACCATCGGTGTAGAGATACTCCATTTCTAAATCCATGACATCGGCACCTTCCAGCGAGTCACCGGATTTGAAAGTCTTCTCACCTACGCGGCCAGTCATCAAATTCCGCAGTTTAACTCGGTTAAACGCCTGCCCCTTACCGGGCTTGACCAGCTCGTTCTCAACGATTGCACAAGGATCGCCGTCGAGCATTACTTTCAGACCGGCCTTGAATTCGTTGGTAGAATAGTTCGCCATAATGTCTCTCAATCATCCATTTCAGTTATTTGTATCAACAGGTGGTGCGCGAAGCCATACTTTGCCGCTGTCAGCAGGTTTATATACCAGTAGCTATATGCCAGCAGCGTTGCAAATGGCGTCGTTAAATAAGTGCGCGCATGATAACCCGAAGGAGGGCTTTTTTGCAGGAGAACATCATTATTGCCGCGTCTGAAACGCAAAGCCATCGCGACTCACTGGCGCATTCCACTTGGCAGCAGCAGCTTTCTCATGCCATTCGTGACCCGCAAACACTATGCGAACGGCTGGGCCTAAGCCACGACTGGTTGGCGGGCGCCAAGGCTGGACATGCACTGTTTGACGTATGTGTGCCTGAAGCGTACCTCAACAGAATAGCCTATGCCGACATAAACGACCCGCTGCTGCGTCAGGTACTGCCGCTTGGCGAGGAAGCACTAACGCCACATGGCTACGTCGTCGATCCGCTTGAAGAAGCCGAACATCGGCCCGCCAAAGGGCTGATCCATAAGTATGCTGGCCGAGTGCTGCTTATCGCCAGCCCCAACTGTGCCATCAACTGCCGCTACTGCTTTCGCCGCCATTTTCCCTATAGCGATAACTCACCCTCCAGAGCGCAGTGGCAGGAAGCGCTGGATTACCTGCGCGCTGACACCACTATTCACGAGGCGATTCTGTCTGGCGGCGATCCGTTGGCCGCCAGCGATCGCCAGTTGGCATGGCTGGTGGAGCAGCTAGAAAGCATCCCGCACCTAAAACGGCTACGCATTCATACCCGCCTGCCGGTGGTGATTCCCGATCGGGTCGATGACGCTCTGCTTGGCTGGCTTTCCTCTACACGCCTGCAAAAGGTGGTGGTGTTGCATATTAACCACGCCAATGAAATCGACCAGGCGGTGGTAGACGCCTGCGCGCGCCTTAAGCAGGCGGGTGCAACACTACTCAACCAGAGTGTACTGCTGCGCAATGTGAACGATAGTGTCACGGCCCTTACCGCACTTTCTGAACGGCTATTCGAAGCGGGTATTCTGCCCTATTACTTGCATGTACTGGATCCTGTGCAAGGCGCCGCGCATTTTGATGTGCCGGACAGCGAAGCACGCGAGCTGGTTGCTCATCTTCGCGATCATTTACCCGGTTTCTTAATGCCACGCCTAGTGCGAGAAATTCCTGGAAGGGGAAGTAAAACGCCGTTGTGACGCATGTTGAAGAAACAGCGGCACTGAGACGCTTGAATGGCTCAGTGCTGAAGCCTTAAGCCAAAAGTTAGCTATACCCTCCGGATAGGCCCAGCATACTGAGCCACCAGCTCATCCGCAGTAAGCAGCAAAAATCCCTCAGCTTCTGCCTGGGCCACCAAAATTCGATCAAAAGGGTCTTTGTGGATGACTGGTAAATGAGCAACGTTAAGTGTATGCAATGAACTGATAGAAAGTTCTAAATAACCGTTATCCAGCAGCCCACGACGCAGCAAGTGCGGGTCAACGTGAAAATCAGGGCGTTGCAGACTGTTCTTAATGACCACTTCCCATATGCTGGCAGCGCTAAAATAGAGCCTGTTATCTTCGTCATTAATCATAGCTCGCGCATCAGCAGAAAGCCTCTCCGGCGCAGCCGCCGCCCAGAGCAAAACATGCGTGTCCAGAAGTAGATTCACATCAACCTCCAAACATCTCGGCTATTTCCTCCTGCCCCATACGATCAAAGTCATTAGGTATCTTAAACTGGCCTGCCAGAAATCCCAGACGCTTTTGCTGGCCAGAAGCAGGGCTATCAATGGCCGTCACGCGTGCCATCGGTTTGCCTGCTTTGGCAATAATAAACCCCTCCCCCTCGGCAGCCCTCGCCACCAGCTGAGACAAACGTGTTTTAGCTTCGTGAATATTGATAGCCTCCATATAAAATCTCCTAAAAATGCGGCTTTGTTAGTAAGCTTAGTTTAATAGGTTTAGTTTAGCCGAGGCGAACGCTTTTACAATGCATCCCCTTCATTGAAAAAACAGCGCTAGGTGTTGCTACAGTTAATCAAGACATGTCACCCAGATCGTAAAAATATCGTTTTCTGCTAAAGTTATAGTGCTAACGATTTCTGACGTTGAATTAGCCTCAACGTTGGGCATCTCACTCAGCAGGAGGCCATAGCGTTATGTCACCATCCCTCTCGTCCAGACCGGGCGCTTTCGTCCTCTTAATAGCCTCGCTTGCCGGGCTTGCCATCGCTTTATATGCCTATTTCACACCACTAACCGGCGTCACTGGAACGCTTGGGGCACTGGTCGCCATTGTGGCCTGCCTCGCCCTTGCGGTGATGGCGTTACTTCTCTTTAAAGTTAGAGGGCGTGGTGCTTCCATCGTACTGCGGATACTCATACTGATGGGGCTTGCCGGTACATCTTTCGCCGGAATGCTGCTGCATCAGTGGTGGATCAGCGCAGCCATGGTAGTCGGTCTGATCGGCTTGATTGTTGATATGGTTCGCGCAACCCATCACGCCCGTCTCACCCAAACCTGAGGAGCCGCCCATGCCGACATTAGTATCCACCCCGTTTAAATCGATAACCCCAGGCTTAGGCGCAGTCACCGCCCTGGCGATCTGTTTTACGCCCTTGCCGTTACTGGCTCAGGATCAACCCAGTGAGCAGGAGAATCCCGAGCAGGAAGAAGCGCCCAGTCGCGCTCCCATCCCGCTGGTGCCTGGCGAGCCGACCTGGAACAGCTTCCATGGCCAGCTTAATGCCCAAAAATATAGCCCACTTGATCAAATCAATACTGATAACGTCGGCGAGCTGGAGAAGGTATGGGAAGTGCATACCGGCGATGTCGCGGATGGCTCGGGGGAATTGCCAGCCACCGTTTGGTCAGCGACCCCGGTGTTTGCTAACGATACCCTTTATATTGGTACCCCCTTCTATCGCATACTCGCGTTAGACCCCGGTAGTGGCGAAGAGAAATGGAGTTTCGATACTCAATCCTCTCTGGAAGCGCTAACTCAACCCGCCTTGAAAAACCGTGGTGTGGCCTATTGGGAAGCCGACGATCCGGTAGCAGGCGAGCCCTGTCAGAAAATTATCTATATGGGCACCATGGATGCACAGCTTTTCGCGGTTGATGCCGATAGTGGCGAACAGTGCGCCGACTTTGCCGATAACGGTGTGCTCGACGTCAACCAGTGGAACGACACCAACGACCGCTGGCCGCTTTCGCTACTACAACCCCCTACCGTGGTGGGAGACCACTTGGTACTCGGCTGGGCGGGGATGGACTGGGCATACGAACAGGCGCCACCCGGCACCGTTTACTCAATTAATGCCCGCACTGGAGAACGTCAATGGACGTTCCAGGCACTTTCCGATGAGATGCGCGATCAAAGCGGCACCGCCAATGTCTGGACACATATGTCCGCCGACGAGGAGCGTGGTTTAGTCTATCTGCCGGTTTCCTCACCCTCGCCGAACTACTGGGGCGGCAATCGCACCGAAGAAGTGCCTCTGGGCACATCCACCACTGCCCTGGATATCGAGACCGGCGAAGTGGTTTGGTCGCGGCAGTGGGTACATCACGATATCTGGGATTACGATATCAATGCCGCACCAACGCTGATGGACATCACAGCAGATGGTGAAGAAATACCGGCACTCATCCAAGCAACCAAAATGGGCTTTCTGTTCGTGGTTAATCGCGAAACAGGCGAAGACGTTTGGCCGATTGAGGAGCGCCCGGTACCCAGCGGCGACGGCAGCGTTGAGGGCGAAGTTTACGCGCCGACCCAGCCTTTCCCGACTAAACCGGAACCGCTGTTAGATCAGTCTGAAAAGCCCAACGTCTGGGCGCTGGCCGACGCGGTTAGCTTCGGAGAGTGTTCCGCATTGTGGGACGATCTTCACTATGAAGGCATGTACACCCCGCCCACTACCCAAGGCGAAGGCACGCTCGGCTATCCGATCAGCGCAGGCGGCGTACAGTGGGGTGGTGTGGCCTTTGATCCGAAGAGCCAAACAGCAATCGTCAATACCTCGCACATTGTGCAGTACATAAAACTCTATAATCGCGAAGATTATGACAAAGCGGATAGCGGATCCGGCAATGAAAGCGGTTTTGCCCCACAGGAAGGCGCGCCCTATGGGATGCGTCTTGAGGTAGCGCTTAACCGGCTAGGCATGCCCTGCTGGGAGCCCCCCTTTGGCGAGCTTGTCGCCCTGGATATGACCAGCGGTGATATCAAATGGCGTCGTCCGGTGGGTGCATCGCAACAGTATGGCTTTTTTATGCCTGAGAGCTGGGGCTCGCCCACCATCGGTGGCCCGGCCGTAACCGCAGGCAATATTATCTTTATTGGCGCTTCCATGGATGCCAAGGTGCGTGCCTACTCCCTTGAGACCGGCGAGGAGCTCTGGTCAGACCAGACCGAAGCCCCCTCCGTCTCGAACCCCGCGGTCTACGAGTATAATGGTCGCCAATATGTCGCCTTTGTTTCCGGTGGCAATACCATTCTGAAAGATCAGGTAGGTGATCAGATCGCGGTCTACGCACTGCCAGAATAACCCTTAGCGTAGATAAAATGATAAACGGGGCGGCCTCAAAGGCCGCCCCGTTTACGTTAACAGCTACTTTCTCTCACTGCTTCAGCCAAAATCACGGCTCTGAGGCTTGGTACGCCTGGCCAACTGATTATTTGCCGCCCTAAAGCATACCCGCATCAGCGGCACCAGCAGCCACAGTATCGGCGTAAGTAGCCAGCGGAAAATAAAGCGCGCAATAAAGAGTACTGGCAGTAGCACGATGAGCCAGATAAGAAACTGACCGAACCAGACCGGCCAGCCAAGCCAGGCAGAGAGGTTGACGCCGAGTGCGCTCACTAAGCTTGGGTGGCGCACCACCACATAGGCAGTGCCCGCTACTGCGGCCACCTTGGCCATACGAGGCAAGCTCGTAAAACGTCCGCTGGTGGCTAGGATCCCTTGGCGCAGGCTCGTCCTAGCGCCCTGGGCTTCCACACTGCCCACTCGGGCAGCACGAGCGGCCTTGCCTGCCCGCAGCACCTTCACGGTGCTGGCCATCACCAGTAGATCGACACCGGCCCAGCCTAGATCAGCGGCGCCAATGTCGTCGCCCCGCCGCCACTGGCTTTCCAAATCGCGTAAACCACTGGTGAAGAAATCGCCCAGGCCCGCAACCAGACGCTCGCCCTGTAGCCACTCCACGTCGCCTTGTTCACTGACCACAAACTGGTTGAGCAGCGCGTGGCCATTGGCATCCAGCAGCGCAATACCCATCTGCCCGCGGCGATAAGGGGTGAGCGCTGAATCCGCTTCTCCTTCCTCATCGCTCCACCAGCGGCTGAATTGCTGATAACGCTCACCGACCCAGTACTGCGCCTTTAGCGTGGCCACATCGTGGCTGCGAAAGTAGCTAATGGGAAGTACGGCGTCAGCCCCATAGCGCACCAGTACTCGCTGAAAATTGGGCAGTAAGCCGTACTCCACTAATACATCGCGGGCCATATCACCGTGGCGCAAAATCGCCAAAGAGGCGCTCATCCACAGCGCCTGATCGTCAGCATAGCTGAGAAACAGCGCATTGAGCTCCGCTGTTTCCTGCTGAAGCGACGCCTCTAGCGAGGGCAATGCCCGCTGAGCTTCCAATCTTACCAGTTTGGACTCAAACGGCTCATGAGAGGCCAATGTCGATGCTAGCCCGGCGATCACTATCGCGGTTACTACCATTATCTGCCAGGGCCGCATTGCAATTCACCTCGCTCAACTGGTAACTGCAGTATTACCCCAACGTCTCTGCCGTCACGTTGGCCGCCGCAGGCTGGGTAGAATGGTGGCGATTGATCGCGCTCAATACCCCCTTCATCGACGCGCTGGTAATGCTTTCATCGTTGCCTACACCGAATACCGCTTTGCCGTCGATACGCACTTCCACATAAGCGATCGCCTCAGCGTCAGCGCCCTGCCCGCGGGAGTGCTCGTGGTAGTCGATAATCTCTACATCGTGCCCTGCGGCTGCCAGTGCTTTAACAAAGGCCGCTAACGGACCGTTGCCCTCGCCCTTTAACGTTTGCCGTGTGCCGCTCTCCTCAATCACGGCGTCCAGCGTGACTTTGGGGCTGTCAGGTTCAGACGACAAACGGTGGTTAACTAATGCAAAGGGCACTCGCTGCTCTAAATACTCATCCGAGAACGCCTGATAGATCATCTGCGAGGTGATCTCACGCCCGGTGCGCTCTGCCACTTCCTGAACGACCTGACTAAACTCGATGGAAAGCCGGCGCGGTAGCTCAATACCGTGTTCCTGCTCAAGCAGGTAGGAAACACCGCCTTTACCCGATTGGCTGTTAACCCGAATCACCGCTTCGTAGCTACGGCCCACGTCCAGCGGATCGATAGGCAAATAAGGCACATCCCAAACGGCATCAGGATTGGCGCGACGATCTGCCATGCCTTTTTTGATCGCATCCTGATGAGAGCCGGAGAAGGCGGTAAACACCAAATCGCCCACGTAGGGGTGGCGCGGATGCACCGGCAGTTGGTTGCAGTACTCCACTTCGCGCATGATGGGCGTGATATTGGAAAAATCGAGCTGGGGGTTAACGCCCTGGGTATACATATTCATCGCCAGGGTGACGATATCAACGTTGCCGGTGCGCTCGCCATTCCCAAACAGCGTACCCTCAACGCGATCAGCTCCGGCCATCAGCGTCAGCTCTGCCGCCGCAACGCCGGTACCGCGATCGTTATGGGGGTGAACGCTGACAATCAAGTGGTCGCGGTTTTTGACGTGGCGACAGAACCACTCGATCTGGTCGGCGTAGTTGTTGGGCGTGGCGACTTCTACCGTGGCAGGCAGGTTCACGATCATGGGCTTATCGGCGCGGGTGCCATAAGCGTCCATGACCGCTTCGACGATCTCAACGGCAAAGTCCATCTCGGTGGTAGTGAAGAGTTCCGGCGAGTACTGGAACGTCCAGTTGGTTTCTGGTGCGGCGTCCATCTGCGCGCGAATCTGCTGGGTTGCTTCGACGGCGATTTGCACGCATTCAGCTTTATCGACATTGAACACCACCCGGCGAAACATGGGATCGGTAGCGTTATAGACGTGGACGATAGCGTTTTTGGCGCCTTGTAGCGCTTCAAAGGTGCGTTCAATCAAGTGCGGACGTGCCTGGGTTAGCACTTGAATGGTCACATCCTCAGGAATTTTATCCTGCTCAATCAGCGAACGAACGAAATCGAAGTCGGTTTGGGAGGCTGACGGAAAGCCCACTTCTATCTGTTTAAAACCGACACTTAGCAGCATGTCGAATAAGCGCTGTTTGCGCTCCTGATCCATGGGGTCGATCAGCGACTGGTTGCCGTCGCGCAGGTCAACGCTGCACCAGACAGGCGCCGTCTCGATACGCTTGCTCGGCCACTGGCGGTCGGGCAGATCAACGGCCACAAAGGGGCGGTACTTTTTGGCAGGATCAGTCAACATCATGGCGGCTCTCCTAAAATCAGTCAGTTGTGGGCTTGTCGCTGTGCTTACCGCCCGCGTCATTCTGGTGTGTTGGGGCTGTCGAGTATGCTTGAGAGAGCGCTGACTCCATACGGTCAAGCTGCGCTTTCAGCCCGCGAACATCATTGCGCAGCGACTGCAGCTCGGCTTCTTCGCCTTCGCCGTTGTCCAGCGCCATTTGCGCGCTCTCTTTCTGCATCACGTCCAGCACAATACCAATCATCATATTGAGAAAGATAAAGGCGTTCAAAAAGATAAAGGTGAGAAAATAGATCCAAGCGTAGGGGTAGACCTCCATGGCCGGGTACAGCACAGCGGTGGCCCAGCTCTCAAAGGTCGCCACCTGAAATAGCGTTAGCATGGCCAGGGAAATATTGCCCCACAGCCCCTCGTCTACATTGTGAAACAGAAAGCTCCCAATGGCAGCGTATATATAGAAGATGATAAACATCAGCAGTACCACATAGCCCATCCGTGGCACCGACTTCACCAGGGCGCTAAGTAGCATCTGAAGTTCAGGAATCATCGACACCAGGCGCAGTACCCGGAAAATGCGCAGCAGCCTGGCCAGTAGCACCATTTCCGAGTCATCCATGGGGATGAGACTGGCAGTCACAATCAGGAAGTCAAAAACGTTCCAGCCCTTTTTGAAGAAGTCGAGCAGGCTGCGCTCCGCGGCCATTCTGATTAAAATCTCAATCAGGAAAAATATCGTTACCGCGATATCGAGATAGAGCAGCCACTGCTCAACCTGAGTGGTTTCGTCGTAGGTTTTTGCCCCTATCACCAGGGCGGAAATGACGATAATGGCGATCACCATCGCTTCAAAAAACTTGTTTGACCGTAGCTTTTCAAAACGGGCCTGCCAGTTAGTAAAGGACTCACTCATGTAACAAAAAATCTCTCAACGGTTAATTCGCACACTTTATACTAAAATTACACACCTGCTACACAAGTGATATCCTGTTGTTTCACTTGATGTATCCTACGCCACCAGAACGCCTCTTTAGACGCCCTGTTGGTACTCTTTTGACTTTTTTTACTTTAGCCGCTGGATGATCCCCATGACACTGCTTTGGATAGCCTTATTGCCTCTGCTAGGCGTACTGGTGCCGGCACTCACCGCACGGCGCGGGCGCGGTTTCTGTTCCCTTGCAACGGCGGTGCTGCCCGCTACCGCCCTAGTAATGACGCTACTCAACGTGCCAGCTCTTTTAGATGGCGAGCAGCTACGTTTTTCGGTCACCTGGATGCCGGAACTGGCACTGAACCTGGCGTTCCGCCTGGATGGGCTATCGCTGCTGTTCAACCTATTGATACTCGGCATCGGTCTGCTGATTATTCTTTATGCTCACTACTATTTAGACAAAGACGAACCCTATGGCCGATTCTACGCCTTCCTGATGCTTTTTATGGCGTCAATGGTGGGTATTTCAATGTCGGACAACCTGATTCTGCTATGGCTCTTCTGGGAGTTAACCAGTCTCTCTTCGTTTTTGCTGATCGGTTACTGGTCGCACCAGTCGGATGCCCGTAAAGGCGCACGCATGGCGCTAACAGTCACCGGCGCGGGCGGCCTTGCGCTATTGGCGGGCTTACTGCTGTTGGGCGATATGGCGGGCAGCTTCAATATGGGCGATGTACTGGCTAGCAGCGAAGTGATTCTGGCGGATTCCCGCTACCCGCTTATGCTGGGTTTGGTACTGCTGGGGGCGTTTACCAAATCAGCACAGTTCCCGTTCCACTTTTGGTTGCCCCACGCCATGGCGGCACCCACGCCAGTATCAGCCTATCTGCACTCGGCCACCATGGTTAAAGCGGGCATTTTTCTGATGGCACGACTGCACCCAGCCATCGCGGGTAGCGAGCTATGGAGCGTGGTGGTCTCCCTAGTGGGCATCGTGACGATGCTGTATGGCGCTTGGTTTGCACTGATGAAGACCGACCTAAAGGGTATTCTGGCGTTCTCCACCGTTAGCCATTTAGGCTTGATTACCGTGCTGTTGGGTATCGGCAGCCCCATGGCGATTTTAGCTGCCCTGTTTCACATTCTGAATCACGCCACCTTTAAAGCCGCACTGTTTATGAGTGCCGGCATTATCGATCACGAGACCGGCACCCGGGAGCTGAAACAGTTGGGCGGGCTGAAAAAAGCCATGCCAGTGACGGCACTCTTGACCACGCTAGCGGCTGCCTCAATGGCGGGCGTACCGCTATTTAATGGTTTCTTATCCAAAGAGATGTTCTTCACCGAAGCGCTAGCGACGCCCGTGTTAGGCGGCCTCAGTTGGCTATTGCCCGCGCTGGCAACACTGGGCGGTATCCTCTCTGTGGCTTACTCGCTGCGTTTGGTGCACGCAGTTTTCTTCAAACCAGCCCGTGAAGCACCACCGAAATCGCCCCACGAGCCGCCGCACCTTATGCGTTTGCCGGTAGAAATATTGGTAGCCCTGTGCGTGGTAGTGGGCCTGTTCCCGGCTTTTATGGCAACGGGATTATTAGAGCTCGCCAGCCAAGCGGTGATTGGTAGCCCACTGGATTTCCACCTGGCTATTTGGCACGGCGTGAATCTACCGCTCATCATGAGTTTGCTCGCCTTCGTGGTGGGTATTGCACTCTATTGGCGCTATGGCGAGGTGCGTCGATTTACCCAGCAGTTTGCCGGGGTCGATGCCCGGCGGGTGTTTGAGCGCATGCTTGTCTCCATGGGCTATCGCGCCGAGCAGCTTATTGCCAAGCTTGAAGGCAATTCGCTACAGCGTTATGTGGGCTGGCTCTGGCTAGGCGCATTAGTCATGGGTGGGATCGGACTGGTTCAGATCACTGACTTAACGGGTGCTGCTGGCAATCAAGAGCTGGATGGTATCCTCATACTCGGGGCGGGGATGCTGATGTTTGGCGGCGTGGCCACCGCTGCCACTCACCGCTACCGGCTGATCTCTCTGCTGATGCTATCGGTCGTCGGGCTCTTTGTGGCGCTCACCTTTGCTCGTTTCTCAGCACCCGATTTAGCGCTGACACAGCTTTCGGTGGAAGTGGTGACCATGATCCTGTTGATGCTGGCGCTATTTTTCCTGCCGCAGAAGACCCCACGGGAATCCAGCCCACTGCGCAACGTTCGCGATATGCTGCTGGCAGGCACGCTAGGCTTGGTGATTGCCAGCCTTAACTACGCGGTCATGACCCGCGAGACGCTGTCGATTTCCAGTTTCTTTGTGGAAAACAGCAAGCCCGGTGGTGGCGGCTACAATGTGGTCAACGTGATTCTGGTCGACTTCCGGGGATTCGACACCTTGGGTGAAATCACCGTACTCGCCATCGCAGGCCTGGCGATCTTTAAGCTGCTGAACCGCTTACGCCTGTTTATGCCGCACAGTGACGGCGAAGGCCGGGTATGGTCACCTGACCGCTACCCAGCGGTACTCACGTCAATTTCAATGACGCTGCTGCCACTGGCACTGTTGGTATCTGCATTTATCTTCCTGCGCGGCCATAATCAGCCTGGGGGTGGCTTTATCGCGGGGTTGATTACTGCGGTAGCCTTGATCCTGCTGTACATGGCCCGGGGTGTGGCGTGGGCGCAAGAACGTTTGGACTTCCCTTTCCAACCGGTAGCCGTCATTGGGGTGGCGATAGCCACTCTAACCGGGCTGGGTAGCTGGCTATTTGGTCACCCGTTCTTAACATCCGCATTTGGCTATTTCAGCCTACCGCTCATCGGCACCTTTGAACTGGCCACCGCGCTGCTCTTTGATCTGGGTGTCTACTTAGCGGTGGTGGGCGCTACGCTGATGATTCTTGCCAACCTTGGTAAGGTCACCACCGCTCACCGCCCAGTGACCGAAGCAAGCGAACAGGATGCCGACGCTAGCGCCGCCGCCACCTCTGCCAAGGAGCCTCGTTAATGGAACTGCTTTATGCGATGACCACCGGTGTATTGACCGCTTCTGGCCTCTATCTAACGTTACGCGGCCGTACTTTCCCGGTCGTGGTAGGCCTTACGCTGCTCTCTTACGCAGTGAATTTGTTCCTGTTTTCGATGGGAGGATTAACCACTGATGGAGCTGCCATTGTCTCCGAGGGTGCAGGTTTCGCCGACCCGCTGCCCCAGGCGCTAGTGCTCACGGCTATAGTGATCGGCTTTGCGATGACGGCGTTTGTGGTGATCCTGGCCATGCGGGCGCGGAGTGAAGTGGGGAACGACCACGTCGACGGTAAAAAGGAAGACCGAGAATGATGCAGCATCTAATTGTTTTCCCTGTCGTTCTGCCGCTAGTCGCGGGCATATTACTGCTCTATCAGCGCCAAGGATTAGTGCGTTACAAGCGCACGGTGAGTGTTGCTGCCACGGTGCTACTGCTGCTGGTTGCGATAGGCCTATTACGCCAAGCCGCCAGTGGTGAAGTCACCTACTACGCGCTGGGTGACTGGCAAGCCCCGTTCGGCATCGTGTTAGTGCTGGATCGCCTCTCGGCGTTAATGCTGCTGCTGACCGCCGTATTGGCCGTTGGCGCAGTAGTGTTTGCCTGCGCCGGTGACGATGAAAAAGGCAGCAACTTCCATGGCCTTTTTCAATGGCAACTACTGGGCATTAACGGTGCTTTTTTAACCGGTGATTTGTTTAACCTGTTCGTCTTTTTTGAAGTTCTGCTGCTGGCGTCCTACGCCCTGCTGCTTCACGGCGGCGGCAAAGCGCGCATTCAAGCCAGCGTCCACTACGTGGTGCTCAACCTGGCGGGGTCTTCGCTGTTTCTGATTGCAGTGGGGATTCTGTATGGCGCGACAGGCACGCTCAATATGGCCGATATGGCGATCCGGGTAGCCGAACTACCCGAAGAGCGTGACGGCTTAGTGAGCGCTGGGGCACTGATGCTGCTGGTCGTGTTTGGGTTAAAAGCCGCCATTCTGCCGCTCTACTTCTGGCTGCCCAAAGCTTACGCCTCGGCCCCCGCGCCAGTGGCGGCGCTGTTTGCCATCATGACCAAAGTGGGTATTTACGCCATTCTGCGCGTCTACTCGCTCATTTTTGGCGATAGCGCTGGCGGTTTGGAGGCGCTGGAACAGCCCTGGGTGTGGTGGCTATCGCTCGCTACCCTGGCTGCCGCAGGCGTTGGGGTAATGGCCGCAAGGGACTTACGACTGCTGGTTGCTTATTTAGTGCTGGTGTCAGTGGGCACGCTGCTGGCCGGTATCGGTATGCGCTCGCCACAGGCGGTCTCTGCGCTTCTCTACTATCTGATCCACACTACGTTGATCACCGGTGGTCTGTTCCTGCTAGCGGAAATGATTGGCCTACAGCGTGGCAAAGCGGGTACTCGCATAGTCAAGGGCCGCCCTATGGTGCAGGGCGCAGCACTCGCCATGTTGTTTTTCGTCGGCGCTATCGCCGTCGCAGGCATCCCGCCGTTCTCCGGCGCTTTCGGCAAAGCATTGATGCTCAATGCTGCCGAAGGCACCCAGCGACTATGGCTATGGCCGCTGCTGCTGCTAACCAGTTTAGCCTCGCTGATCGCCCTCTCCCGGGCTGGCTCTACGCTGTTTTGGCGTAGCCACCGGGGCACGATCAGCGGTACGCCGCTTTCCCGTTGCCAGTGGTTTGGGGTTATTTGGCTGCTGAGTGCAGCCCCTCTATTAGTCGCCATGGCCGGGCCAGTGAGCAGCTACACTCAAGCCACGGCTGAGCAATTAGCCACCCCCCAGGTGCTGATTCGCACGCTACTACCTGATGCTGGAGATGCCCAATGATTGCTCCGCGCTCCTGGCTACCCACGCCTGTTTTATCGCTACTACTGCTCGTCGTTTGGCTGCTGCTGGTACGCAGCTACGCCTTTGGTCAATTCGTACTCGGTGGCTCGTTAGCCATTTTGATCCCACTGCTGACCCACCGCTTTTGGGATGCGCGACCGCTTATCGCCAAACCATTCGCGCTTTTGCGGTTTATTTTCCGGGTGCTGGGCGACATTATCATCGCCAACTTTGAAGTGGCTTACTTGATCGCCAACCCGTGGCGCAAGCTTAAGCCTCACTTTATTGAATACCCACTCATGCTCGAAGAGCGCTTCACCATTACGCTGCTGGCCAGCACGATCAGCCTGACACCGGGCACCGTATCAGCCAATCTACGCATGGATGGCAAGTCGCTGCTGATTCACGCCTTAAACGTGGACGATGAGGAGGCGCTGATTAACCAGATTCGTGAGCGCTATGAACGCCCGCTCAAGGAGATTTACGAATGCTGAGCATTGCGCTTTATATCACCTTAGCCCTGGTGGTGATGGCACTGTTGATGAATCTCTACCGGCTTACCATCGGCCCCAGCCTGCCCGACCGGGTACTCGCCCTGGACACTATGTACGTCAACTCGATTGCACTGATCGTGCTGCTGGGACTATGGCTGAACAGCAAAACCTATTTCGAGTCGGCGCTGCTGATCGCGATGTTAGGTTTCATCAGTACCGTTGCGGTGTGCAAATATATTCTGCGCGGAGATATTATCGAATGAGTACCGTGATCGTCGCCTCCATAAAGAGGCAGCCGCTATGCCAGAAAGGCTCATGCCAGGGGGCGTTATGTCAGGAGTAATAGAGGCGGTTATTTCGCTGCTGCTGGTTGCTGGCGGCATCTTTGTGTTTATTGGTTCGCTAGGGATGGCCCACTTGCGTGACTTTTATATGCGCCTGCATGGCCCGACCAAGGCCACCACTCTGGGTATCGGCTGTATGCTGATCGCTTCGATGATGTATTTCTGGAGCGTGGATGGCAAACCCGATATTCAGGAAATGTTGATTACGCTCTTCCTGTTCATTACCGCCCCCGTTAGCGCCCACTTGCTGGCCAAGTCCGGCTTGCACCTGCGTTTAAAGCACGCTGATAAAACCCAGGGTAAGCCAGTAGAGCTGCGTCCGGAAGAAGTCGGCGATAAACCGGTACCCCACCCGGATAAAGGCCATGGCTGAAAGCTAAGCAACCTCGCTTTTGTCATTGCGAGCGAAGCGCGGCAATCTTGGGTTGAACTGCGCCTGCGCAGGTTGAGATTGCCGCGTCGCAGGCTCCTCGCAATGACACTTTGCGCGACTGTGCCAAAGCAGAATTTACGGGGTTAAATCCTGCTGGTGATAGCCCAGTAGATAGAGCACGCCATCAAGGCCCGAGGTTGAAATCGCCTGGCGCGCCTGGGCACGCACCAGGGGCTTGGCCCGAAACGCAATCCCCATGCCCGCTTTGGCAAGCATTTTCAGATCATTGGCGCCATCCCCTACCGCAATCGTTTGACCCAGGGTAAAACCTTCACGCTGAGCAATGGACTCTAATAGTTCGGCTTTGCGCTCGGCATCGACGATCGGTTCACTTACTTCGCCGGTTACCTTGCCATTTTCGATGATCAGTTCATTGGCATGGATCTCGTCAAAGCCCAGCTTCTCCTGTAAGTGGCGAGCAAAGTAGGTGAAGCCGCCGGAGAGGATGGCGGTGCGAAAACCTAAGTGCTTCAGGTTAACCATTAAGCGCTCTACGCCTTCCATTAGCGGCAATTCCTCAGCGATCTCCGCCAGCACGGACTCATCCAAACCTTCAAGTTTGCTCATCCGCTCACGAAAGCTCGCTTTGAAATCCAACTCGCCGCGCATGGCACGCTCGGTGACTTCTGCGACTTCATCACCCACGCCATGGCGGCGGGCCAGTTCGTCAATCACTTCAGCTTTGATCAGCGTGGAGTCCATATCGAAACACACCAAACGGGGCTGAACGTGATCGCGAGTATTCGCTTGGACAACAATATCGACACTCAGGGTTTCGCTCAGTACCAATGCCGCATTGCGGACAGCTTCAATATCCACCTCACCTACCAGACGGTACTCAATACAGTCGATGCACTTATTCTGCTGTAACGAGGCGTCGGCAAGGCGCTGGGTGCTCTTTTCTTGTAGGCCAAACTGCACGATCAGTGCATCTACCTGGGATTGAATATCTGCGGTTAAACGTGCCGCTAAAACGGTTAGGATCAAGTCACCGCCTGCCATCACTTAGCTCCTGCCATTATTTACTCTCCTGCCTCTAAACGGTCGACTTTCTGGAAGCCACGGGGCAACTTGCTACCGCGGCGGCCACGCTCACCGCGATAATAAGCTAAATCGTCGGCTTTTAGGGTTAGCTTACGCTTACCAGCATGAATCATTAACGCCTCACTGGCAGCGAGCACCACAATGCCGGTAACAAACTCCTCCCGGCGGGCGGCGCGTGGGCCAGGGATATCGAGCATCTTATTGCCTTTGCCTTTGGACATTTCTGGTAGTTGATCCAAGGGAAACAGCAACAGCCGACCTTCGTTTGAAACCGAGGCAACCCACAGCTCATCGCCCTCTGGCACTTCAACCGGCGCCATCACATTGCAGCCTTTGGGCAGGCTAAGCACCGCTTTGCCGGCTTTGTTTTTACCGGTAAGTGTATCGAGCCGTGCCACAAAGCCATAACCGCCGTCAGTGGCGAGCACGAAGCGCCGCTCCGGCGGTGCGAACATCAGTCCCGCCATTTTCGCCCCAGCGGCAACGTTCGCGCGACCGGTGACCGGTTCCCCCTGCCCCCGCGCACTGGGAAGATTGTGAGCAGACAGCGTATAGGCACGCCCGGTGTCATCCAGCAGCACCAGCGGCTGATTGGTTTTACCTTTCGCCGCCAGTTGGAAGCTATCCCCGGCTTTATAGGAGAGCCCCTCGGGGTCGATATCGTGCCCCTTGGCCGCACGAATCCAGCCTTTATCGGAGAGCACCACGGTAATCGGGTCAGCGCCCAGCAGCTCCACTTCTGAAAGCGCCTTGGACTCTTCGCGCTCGACCAGCGGTGAGCGACGCTCATCGCCATGCTCTTTACCTGCTGCGCGGATCTCTTTTTCAATCAGCGTAGTGAGCTTGGCTTCGCTGCCCAGCAGCCCCTCTAGATATTTGCGCTCTTTTTCCAGCTCATCCTGCTCGCCGCGAATTTTCATTTCTTCGAGCTTGGCAAGGTGACGCAGGCGTAACTCTAAAATGGCTTCGGCTTGGCGCTCAGAGAGACTAAACGTTGCTATCAGCGAGGCTTTAGGGTCGTCCTCCTCGCGAATAATGCGGATCACTTCGTCCAGATCAAGGTAGGCAATTAGCAAGCCTTCCAGGATATGCAGCCGGTCTTCGACTTTGCCTAAGCGGTGCTCTAAACGACGACGCACCGTGCTGCGCCGGAACTGCAGCCACTCACCCAGCATTTCGGGCAGCGGCATCACCCGTGGGCGGCCGTCCAGGCCGATCACGTTCATGTTCACCCGCACGTTCTTTTCCAGGTCGGTGGTGGCGAATAGGTGCGCCATCAACGACTCTACGTCAATGCGGTTGGAGCGTGGTTCGATGACCAGGCGAGTCGGCTCTTCGTGGGTCGACTCATCGCGCAGGTCAGCCACCATGGGCAGCTTTTTGGCCTGCATTTGCGCGGCAATCTGCTCCAATACTTTGGCACCGCTGACCTGATAGGGTACGGCGGTGATAACAATATTGGCTTCTTCGCGGATGTAGCGGGCACGCAGCTTGACCGAGCCACGCCCGGATTCGTAGAGCTTCCGAAGATCCGCGGGCGGGGTAATAATTTCTGCATCGGTGGGGAAATCGGGCGCGGGCACGAATTCCATTAAATCAGCGGTGGTCGCCTTGGGGTTGCGCAACAGATGACAGGTGGCTTCGACCACTTCCGAGACATTATGGGGAGGAATATCGGTGGCCATGCCAACCGCAATCCCTGTGCCACCATTGAGCAGCACATGGGGTAACTTGGCCGGCAGTACCAGCGGCTCTTGCATGGTGCCGTCAAAGTTGGGCGCCCAATCGACGGTGCCTTGGCCTAGCTCGCCCAGCAGCACTTCGGCGAACTTGGAAAGCTTGGCTTCGGTGTAGCGCATGGCGGCGAAGGATTTGGGGTCATCGGGGCTACCCCAGTTGCCTTGGCCGTCTACCAGCGGGTAGCGGTAGCTAAATGGTTGCGCCATCAACACCATGGCTTCGTAGCAGGCGCTATCCCCATGGGGGTGGAATTTACCCAGCACGTCACCGACGGTACGCGCCGACTTTTTGTACTTGGCGTTGGCGTGCAGCGCCAGCTCACGCATGGCGTAAATTATCCGCCGCTGCACGGGTTTCATGCCGTCGCCAATATTGGGCAAGGCGCGGTCGAGAATGACGTACATCGAGTAGTCGAGGTACGCTTTTTCGGTGTAGTCGCGCAGGGAGAGACGCTCGACGTCTCCTTCCGCTACTTGAATATCCATGTCGATCATATCCTACCTTGACAACAAAACCGCCCCTGTTGGGGCGGCTGATAAGCGGACACGCGGCCACTTAACATGGCTCGCTATGTTAATTGATACCTTTCGTTTGATGCATTGGATAGCGCTGCCGTAGATGACGCTTCTTGAGAACTACCGTGAAACTCGTCTAACAGCCCTTTTAAGCGCTGAGCCTGTAATGACAGCTCATTGGCAGCACTCGCCGCTTCGCTAACCAACCCGGCATTTTGCTGCGTCACCGTATCCATTTGCGTGACCGCCCGGTTGATCTCATCAATACCGTTGGTCTGCTCGCCAGACGCTTGGCTGATTTCGCTAATACGTGCAGTAACCTCTTCAATCGCCACCACGATATCTTTCATGGCGGATTCAGCTGCTTGAGCATAGCCACTACCGGTGGCAATCTGCTCTGAGGTGGTTTTAATCAGCCCATTAATGTTTCTGGCAGAAGCAGCGCTACGCGACGCCAGCTCACGTACTTCGCTGGCCACTACGGCAAAGCCACGCCCATGTTCACCGGCTCGCGCCGCCTCTACAGAGGCATTTAACGCTAAAATATTGGTTTGGAAGGCAATGTTTTCAATCACATCGACTATCGAAGAGACCTCAGTAGAGCTTGCGTTGATAGCCTCCATGGATTGCGCCAGCCGTGATACCTGCTCTCCACCCTGTTTCACTTTTTCCGCTGACTCTTTCGCTCGCTGATCCGCCTCTTGAGCGTTATCAGCATTGCGCTTCACCGTAGCGGCCATCTCTTCCATCGTAGAAGAAGTCTCTTGCAGAGAAGCCGCTTGCTGCTCAGTGCGGCTAGAAAGCTCGGTATTGCCCGCGGCAATTTCCGTCGATTCACTGGCAATGGCATCCGCTACGCCACGCACATCACCAAACAGGCGCTGCAACTTCTCCGCGTAGCGATTCACAGCACCGCGTAGCTCGCCGATTTCATCATCGCGATAAATGGTCAGTTCACGACTGGAACCGCCCTGGCCCAGTTGATCAATCTGCCCAGTAGTGCTGCGAATCTGACGTAACAAGATACGCCCACCCCACCAGCCTAGCGCGAGCAGCAGCGCCAACAGCGGTAAAATAAACATCAATAAATCACGCGTTAAGGTGCGCGCCAAGGCTGTTACCTGTTCGCTAGGCGTTACCAAGCCGAGTGTCCAGCCAGTGTCTGGCATATCAAACAAACGCACTGCCGCAGGCTCGTCCAATACGCCCGCACTTTCTACATTGGCCTCATCACGGCCAGCCTCAACGGCCTCTACAACGGGCTGAAGCCAAGGCATATCCCCCACTAAATCGCCCAGGCCGCGCATTTCATCCGACGCCTGCTCAACGCCCGGTAGGTCAATCACGTTGTGATCTTTATCCAGTACAAAGGCATAGCCGCCCGTTCCACCACCATTTTCGGCGAGAAACTCAGCAACACCGTTTAACTGCATATCAATGGTGGCCACACCGGCAAAGTCATTATTGAGGTAATAAGGCACACTACAGGTCACCATCGCGACACCGGTCGCCGGATCGCGATAAGCAGCAGACCAAACACACTGCCCAGGGGTCGCATCACGAGCACTGCTGTACCATGCCTCATCATGATAAGGGGCAATATCGCTTGCGTTATAGTCATCCAAAAACTCCAGCTCGCCCTGGGCGTTGCGTGCCCAGAAAAAGCTAAAGCGCTCGACACCTGAGGAAAATGCGCCGGGCTCCGGCCAAATACCGCCGCCCGCCACCGTTGCATTGCCGTTGTCATCAACGACATTAGGCAAGGCTTCAAGGTAAATGGCTTCTTCACGCGGCAGCGATTCGGCCAAAGCCGCCAAGCTCGATGTATTGCCTTCGACCCGGGCTAATTGACCATTGAGCGCATTTACAATCGAGCCCCCCGTACGCTCTATCAATGACTGGCTCGCATCGATAACCAACGGCTGACCTCGCCACGCCATTACGCCGTAAATGCTGGCCGCCATCAGAAGCATGAGTACGAATGCAGACAGCGTTAACTGTCGAGATATCGTGTTAAACAAAAGCCTTCCCCTTATGTATGAATGTACGTTTATTACGTCTTTTTAGTATGTAAGCTCTACATCCAACTATCGGCTAAAGTACGCGTTACTGTAACAACGGCTTGTTAACGCTTGTCTGCTTTTACCTACACTTCGATATCGGCAAGATTGCCGTAATCTTCCAGCCATTTTTTGCGATCACCGGCACGCTTCTTGGCCAGCAGCATATCCATCATTTCCATGGTGCCGTCGCCGACGGTCAACGTCAGTTGCACAAGGCGACGGGTTTCCGTCGACATGGTGGTTTCACGTAGCTGTAGCGGGCTCATCTCACCCAGACCTTTAAAGCGCTGCACATTAGGTGTGCCACGCTTATTGGCCAGTTGCTTGAGAATGGCGGCTTTTTCGCTCTCATCCAGGGCGTAGTGCACTTCTTTACCCAGATCGATACGGTAAAGAGGTGGCATGGCGACATACACATGGCCTGCGTCTACCAGGCTCGGAAAATGGCGTACAAACAGCGCGCACAGTAGCGTGGCAATGTGCAAGCCATCGGAGTCGGCATCGGCGAGAATACAGATCTTGTGATAGCGCAGCTTTTCCAGATCAGCGCTGCCGGGGTCAGCGCCAATGGCGACGGCGATATCGTGCACCTCCTGGGAACCGTAGATATCGTGGGTTTCCACTTCCCAGGTATTCAGGATCTTACCGCGCAGGGGCAGTATCGCCTGGGTCTCGCGGTTACGCGCCTGCTTGGCACTGCCGCCAGCGGAGTCCCCTTCGACCAAAAACAGCTCACTCTGGGCAGGGTCTTGGCCGGAGCAGTCCGCTAGCTTACCGGGCAAGGCCGGGCCGGACGTGACCTTTTTACGGGCGACTTTTTTGGCTTTTTTCTGGCGATTTTGCGCCGCGCTGATGACCAGCTCGGCAATCGCTTCGGCTTGATCCACATGGTGGTTCAGCCATAGCGAGAAAGCATCTTTAACCACGCCGGAAACAAAACCGGCAATCGTGCGCGATGACAGCCGCTCTTTGGTTTGCCCGGCAAACTGCGGGTCGAGCATCTTCACTGAGAGCACAAAGGAGGTGCGCTCCCAAAGGTCATCAGCGGTGAGTTTGATGCCGCGGGGCAACAAGTTGCGGTATTCGCAGAATTCCCGCAGCGCGTCCAGCAGCCCGGAACGAAAGCCGTTTACATGGGTACCGCCCTGAGGGGTGGGAATAAGGTTAACGTAGCTCTCCAGCAGCGCTTCGCCGCCTTCTGGTAGCCATTGAATCGCCCAATCGACACCGTGCTCGTCGTCATTGAAGTGGCCTACAAAAGGCTCCTTGGGCAGTACTTCATAACCATCGGTGGCTTCAACTAAGTAGTCGCGCAAACCATCGGCGAACTCCCACTCTGTGGAAGTGCCGTCAGGTTCTACCAGCGTGACTTTCAAGCCGGGACACAGCACCGCTTTGGCACGCAGCAGGTGTTTCAACCGGGTTAGCGCTAACTTGGGGCTATCGAAGTAGCTCTCATCCGGCCAGAAACGCACCAAAGTGCCACTTGCCCGCTTGGGGGCTTTACCAATTTCATGCAGCTCTTCGACTTTCTCACCGAACTCGAAGGCCATGGCATGGCGTGCCCCATCCCGGGTAACTTCGACATCCAACCGGCGCGATAGCGCATTAACCACCGAGACACCTACCCCGTGTAGGCCGCCGGAGAAGCGGTAGCTAGTGGAGGAGAATTTGCCACCCGAGTGCAATTTGGTAAATATCAGTTCAACGCCCGAAACACCGTGTTCAGGGTGTAGGTCGATGGGCATACCACGGCCATTATCCTGCACCTCAATCCCGCCGTCGCTATGCAGCACGACGTTAATCATGGTGGCGTGGCCCGCTAGCGCTTCATCGACGCTGTTATCAATCACTTCTTGAGCAAGGTGGTTGGGGCGTGTGGTGTCGGTATACATACCGGGACGCTTACGTACCGGCTCGAGGCCCGACAGGACTTCGATGGAACTCGCGCCGTACTGAGAGGCATCAAACTGGGTCATGTAACGTCGGTTCCCTGAAAAATCGTACTGGCAGCCATATCAAATGCTGAAAAGTGTCATTGCCGACTTGCAAAGAGGCACAGGATAGCGGAAAAGCAAAAAGCTGTATATCTAGCCATGCTTATCAATGGCAAAGCGGAAAGGGCTTCCCCGTCGATAAGTCTACGAGGGGGCGCTGTAACCCCATCCCTGGGCGCTACATTTGCCATCTGCCCGCCATGGACGGCGGAAATGCCGGAATTGTATGGAACATATTCCGGCCATGGCAAATGACCCCCTCTACGACTTATCCACGGCGCCCTTTCTATATGTGCTCACAATATACTAGCGACAAAATTGCACCGTTCACTCCTGCTCAGCCGCCCAAAATGCTTCAATCAATCCCTTACTGGAAGCATCCATCCGCGATAGATCTCCCTCATGGTCGATAATTTTTTGGGTATCCGTGGCAATCTGTTTGCCTAGCTCAACGCCCCACTGATCGAACGGGTTGATATCCCAAATCACCGCCTGAACAAAGACTTTGTGCTCGTAAAGGGCGATAAGCGAACCCAGGGTCGCTGGGGTGAGCTGGTCAAGCAGCACCGTCGTCGAGGGCTGGTTACCCCGATAACGCTTGTGCTCTGGCCGTGGGCCGTCGTCTTCCAAAGCGTCATCACCAAGCATTAATACGCGGGACTGCGCAAAACAGTTGGCCAGTGCCAGGCGATGCTGGGTTTTAAGGTGGCGGCGGGTATCTGGATCTTCCACCTCATCGTAGCGCTTGAGCGGCGCGATAAAATCACACACCACCGGTTGAGTGCCCTGATGCAATAGCTGATAAAACGCATGCTGGGCGTTGGGGCCAAGCTGCCCCCAGAGCACAGGGCAGGTGGAGTAGTTAATCGGCTGGCCTTGACGGGTAACCGACTTGCCGTTGGACTCCATCTCAAGCTGTTCAAGATAGGCGGCGAAATACTCCAAGCGCCCATCGTAGGGCAGAATGGAGTGCGCACGGATATCCAGGAAGTTGACATTCCAGATTCCCGCTAACGCCAGCAGCACGGGCAGGTTCTCCGCCATTTCTGCCTCAGCAAAATGGCGATCCATGGCGTGCGCACCGGCTAAAAACTCGCGGAAATTCGCCATCCCAACCACCAGCGCAATGGGTAAACCAATGGTGCCCCATAGCGAGTAGCGCCCGCCTACCCACTCCCAGAAGGTTAATTGATGATCGTCAGCAATGCCCCACTCGGTCATTTTCTCAGGGCTCGCCGACACACCAATAAAGTGCTGACGCACCACCAACTCAGCGCTAATCGGCGTCGCACCATGCTGGGTCAAGCGGCTAAGTAACCACTCCCGTGCGGTGTTAGCGTTGGAAAGTGTATCAATGGTAGTGAACGACTTGGATGACAACACAAAGATAGTGGTTTCAGGATTCAACCGGCTCAGATAGTCCGCTAACTGGGAGCCATCCATGGTGGAGGCAAAATGCACCTCAACCGGATGAATATCTTTGGGTCGGAAATCTGCCAAGGCATGGGTGACCATTAGTGGGCCTAGATCTGAACCGCCTACACCCAGGTTAACCACATGCCGAATCGGCTTGCCGGTGGCACCACGCCACTGCCCTGCGTGCAGCCGGCTGACCAAGCGCTCCATTTGGGCAAGGCTTTCATGCACGGCAGCGACGATATCTTCCCCCTCAACCTCAAGCGTCGCATCGGCGGGTAAACGCAGCGCCGTATGTAACGCCGGGCGGTTTTCGCTGACGTTCACTCGCTTACCGCTCAACAGCGCCTCAATGGCAGAGGGTACGCCCGCTTCACTGGCCAGCGTAAACAGATGTTCGAGGGTATCATCATCCCAGCGCTGCTTGGAAAGATCCAGCGTCAAGCCCGCCACCTGGCGAGTAAAGCTTTCCCAGCGGGAGGGCTCGGTGCCAAACAGCGTTTTCAAGTGGACGTGCTGCAGCGTTTCAGCGTGATGCTTTAACGTTTGCCATGCCGGTAACGTATCGGGTGTAGCGCTTGATGCTGAGACCATTTAGTTTCTCCAGTGGCGTCGATCCTTGCAGCGGGGTTCATTAAACAGGTTAATAACCTTAAACAGGGCTGTTCTAAACGAGTCTGTGCTAGACAGGCCTGTTCTAGTCAATTAAGGGCGCGTAAACTAGCACGCCTTTTCCATGATCCCGGCTTGCCCATGAGTGATGCATCTTACCGTGACGCTATCTTTTCGACACCCCTTGACCGAGTAGCGCGGTTCTCTTTCGACGAAAAGGTGGTCGCCTGTTTCCCTGACATGATCCGCCGATCGGTACCCGGCTACGGGCAAATTCTCGGCATGTTGAGCTTAATTGCCCAGCGCCACCTGCGCCATGGCGCCCATGTCTATGATCTAGGCTGTTCGCTGGGCGCTTCCGGCCTTGCGCTGGCAGGGGCGCTGGCGCCTGACGCCTTTCGCTATACGGGCGTTGACCTATCGCCCGCCATGGTCGCCCAGGCTCGGCAAACCTTTGCTGACGAGTGCCCAGCGTACGCTATGCAGGTCGAAGAAGCCGACATTCGTACCCTAGAGTATGCGTCTTCGGGCATGATCATTCTCAATTTTACCCTACAGTTTCTACCCGCCGCCGACCGCGATGCACTACTGGCGCGGCTTTATGCAGCGCTGGAACCCGGCGGCGTGCTGATTCTCTCGGAGAAAACCGTCGACGCCGACGAGCGCGACAACGCCTGGCGGGTAGAACGCTACCACGATTTCAAGCGCGCCAATGGCTACAGTGATCTGGAAATCAGCCAGAAGCGCACCGCTCTTGAGAACGTACTGGTGCCGGATACCCTCGATGCACTTCATGGTCGTTTGAAACAAGCAGGTTTTCCACGTTCGATGACCTGGTTCCAGTACCTTAACTTTGCCTCGCTGATTGCGTTTAAGGAGGGTTAAAGGTGGCGCCACTACCCGACGATCATCGCGCAATTTATCAGGCGTTTTTAGATCAAGCCACGCTTGATGCCTCGCTAACGCCCTGGCTAGCGAAGCTACCCGAGCAGTTAGCTCACGGGCTTGACCGTAACCGCCACGGCGATTTATCCGCCTGGGAAAAAGCCGTGGCCAAGCTTCCGGCGCTGCCCGCTGAGCGGCGCGTGGATTTAAACAGCGACACCGTCAGCGTTGATCTCGATCTTAGCGATAGCCAGCAGCGCCAGTGTTTTAACCTGCTAAGAAAACTCGCCCCCTGGCGAAAGGGCCCTTTTCAACTGGGTGGCATTCATATTGATACCGAGTGGCGCTCGGACTGGAAGTGGCAGAGAGTGGCTCCCCACTTGGCGCCGCTAAAATACCGTAAGGTACTCGACGTGGGGGGTGGCAGCGGTTACCACGCCTGGCGGATGGCTGGGGCAGGGGCTGCTTTCGTATTAGTAATTGACCCTTCGCCGCGCTTCTACTGGCAATTTCAGGCGGTACGCCACTTCGTCGGCGATACCGATGACGGCAGAACTCAGTTTTTACCAGTGGGTATAGAAGATGTGCCGGAGAACCTGGGCTTTTTCGATACGGTATTTTCCATGGGCGTGCTCTACCATCGCCCAGCCCCGTTGGAACATCTTCAGCAGCTAAAAGCCGCGTTAGTTCCGGGCGGCGAGCTGGTGCTAGAAACCCTGGTAGTCGAAGGCGACGAGCAGACCGTATTTGTGCCCGGCGAACGTTACGCCGCCATGCCCAACGTCTACTTCCTGCCCTCTTCTCAAGCACTCTGCCACTGGCTGGAGCGCTGCGGCTTTACCAACGTGCGCGTGGTCGATGAAGCCGTTACCACGTTAGACGAGCAGCGCTCGACGGAGTGGATGACCTACCAATCGTTGGCTGATTTTCTCGACCCCAACGACCGCACCCGCACCATTGAAGGCTACCCTGCACCGCGGCGGGCGGTGATTTTGGCGAATAAGCCGGGCCAATTAGCCGTTAGCCGTTAGCCGTTAGCCGTTAGCCGTTAGCCAAGTGTGCGAAGAAGGTGTCAAAACCGCCCCGGCGTCCGCCAAGCCGCATTGAATTGCCCCCCCAAATATTGACTTATACTAAAACTCATAGTAACAGTAACTTTTCCGAGGGGTGCCTGTTATTCAGGCTGAGATGGAGTGATCCAAACCCTTTGAACCTGATCCGGCTGATACCGGCGTAGGGACGGACATAAACCATATATGAATCTGTTTTGACACCTACGCCTGTATTATCCGAATCTCAATGCAGGAGTGTATCGTGTCGCAAGGTAACTCAACGCCCGCTAACGCATCTACGCTCAGTAGTACCTCCCCTTTTAACACGTCTGATAAAAACCGCCTGAACTCCGTACTTGCCAAGCCACGCTTGGCAGCAATCGCCGTAACTCTGCGTAATAATGAAGTTCTCCTCGTCCAACGCAGTAAAGAACCTCAACGGGGCACTTGGGGCTTCCCCGGAGGATCAGTGGAACCGGGAGAAAGCCTACATTGTGCAGCAAAGCGCGAATTAATGGAGGAAACCGGTATCACAGCATTGGTAGGACCGTTAATTGATGTAGTAGAAGTAATCGGATATGACCCAGAGGGAAGTCACCACCACTTCGCCTTGGTTGCCCTTTTATGTCACTACGTTGATGGCGAGCTACGGCCTGGTGATGATGCTGCGGACTGCCGCTGGGCGAAAGTTATAAACGGAGAACTCAACTTCAATGAAGCCTTAGCTGATCACGTCGCAGATACTGTCGTGAAAGCCTTTAATTTGCACAGTTTGGCCATCAAAGAAAAATCAAACGCGATTCACGGCTCCAATTCAGCTTTTTAAACTACTCGCCATCATTCGTATCAGCAAAATACGCCTCTTTGCCCACCGAAAGAGATGAATATAATGATGCACAAACATTATACGAATTTCACCAGCCTCTACAGAGATACACTGCATAAAATCTGCTTTGAATATGAATATGTTAACTCACCTAGAGGAAATAAAGAGCGAGAACTCATTGGCTTCAATATCCGACTCGACAATCCTCCTGATCGTTTTTGTCTAAGCAAAATACGCAAACAAAATATTGTTTTTAATTATGCAGAAGCGTTATGGTATTTATCAGGTAAAAACGACTTAGCATTTATTTCCTGGTACGCCCCTTCAATGCAACGCTACAGCCCAGATGGTATAAGCTTACCTGGTACTGGTTACGGAGCTCGTCTTAAAAACTTTGGTGCAGACACGCTCGATCAAATCGAACGAGTGATTGATATCCTTAAAAATGACGATCCCGACAGTAAGCGCGCTGTCCTTCAAATATTTAGTGCGGAAGAAGATCTTTATCGACGCAATATCGACGTTTCATGTACCTTGGGTCTTCAGTTGCTACTCCGCGAAGAAAAGTTGAACATGGTCAGCTATATGCGTGCAAATGATGCCTACGTTGGCATGCTGAACGATATTTTCTCTTTTACTTTCTTGCAAGAGTATATTGCTGCCCGCATAGGCTGCAAAATCGGTCACTACACACATCAAGTTGGTTCTATTCACGTCTATGAAAGCACACATGAGCGTGCGCTTGAACTTTTGAATAGTAATGAAACTATACCCCAGCCAGGCACAGTACCTTTAATGCCAATTGGCACCTCCCCGACGACCATACGCAAACTATTGGAATATGAGTCAGAGATCCGTAGCGGCTTGTTGACGTTTAATGATATGGCTAATCTTAACCTAACGACGTATTGGCGAGATGTGCTGATGTTGTTCTGGATCTATCGCCAAATCAAGATAGGGAATGCGCTGCCTCAAAAGGCGTTAGAGATAATTAACCCCTACTATCAACCGTTTCTTATTAATCGCTGGGGATAGTACAAGCATTCATACATGAGCAAATATTAGGGGATTTATTTTTATGAATACTAATTGGACTGAACAAAATATCGCCGAGCTTTTTGACGCTTATGATGATTGGGTGGAGAATGCTTTTGGCTATCAACCACTCATCGCGGAGTTAACCTGCTCTTATGGCAAGGGAATTAGTGTATTGGACTACGGCTGTGGCAGCGGCAAAGTGTCCAGAAGATTAAGAGACGACGGATTCGACTATGTCACCGGTGTTGACATCTCTCCAACAATGATTGAACAAGCAATATCCGCAGGCACTAACCGTCTTCGCTTTGAGCAAATCCATGGTCCAAATTTGCCATTTCCTGATAACAGTTTTGAAGCTGTCATTAGTTGTTTTCTGTTTATTAACATTCCCGAAAGACGTGAACTAGTACGCATCACTACGGAAGTAATGCGCGTACTTAAACCTGGCGGCTCCTATTACATCCTCGACACTCATCCTCAAACCACCGGAGTCGATTATCCGACCTACCGCAATGGAGAGCATGGTATTTCCTATCAAGACGGAGATAATCGCCCAGTCTACCTCACGATACCGGGAAGGCAGCAACCATTAGAGATTGTCGACAAACAATGGGGTTTATCCACATATCGAAATACATTCGCCGCAGCGGGGCTTTCACTAACCACAGAGCGTAATCTACCATTTGACAATTCGCAGTTGCCAGTTCATACGAATGAATTCCGCACTCTACAGGACACAAAACCCTATATTCTACTGCGCGCCACAAAGCAATAAAGACAGACAATAGGTATTAACTAAGTGCCTATGCAAAAGTAAATCAGGTATAAATATCTAGTAAGCTACTGATTTTTTTTTATAACCTTTAATGCACGAAAAATTATGCATAGACACTTAGTGGCACTGAAAACACAGCTTCAATACACGCTCACCGCCGCAAAATCACCAGCCAGCGCCCCAGGTTCATAACACTGGCCAGCGAGGCGGCCACGTAGGTAAACGCGCAGGCGGTGAGTACGTGCCGGGCACCGGGCATATCGTAAGGCGGGACGTACTCTTTCAAGAGCGGCAGCGCCCGGTTAAAGCTGGCATCAAACTCAACTGGCAGGGTCACAAAATGCACCAGCGCCGCGGTGCCAAAGCTGATCACCGCCATGGCAATTACAATGGCTAAACCACCCGGCAGACGCGTCAATAAAAACAGAAAAGGTGCAGCCATCATCAGTACAGCGCCGAGTTTCTCAGCTTTTTGGGCAACGCCGACTAAGCGGCTACGCGCCAGTAGCGGCGCGTATCCCTGGTGATGCTGAATGGCGTGCCCTACTTCATGGGCAGCCACCGTGACGGCCGTTAGCGAACGCCCATCGTAGTTATCTGGTGAAAGACGTACGCAGCGGGTTTCAGGGTCATAATGGTCACCGAACTCAGTGCGCTCAACGCTTGCGCCCTCAATGCCTAGTCGGCGCAGCAAATGATCGGCAAGCTCTGCACCCGTGCCCGGGTAATCGTCACGACCGCGGGTATGGCGTTTAAGCACCCACTTGGCCCAAACATTGGGGAGCACAAATACCGCCAGCGCAAAAATGATCAGCACAACAACCATGGCAGTCCCTATCTACAAACAACCGTCGTTAAACACACTTCTTTCGCAGCGTACTTTTACCATGGGGACTGACTTGGCAACAGCGTTATACGGGATCGTTGCGGTGCTCCTCAACTTCGCGCTGTACTGCCGCTAAGCCGTGGGCAGAGATATCGCCCTGGGCGTGGGCGTGTTCGGCAATCAGCACGCTATCTGCGGCGAGCACTAAATCACATTGGGTGCCGGCCAACTCATCCCGCAACCGCTGGATCGCCTGCTCGCGCCTGGGGTTTTTATCCACTTGACGAATATAAATCGCTTTAATCCGATCTGGGTAGGCTTTCACTATCTCGGTATACACTTCTGGATCGTGTTGACCGCTATCGCCAATGAGAATACACGGCATATCATTATAAAGCGTCAACATACGGTCGATCAGTTCGCGCTTATGCTCTTCTGCACGGCGCGGCCAAGGCTTGCGCAAAGAGATGCCCCATTCGCGTAAAAAGATAATCGGCCCAACGGGGATGCGGTTGATCTGAAAAAAGGTTTCGAGCATTTCGTATATCGCCCAAGGGCCACGGGATACATACAAAATGGGCCGCTCAGCGCGTTCACTAACGCCACGATGTAAAGCTTGATAAAGCGGCGCAACACCGGGGAAAGCGGTGCGGCGATGAGGTTTTTTAACAAATAAGCGATAAAGCATTTTGAGCTTTTCCGCCACCCCGGTAAACATAACGGTGTCATCAATATCACTGATGATCAGCAAATCCGCCTCTGACGGAGGTACATAAACTTCTACGTGAGTACGTACCGGCGTCTGCCCCGAGCAATGCACTAAAATATCGGCGCGGTGCCAGGAGACATCAATGGGCAGGGTGTGACTAATCGGTAAGTGGACGTCGAAATAGCCATCTCGATCCGTGCCGACGCAGAGCTTATTTTCGCCGATGTGAATTTCTACCTGCGCATCGGCCAGCCCCCGGCGTAAAACGCGCCGTGCCACGTCCGCAGTATCGCGTAGCATGCCATGGCGAGGAATGGCTCGACCTAGTGCGGCTTGGCGAAACACCCGGCCCATGACAAAAACTTCACGTTGGGAACCATAGCCGCGGTAAGGATGAACCACCATTCCGCCGCGGCTACTGTCTCCTTTGATAGGTTTGGCAATAACGTGGACAAGCCTTTTGATAAAGCTTGTCCACTGACGCAATACGCTCATCAAGCGTGTTGACCGGAGTGACGCCCTTCCTGCAGCTCTTCGAGTAACTTGGCGTTAAAAGCATCCAAGTCCTTCGGCGTACGGCTGGTCACAAGACCGCTGTCCACAACAACTGGCTCATCGACCCACTCAACGCCGGCATTGCGTAAATCTTGCGCGACGCTGTGTACCGAGGTCATGCGGCGGCCTTCAACCACGCCCGCATTAATTAAAATCCACGGCGCATGGCAAATAGCAGCAACAGGCTTACCTGCCTGGAAAAACCCTCTTACGAAACTCAACGCATCGTCGTTGATGCGCAGTTCATCGGGGTTGAATAAACCACCCGGCAGTACCAAGGCGTGGTAGTCAGACTCACTGGCATCAGCAAGGGCTTTATCGGCTTCATAGGTGTCGCCCCAGTCGGTTTCCGCCCAAGCGCGGACTCCTTTACCGTCGGGGGTGACCACATGAACCTCAACACCCTCTTTCTGTAAGGCGGCGCGCGGTACGCTCAGCTCAGACTCTTCAAAACCAGCTGCGGCTAAAATAGCAACACGCTTACCGTTTAGTGCTTGTTTCATCATGCTCTCCTTTTCGTGATGATTTGCGTTAGTAACGCCCCACTAGTGTGGCGTATATTGAATCAGGGTCAAGCTCTCCTACTGACGCCGCAGGTTAGCGAATAGCGCGCTAGGCGTTATGCACAATCCTTCCTAGTTCAGCAATATCATAACCTCCTAACTGTGTTGCCCTCTCGGCAAAACGCGCTTGATGAGCAAACGCCAACAGGCGCTGTATTGAAGGTTCGAAATAACTGCGCCGCTGCATAATTAAATCAAACGGCTCATCGCAAAGTGTAACGAAGCCAAGGTGCTGGCGATGGGCGGCGGCTTCAACCCCCAGCCCAACATCTGCCTCACCCTGCCCAATGCTAAGCGCCAAATCATCTTCACTTAAGGAGGCATGGGGCGCCCAGTTGATCGCCGAGCTTTCAATGCCTGCTTGTTGTAGCAAACAGTGCAGCAACCGTGCTGCTCCAGCGTCGGGCTGGCGATGCGCCACGCGGATCCCGGGCCGTTTTAAATCATTTAGCCCAGAGATGCTCATCGGGTTGCCAGCGGGTAAAAGCAGCCCTTGGCGGCGCTTTGCCCAGTGCACTATCAACAGATCACGCATGCCGCTTAAGCCGAGCGCGCTGGGTTCGTTATAGCGCTGAGTAGAAGCATCCAGCAGATGAATGCCCGCCAACATCGCCTTGCCGTCAAGCAACCGCCGCACGCCGTCGCCACTGCCTTGGCAGAGCATCGCCAAATCAGAGCCGCTTTCCCGAATAGCCCACTCCAACAGTGGATCCTGGCTACCGGCTGCTACTAGCGGCACTGATAAACGCTGCGCCTGATCGCCTTCTAAATGGTTCAGCACCCATAAATCGATCTGTTGGCGGGGAAACAGCAACTTTCCCGTTACCCGACTACAGGGAATCTGGCCTTGGCGCACCAAGTCATACACCTTGCGCTCTTTTAAACGCAAATAGTCAGCGACTTCTGCGGTGGTCAGGTAAGTATGTGGTTCAGACATCGCAAGGTAGCCTCGCTGGGTAAAATGCAAACCTCTTTTGTATTTTAACTGCATATGACTGCATAAATTTCAGGACGCAGTGCATTAAGTCATTTTTCGATACATCATGCCAATTCTCAGATAACAGTTTTCCTACAACAGCTCTTCATACAAAAGTGAAACCGACGCTCAATGCTCACCAGTGATAATGCTTTTAGTACTGCTCTCACCCTGATCCTGAGTATGGATAGCGCGCTAATCTCCATCGTGATGCTCTCGCTGCAGGTATCGCTGATGGCGGTATTGATTGCCAGCCTGATAGCCCTGCCCTTAGGCGCTGCTCTGGCGCTATGGCGCTTTCCTGGACGTAACGTCGTGATTGTCGCCCTCAATGCCTTGATGGGCTTACCGCCAGTCGTGGCAGGGCTTTGTGTCTACCTACTGCTTTCGCGCGCAGGCCCACTGGGTGAATGGGGGCTGCTGTTTACGCCAACAGCGATGGTGATAGCCCAAGTGATTCTGGTACTACCCATTATTGCCGCCCTCACCCGCCAGCAGGTTGAAGCGCTTCACGGAGAGTATGCCGAGCAGTTGAACTCACTGGGGCTAACGCGCCTACGCATGATCCCCACCCTGCTATGGGACGCACGCTTTGGGCTGTTAACGGTGATCCTGGCAGGCTTTGGCCGCGCCAGCGCCGAAGTGGGCGCAGTGATGATTGTGGGCGGGAACATCGACGGCGTCACCCGCGTGATGACCACCAGCATTGTGTTGGAAACCAGCAAGGGCAACCTGCCTATGGCCCTTGGCTTAGGGATCATTCTGCTCGCCCTGGTCACCATGATTAACGCGATTGCCCACATAATCGGCGAAACGGCGAAAAGGCGGCTGGGATGAACGCACATCATACGCCCCCCGTCGCCACCCTTGAGCTCGACAGCGTGAGCTTTATCCATCGCGGCCATACCCTGCTTAGTCCCACATCGATGCGCCTTGCAGGCTGCCAGCGAACGCTAATAATGGGGCCGAACGGTGCGGGCAAAAGCCTATTAATGCGTCTAGCTCACGGCCTACTAACGCCCTCCAGCGGTTCGGTTCGCTGGCAAGGGGTTCAGCCCGCGCAAGCCATGGTTTTCCAACGCCCTGTGCTGTTACGCCGCTCAGCGCTGGATAACCTGACCTATGTGCTAGCCATCAATAAAGTGGCGCGACCAGAACTGAAAGCGTTACCTCGAAAAACCCAGGCGATGAGTGCCCTTGAGAAGTTTGGCTTAGCACACCTAGCCAAACGGCCTGCGCGGGTGCTTTCCGGTGGCGAGCAGCAGCGTTTAGCGTTGGCACGGGCCTGGCTGCTCAATCCCCAAGTTCTGTTTTTAGACGAACCCACCTCGGCGCTCGACCCCGCCGCCATCAAGGCCGTTGAAGATGCCGTACTGGAGTTTCATCACAGCGGTACACGTATCGTTATGACCACTCACGACTTGCACCAGGCACATCGCTTAGCCAATGACGTGGTGTTTTTGCACAACGGCGAACTACTTGAACACACCCCTGCCCGCGACTTTTTTACCGCCCCCACCTCACCTGAGGCGGGGGCGTTTATTCGCGGCGAGTTGGTCTGGTAGCTCCAATATGAGTGAGCCCTAGGATTGAAGTAAAACGATTCATGAAAAGCGATCAAGGAGCAAAAATGAACAAAACTACCGCACTTATCACCGCTGGCACCCTAGGGCTGACCTTCAGCGCTACGCTGATGGCGGCCGATGACTACATTACCCTGGCCTCCACGACCTCTACCGAAAACTCTGGCCTGTTTGACGCCATCATCCCCGCATTCAGCGAAGAGACCGGGATTGATGTGCACGTGGTCGCCGTGGGCACCGGCCAGGCATTTGAAATTGGTCGCCGTGGCGATGCGGATAGCCTGCTGGTTCACGACACCGCAGGTGAAGAAAAGTTTGTGGCCGATGGCTACGCCACAGAACGCTTGAATGTAATGTACAACGATTTCGTGATTGTTGGCCCGAGCGATGACCCTGCAGGCATTAGTGATAGCGAAACCGTTACAGATGCCATGCAGCGCATTGCCGAGAGCGAGTCCCCCTTCGCCTCACGCGGGGACGATAGCGGCACGAACCGCGCGGAATTGCGCTTATGGGAAGATGCTGGGGTCACGCCACAGGGCGAGTGGTACCGCGAGCTGGGCAGCGGCATGGGCCCTACGTTGAATACCGCCGCGGGCATGGACGCCTATACGTTTACCGATCGCGCCACCTGGGTCGCCTTTGACAACCCACAAGACCTTACCTTGCTGTTTGAAGGCGATGAAGCGCTATTCAATCAGTATGGCAGCCTATTGCTCTCGGCAGAGCGACACCCGCATTTGAAGCACGACCTCGCCGCCCAGTGGCACGAGTGGCTGGTTTCTGAACAGGGCCAGCAAGCGATTGCGGATTTTGAGGTAGATGGTCAGCAGCTGTTTTTCCCTAATGCTGAGTAAATCTAATCACCTACCGCCATTGCGAGTAGCTTGCGACGAAGCAATCTCATACCGGCGATGGCACTAACTTTGAGATTGCCGCGCTGCGCTCGCAATGACAAAAGCAAGATTGCCGCGTCGCTTCGCTCCTCGCAATGACATAAGGAGAACTCCTCGCACGGATGTGAGGAGGCTCATGACCGGAGCTTATGCCGGTTAGCGGCTGAATAAACCGCTGATATCTTTCGCTTCCCAGTGAGGGAAATGCTTACGCACTAGGGCATTCAAGTCACGCTCAAAGTCGGCCCAATCGGTGGCGTTTGAAGCATTGCCTGGGGCGCTGGCGGTACCGCGGATCATACCGGCGCCTACGGTCACGTTGGTCAGCCGATCAATGATGATAAAGCTACCGGTACCGGGGCTGGTGCGGTAATCATCCACGGGAATAGCAGCTGTCAGTTCCACGTCGCAGCGGGCAATAGCATTTAGCCCCAGCGAGTGAGTGGCATGCTTCTCCAGAGTATTGACGTCGATTTGGTAATCAATCGCACTGATCTGACCGGAAAGATCGCGGGTCGCCAGTTTGAAATCGTAGAGCTTACCTGGCGTTAACGCCTCTTCCTGCATCCAAACAATATCGGCTTTAAAGGTGTTGGAGAGCGGCAGTTCGCTATCCGCTGCCACCAGCCAGTCGCCACGGGAGATATCGATTTCATCTTCCAGAGTCACAGTGATCGCCTGACCTGGATAAGCGGCCGCAAGGTCACCATCAAAAGTGACAATCCGTGCAACCCGCGACGTTTTACCCGATGGAAGTGCCTTAACGGCTTGACCAGGACGTAATACACCCGCGGCTAAGGTGCCGCAGTAACCGCGAAAATCAAGGTTCGGGCGGTTAACGTACTGAACCGGTAAACGCAGATCGCTGAGGTTCTGGTCGCGGGTAATCTCGACACTCTCTAATAGCTCGATCAGTGTTTCCCCCTGGTAAGCATCGCTAAAATACCAGGGCGTTTGTTCGCTGCGATTGACCACGTTGTCGCCATTCAGGGCCGACATCGGTACAAAGCGAATGTCAGGTGCTTGCAGATTGGTGGCAAAGGCTCGGTACTCATCGACTATCTCGTTAAAGCGCTGCTCGGAGAAGTCCACTAGATCCATCTTATTGACCGCAATCACCAGGTGCTGAATACCTAGCAGGTCGGCAATAAAGCTATGGCGGCGAGTCTGGGTCTGCACACCGTAGCGGGCATCGATCAGGATAATCGCCAGGCTGGCGGTTGATGCCCCCGTGGCCATATTGCGGGTGTACTGCTCATGCCCAGGCGTATCGGCGATAATAAACTTGCGCTTATCCGTAGAGAAAAAGCGGTACGCCACATCGATGGTAATGCCCTGCTCACGCTCTGACTGCAGCCCATCCACCAACAGCGCCAGATCAACGGTATCACCAGTAGTACCACTGGTTTTAGAAGCCTGAGTGATCGCCGCCAGTTGATCTTCAAAGATCATTTTCGAGTCGTGAAGCAGACGGCCAATCAGCGTCGATTTGCCGTCGTCTACGCTACCGCAGGTGATAAAACGCAGCAGGTCTTTGTTTTCGTGCTCGTGCAGGTACTGCTCGATATTATCGGCGATTAAATTAGATTGGTGAGACATCAGAAGTACCCCTCGCGCTTTTTCTTCTCCATCGAACCCACCTGATCGCGATCGATGGCGCGGCCACTGCGTTCACTGGTTCGGGTCAGCAGCATCTCTTGAATAATTTCCGGAAGCGTCGCGGCTTCGGATTCCACCGCGCCGGTTAGCGGGTAGCAGCCAAGCGTTCGAAACCGTACCGACTTCATTTCCGGCACTTCGCCAGGTGCTAACGGCATACGGTCGTCATCGACCATAACTTGCATACCGTCGCGCTCGACTATGGGCCGCTTGGCCGAGTAGTAGAGCGGCACGATGGGAATCGACTCTAAGTAGATGTACTGCCAGATATCCAGCTCGGTCCAGTTAGAGAGTGGGAACACGCGGATCGATTCACCTTTATTGACCTTAGCGTTATATACGTTCCAAAGCTCAGGGCGCTGGTTCTTGGGATCCCAACGGTGATACTTATCGCGGAACGAGTAGACGCGCTCTTTGGCACGCGAGGCTTCTTCATCACGACGCGCGCCACCAAAGGCCGCATCAAACCCATACTTATCCAGCGCCTGCTTGAGCGCCTGGGTTTTCATGATATCGGTGTATTTGGCGCTGCCGTGGTCGAACGGGTTGATATTGGCTGCCCGCCCCTCTTCGTTGGTGTGCACGATCAGTTCCATACCCGCCTCTTCAGCCATGCGGTTACGGAACTCGATCATTTCGCGAAACTTCCACGTGGTGTCCACGTGCATCAGCGGGAATGGCGGTGTACCGGGGTAAAAAGCTTTGCGCGCCAAGTGCAGCATTACCGACGAATCTTTACCGATGGAGTACATCATCACCGGGTTGGCGAACTCAGCGGCAACTTCACGGATGATATGGATAGACTCGGCTTCTAATTGCTTGAGGTGGGTCAAGCGCGCGGCATCAGGGGCATTAAAAGCCTCCCCCTGCGTCGCTGAAGATGAAGAACGCGTCTCTGAAGACCGCTCTTTTGACGACAATGTAGACAATTGGGTCATGGCCCCTTACCTCACAAGAACAAGCTCGTCACACAAGCTAAAATCAGCGTACGTTATAGATAAATGTACGTTCGAATGTGAGTAGGGTAACGCCGAGCCGGTAATAACCCAAAAGAATTAATAACTATCTTTTTATTCCTAAAAAACCTATCTAGAAATAAGAGAGCAATTAACGTCTAATCAGTGCGCTCTATCCAGCTCTGCCACTCGCTTCCCTGGGCATCGCTATACGCCAAATCGATAACCCGATAGCCAGGGCGGGAAGCTTCATCAATGGCAAACTGCTCGGCACCGGGCAGAAACTGATCGGCCATCGCCGGGCAGCCATAAACATCAATAGTGGCCTCACCTATGCCTCTACCTGTGCCTAAAATATGATGCTCGGCGTAGGCTTGGTGCGCGTGACCAAACAGGATGATCTTGACGTGCGGGTGTTTACTTAGCAGTTGCCAAAATGCGTCGCGATCTTGTAGGCCAATGGCATCCATCCACACCGCGCCGACGTCCACCGGTGGGTGGTGCATGGCTATCAGCGTGGGCCGGTCATCGTTCTCTAACTGTTCAGCGAGCTTAGCTAGCCGCTCGCTTCCCAGTTCACCGTGGGGTTTGCCCTCCACCTGGGTATTGAGCAACAGGATGCGCCACGAATCCAAGTCCACTTGTTCAACCATCGGCCGCTCGGCCGCCATGAACTCGGGCTGATCGTGATTACCCGGCAGCCAGTACCAGGGGCAAGGCAACTGCTCCAGCGCCTGCACCGCCAAGGCGTAGGAAGCGGCCGATTCATCCTGGCTAATATCACCAGTAAACAGCACGATATCGGGCTTTTCGGCGACAACGGCATTCAACACCTGCTGAAACTGCCGCCAGGGTATGCCCGCCCGGGAACGCGCTTCGATATCCGCATAGAGATGGGCGTCGGTAATTTGCACCACACGCATTAGGGCATCTCCGGCACGTCGACCGTGTGACCGTGAGCAAGGCCATGAGCCAGCCACTCGCCCAAGAAGCGGTTGAGTTGAAGCTTCTCATCCGGCTGATGCATCCGGGCATTGGGGTAGCGGTAGCGGCCACTAAAGTGGCGCTCGCGCTGAAAGTCGGTCACTTCCGCCATGCGTACATCGTGATAAAGATGTACGCGCATACGCGGCCCTTCCAAAACGGTATCTAGTGGGCCGGTCTGAGAAACATTCACCATGGTGGTGTAAGGCGCCTGCTCTTGAATATACAGATGCAGATCACCGAAATGCTGTTTATCACCGCGCAAGGCAATATCGCGGCGCTGGCCGGCCTCCATATCGCCCACCAGGCGCACCAAACGTAAATAGTTGGCGCTGCACTCCCCTTGGAGCGATTTTAAATCGGTGACATAGGCCGTTCTCGCCATGTTCACTCCTCGTCGGTTTCGCTTTGCGTCAAAGCGCGCTGCGAGGCAGCACGCAGTGAGGCTCGCTGACTATTCAGCCAATGTAGACCAATTAAACACATGGCGTTGTCGAGTCGCCCCTTCTCTAAGAGCTCCCAAGCGTTAGCGAAAGGCATGACGTGAACACGAATATCCTCATGCTCTTCATCTAGGCCATGAATCCCACCTAATCCTTGGGTATCTACCAAACCACAAAATAGTGTCACTTGCTCGCTGCAGGCGCCAGGGCTGGGATAATACGTGTGAAGTTTGGTCAGTTGGGCCACTTTACAACCGGCCTCCTCCCACGCCTCGCGACGCGCCACATCTTCCAGCGATTCGTCTTTTTCGACCAAACCAGCCACGAGCTCGAGCTTCCAGGGAGAAACGGAATCATCAATGGCGCCGGCACGAAACTGCTCAATGAGCACCAATGAGTCGCGTTCGGGGTCGTAGAGCAGCACACCCACTGCATCAAAGCGATTATGCACTTCACGACGCATGGGTTCGCTCCAACCACCTTCAAACAGCCGGTGACGAAGCTCTAAGGCTTCCAGGCGGAAAAACCCCTGGTGTAGCGTCTCCCGCTTAAGCAGCTCAACATCATTGCGCTTTAAGTCTGGAACGCTAAGAGCCGTGTTTTTAAAAGGAGGGCGCTGAAACTTAGGATTCTGAACAGCATCGTGCTTGGAGTTGGACGCCATGAGGCACTCCCGGTGGTGATAATCGATCTATTATCAATGCTTGCCACCGGGAATGCCAATTCAGCAGGTGGATTACAGTCCGCTATGGATAGACAGCCTTCCTCTAAAATACCAATCATCTATCTAAAAGCCTTTTCTTATTATAATAAAGTGTCATTTACACTATGAGAGACAGTGACTGGTCAGCTACTACTTTCAACGTTAAGCTGATGGTTACCAATACCATGCATCAACCTACTATATTGATCGAAAAATACTGGTTGAAAAAAACGCTTATTTCAAAAACATGGAATGAAACTTCATGACATCTCTCATTGCACGTCCCACTCTGGTGCTCGGCACTGCATTGCTTTTGACTGGCTGCATGCCGGAGTCCTTTGCCAAGCAAGAGATTGATCAGTCAAATATCTGTGTCGCCAGCAGCGATGAACAGGCCATGCAGTGTCCGGAGGGCGAACTGTTCCTCGCACGTCTGATCACCCCTAGCCCACAGCAGCGCCCCTTCAGCGTCCTGAACACTGCCGCGCTCTACTGCGACACCAACCACCAGATCACTCAGAACGCCGCAGGCGTGCTCTGCGTCATGACCCATGAGCGCTTCGACGTGCTGACCCAGGACACATCGACCGAGCCCATGGAAGGTAACCCGGAAGGCGGCGCAGCATCAGACAACGTCGAATCGGCACAGGAGTGATGTGACCCATCCACGAGAACTCATCCATCAGTGGCTCCCCAGCCTTGAGGAGCCCGGTTCCATGACAAGCGCCATGACCCAAACAAAGAAAACCGTACGGCCTCTGATCATCGCCACTTGCCTGCACGCCTCGTTCGCCGTTGCCGACTACGAACAAGGCGTGCAGGAGTATGATCAGGGTCACTTTGCCTCCGCCATCTACGAGTGGCGCCAAAGCGCCGAGAAAGGTGACCCGCGCTCGCAATTTCGTCTGGCTACGATGTACGAGGCTGGCGAAGGCGTACCGCGAGACGAGTCACAGGCAAAGAAGTGGCTCAGCCTTTCCGCCGATCTCGGTTACCTGCCTTCTCAACTCCGTCTGGCCGAGCTGCACTTGCAAGGGATCAGCGGATCCCCCGACCCTTCGGCGGCGGCCCGGTGGTATCGGCGCGCCGCGGATCAAGGGGATCCCGACGCCCAATTTCGGCTGGGGATCTTCTATCTGGAGGGATACGGCGTGGAACAGGATGATGAGCAGGCTGCGCGATGGTTGATAGCCGCCGCCCAACAAGGCATCACTTCAGCCCAGAACAACCTAGGCGGCTTGTACGAGAATGGTCGTGGTGTAGAACAGGATCATGCCAAGGCACTGGAGTGGTACAATTTGGCCGCGCGATCCGGAGATGCCTTCGCCCAGAATAATCTTGGTGCCATGTACGCTAATGGCAAGGGGGTCGAGCGCAATCACGCCTGGGCGACATTCTGGTTCGCCATGGCCCTGCAGAACGGTAACCAAGCCGCCGCCGACAATATCGAAGCCAGTCTGGATAACCTGGAAGCCAAAAGCGTCGACACTGCCCGTGCCAATATACGTGCTGGCAACTCAACAGACCATGACATCGTTGCCAAGGTCGAACGCGGCGACACCCTGCGTATCCTGGGTAGCAACGAAGGGTGGAGCCAAGTCTATCTCGAGTCAGAACAACGCCTGGGCTGGATTGCCTCCTCGCTGCTGGAATGAGTGGTGGCTGGACTTCTTAAGCACTGACATGGGCTGGGATTCCAGCCCATGTCTGATAGGCGGTTACCGGCGCCGCTCGTGTACCTCCACCTCAACTCGCCGACCAGGCTACGAATAGCATCCGGAGCGTCGAAAGCATCATCAAGCTAAGCGGCCAAAACCGCTAGCTCCGCACCATCAGCCAGGTCAGTTCAGCGCTGTCGAAGTCGAATAGCACCGCGGGCCCGTCACTGTGCCTCCAGGTAGGTCGCGCAGGCTGGATCCCGCCAGTGCAACGACTCCGCCAACATGGCGTCGTCAAATTGCACTTGATACTGACAGGTGACGTAATCATCGGGAGCCTCGCCGGTGCGGAAATGGAGAATGTAGTTCCATTCACGCACATCGAACAGCCCTTCCTGAAAATGCGGCCGGCCTAGCAGGGCATATATCTGATCCTTGCTGACGCCTGGTCGCATCTGGCGCAGGTTGTCGACGTTGACAAAGTTGCCCTTCTCCTGCCAAGCCGCATCGATCTCCGGAAATCGAACGTCGCCGTCTGCTCCCCTGTCCGACGAAGTGCCAGTGGCACACCCCGTCAGGGCCAGCATGATCACCAGGCCAGCAACGCCAGCCGGGGAAGTCATTTCACGATGGTGTTTCGGTTGCATGTCGTCGCCTCGCTTACCAGTGGAAGCCGGCGCCGATACCGGCACCGAAGTTGCCCTGGGAGTCACCCGTGGCATTGAGCTTGATCGCCCAGCGGCCATTGTCCGATAGGCGTGAGGTACCCACAGAAACCGCCGATTCACCACCGTAGGTACCTGCACCCACCGCGACCATACTTTTGCCGGGCAGGTAGGCCTGAGGTACTGAAGCCGCGGCTAGGGCACTCGCCGTCCCGGCATTCGCACGATCTTCGACGTCGTCGATACGATTGTGCACACCGCCCAGCTGTTGCTCGAAACGCTGGCTCAAGTCACGCATCTGCCCCACATTGACGGCATCGGTATCCGCCTCGCCAGCAGCCACGTTGTGGATCTGGGTCGGCGTACCATCCTCACCCAACGTGACCGAGCCGTAGTCCACGCTGCCATCCTCGTTGTAGTCGTAGTTCACCGCGCCAGCCTGCACCGCTTCCAGTTGGCGAACGTTGACCGCGTCGGTGGCCTCGGTGCCACCCGCCACATGGGTGATCTGGCGCTCACCGCCTCCCCTACCCACTGAAACGGCGCCCTGATTGGAAGCCACGCTTTCCCCGGAGAAGGCTTCTTCCTGGCCATTCATGCCGTCACGGGAGGCCTCGGAGCCAGCCCCCAGGGCGACACCACCATCACTGTTGGCGGTGGCACCATCGCCGATCGACACACTGCTGTCGCCGTTGGCCGTGCTCTCCGGCCCCATCGCCAGGCTCTCCTCGCCATTGGCCTCGGCGGCGGCGCCTTCGGCATTCGCCGAGTAGTACTTGCTGCCCTTTTCCTCGATATTGGTGACCTGGTTTTGCACCTCCCATAGCTGGCTACCGTTCACCGCATCGCTACTGGTTTCGGAGACATCACCGTCGGCTACGTTGGCAATCGTGGTTCCGCCATCGCCTGCCAAGGTGATGGTGTCGTAGTCGACGCTACCATCCGGGTTTGTGTCGTACTTCACTGCCTGGTCGTTCAGATTGCCGATGCTGTTCCCCAGGTTGGTCACGTCACCCTCGACATTGGTCACCCTTTCATCGAGCTGTGTCACATCGCCTTCGACGTTGTTGACTTGCCCTTCCACAGCGGCTACCGCCTGATTGGTGGCGTATAGCTGGCTACCGTTGATGGCATCGGTACTGCTGTCCGACACGCGCCCCGCCGCCACATGGGTAAGTGTACGCTCAGCCCCGGCGGTGCCGATGCTGACTGTGCCCAGCGGGGTCTGGCCGGCGAACTGGTAGGTCTGGCCGGCGATCTCGATCTCCGCTGTCCCCACCGCTTCGCTGGTCGCCGCTCCCGCTCCCAACGCGACGCTGCCTGCGTGGTTGGCCTGGGTGCTGCGACCCAGTGCCAAGGCGTCTTCCGCCGTGGCACTGGCCTCGTAGCCCACTGCCGTGGAACCGGGCGTCTGAGCGAAGGCATCGCTTTCCGGCAAGCCTGCCTCGTTGGTACGCACGTAGCGAATCCCTCTTCCGTTATCGTCGATATAGGTTGGACTGGTATCACCGGCAATTTCAGTAAGCGATTCACTCAGGCCACCCAATACCTCGTTGGTGGTGTACAGCTGGGAGCCGTTAACGGCATCCGTGCTGTCTTCCTGGATACGCCCGGCAGCGACATGGGTGATGGTGCGTTCGGCACCTTGGCTGCCGACACTCACCGTACCGACGGGGGCATCACCCGCGAAGGTGTAATCCTCACCTTCCAGCGTGATACCCGTGGTGGCGACAACAGGATCCGTCGCGCTATTACCGCCCAGAGCCACACTGCTGGGCTCATCGGCCGAGGCCCCGGCGCCAATCGCCACGGCTTGCTCACCGGTAGCTTCGGACTGGGTGCCCATTGCCAGGGCATCCGGCAAGGACACATAGGCTTCCTGACCGATGGCGGTGCCGCCAGGTGCCGTCGATTCGACCAGAGCACCGTTTCCTATACCGATGCCATTGTCGCCGTTGACGATGGTTTCCGGGCCCACGGCGATGGATTCCTGCCCCACCGCCAGGGAGTCCGCCGCACTTGAGTTGGCATGAAAGTACATGGTACCGGTGGAGGTGACCGAACCGATGGCACCTTGCAATTGGCGAATCGTTACGGCGTCCTGCTGCTGGGTGCCATCCGCCACGTTAACGATCTGTCGGTAAGCGTCAGCGTCACGCCCCACGGACATGGCACCCAATAGTTCATGGTCGTTGGTGTTGTAGGTGATGGTCGCGGTACCCGCCGGGATAATGCCCGAGGTCGGTGCCGTGGTTCGGGTTGCACTAGCACCATCCCCTAAGGCGACGCTGCCCTCGATATTCGCCTGGGTACCGAACCCCAGCGCCATCGAACCTTCCGCCGAGGCAAGGGCGCCCACGCCGCTGGCCATTGCGTTGACGCCGGTGGCACCGTCGTTGTCGTAGTTGCCACCAATCACCCCACCGTCGTTGACGCTGTAGTAGTGCGCCTTGTTGGTCTCGAAGTACTCCAGGTTGACCGCGTCGCCATCATTGATCGGATTACCGACATTGGTGATGGTGTCGCCACCCATATCGATGCCACTGTCGTTGATTGTCGTGTCGCCAATCGTCACCTCATCGGACAGGTCGAAGGTCACCGTCTCCTGAGCTCCGTCAGTGGCGTTCTTGGCGATCACCAGGTTGCCATCGGTGTTGGACAGATCCACCGTATCGCCTGGAGCGACGTTGGTGGTATCGATACCTTGGGCGGTAAGATCCCACCCAGCACTCGCCACGTCGCTGACCTGGGCCAGTTGATCCTCGGTGGCCGCCTGACCCGAGGTGAAGGCGTTCGAGTCGAAGGTCAGGTTGGACAGCCCGTTGATGGTGTTGCCACCCGTGGTGTTGATTGTGACGTCGCCGAACTGCGGCTGATCGGTCATTACGATCTCAAGGGTGTCGGTACCATCCGCCACGGTGCTGATATTGGTGTTGCCACTGGCGTCCGAGCCGCCGACCACATTCAGATCCTGCCCCAGGTCGCGATGTACATCGGTGCCACTGTCCCCGGCGAAGTCCAGACCCTGTGTGGAAAGGCCGGTGCTGACCAGATCCAGCTGCTCCTCGGTGGCCGCCCGACCCACGGTGGCAAAGCTCGGATCCGTCAGCGTGGTATTGGACAGCCCGGTGATATCGTTTGTCGTGGCGTCCGTGACCACTGAACCAACGGTGACACTGCTATTGACTGCCACGTCATCGGCCAAGTCGAAGGTGACGTCTTCCTGGGTGCCATCGACGGCGTTCTTGCCGATCACCAGATTGCCGTCAGTGTTGGACAGATCCACAGTATCGCCGGGAGCAACGTTGGTGGGATCAGCCCCCTGGGCGGTAAGATCCCACCCCGTCGAAGCAACCGATTCCACAGCCGCCAGTTGGGAGACGTTGACCGCATCGGTGTCTTCTGCACCAGCAGCCACGTTGGTGATACGACGTTCATTGCCAGCACTACCCACTGAAACCTCGCTGGCCGCCGTTGGCGCGGCCACCGGAATCGGATTGCCATCCGCATCCAGCGGTTGATAAGCAGCAGAGCCCAGGGTGCTACCATCGGCTATCGAGCCCGCGCCCAGGGCGACGCTCTCATCGGCCGTCGCGCTGGCATCCACGCCTGCCGCTAGAGCATTGACCCCGGTCGCCCCGTCATTGGCGTAGTTGCCACCGATCACACCATTGTCGTTAACGCTATAGTAATGGGTCTCACTGGCTTTCAACTGGGCAACGTTGACCGCATCGGAGTCCTCGCTACCGGCGGCCACGCCGGTGATCTGACGATAGACACCTCCCTCGGGATTGCCCACGGCCACTGCGCCAGTGCTGCTGGAGGTTGCGGCGATAACCGGATCCAGGCCGTCGGCGGCGCCAGTGATCGGGTTATAGCCCACCACGGCCGCACCAGTGTCGGACACCGAGCCACTACCTAGAGCCACACCGCCCTCTTCGGTAACATCCGCGCCGTTCCCCACCACGAAGGCCTCGGCTACATCAATGTCGTTGTTGTTACCAACAATACGGCTACCGGTGGCCGCCGCACTCATCATGTTATTGTTACCAAAGATACCGGCCTCGTCGGCGGCAATGGGGCTGCCCGCGGTACCGTTGTCGTTACCGAGAGTATAGGTGCCATCACCACTGACATAACTGGGATCGCCGATAGCGCCGGAGCCTACACCGGCTACCTCGTTGGCTGTGCCAATACTTATCGATTGATCACCAGTGGCAATAGCGCCTTGTCCGATAGCCAAGGAATTCTGTCCCGATGCCAGACTGCCGGAACCAGCAGAAAATGCATTTTCACCAGATGCTTGAGAATTACTGCCAATGGCTGTGGCGCTCGCTGCACTTGAAGAAGCATTACTCCCCAGGGCAAGACTATCAGCTGCTGTAGAGACAGCTTGATTGCCAACCGCCAAAGAGTCGTTGCCTTGAGCATCAGAGAGAACACCGATTGCGACCGAGCGCTCTCCTGTTGACTCAGCCTGCCCCCCAATGGCAGTGGCACTGAGTGCGGCCTGGGTTGAAGCACCAATTGCTACAGCCTGATTCGCAGTGGCATTGGCGGACGTACCGATAGCGACTGCTTGGGTGCCTGACGCGACAGCCTCTCGACCAAAAGCAGAAGCATCCTGTTGATCAGCTACCGCCCTGGTGCCAAAAGCTAACGAATCAGTACCAATAGCTTGAGTACTGTCATTCGTATGATCCCGGGACGAATCAGCTGAACCAATAGCGATAGCTCGCTCGCCTGAAGCTAGCGAGGACAGGCCCATGGCCAATGAGCCGTCACCGAGCGCAGAAGAAACGTTGCCGAATGAGATGGCATTTCTTCCCTGCGAGGTCGACTCACGTCCAAGCGCCATTGCTGCCCAGCCGGTTGCCACCCCCCTGTTCCCGATCACAACATTATTGTTGCTACCTGCATAGGAATAGGCACCAACGACCACTGAAGCACCTTGATTAGCCATAGGGGCTTCTGCTATTGCACTTGCACCGATGACAACAGACCCATTAGAGCTAGCCTCAGCGTTAGTGCCAATGGCAACCGCACCAGGTACAGTTAATCCACCAGAGTAGTCGATGGGTAGCCCAAGGCCGAGCACATAGGGGTTATCCCAATACAAGGTCGTGAGACCATCATCATTAGCGCTGGTACCGTCACCTACCGTCAGCCCATCTCCAGAGCCAGTTAGAGTTGCATCTTTGGCAGCGAAACTTGCCTGAGGGGCGACCATACCTAGCAAAATCAGCGCAGATGCTAAAACAGAGTAAGTGCAGAACCTTCCTGACAAGCTAGCGTTGGCATCCACCGTCGCAGGAATTGCTCCCACAGCGCCTTGCTGCGCAGCCGGTTTGCCGCATGCTCGCGCGGCTTCTGATGTCACGACCAGACGGCCTAGGGTGCGATTCCGGACGATGCGAAAGATAGAATTCATTAGTCCCCTCCAGTGAGTTTCGCCTAGCCTATTTACCTTGCTCTAATTTCGGTGCAGAGAAGTAAAGACACCCAGAAGCCTACGAAACATGCTCGCGATTCTGATATTTACTCTCTCAGATGAGCAGCGTGAGCCTGTCAAGGTTGAAAAGACGGCCGTGCCTAAAGAGCTCGCCTAACATTCCAGAAACAGCCCGGCTGGTATGAAAAAATGCTTATTTCAAATAATTATTAGCATTTTGATTAAGGTAGTACTACTTCACTAGTCCTGCAAGAAAGAGCCAGAATACTTAGGAGAGTTCTGATCTGAAGCGGAGGCAACCATGGATAGCGAGGGTGTTTTTGTAGAGCCTGAGTGTGCCTGCTAAGAGCCACTCACTATGCGAGAAAGCCCATCCTCATGGATGTCGCATTGGACGCAACGAGATAATAATGAAGGTATTGGAGTTGGACGCCATGAGGCACTCCCGGTGGTGATAATCGATCTATTATCAATGCTTGCCACCGGGAACACCCACTCAGCGGGTGGTTTACAGCTGCTTGAGCAGCGCTTCGGCATCACGGCGTAGCGCTTCATCGGAGACTTGCCGGTTGTCTCGAGCGGTACCGTTAACCGCTCGCTGGGCGTGCTCGCGAGCGGCCTGCTCATTGCCCTCTTCTTTCAAAAAGGCAGCGTAGTAGTAGTTCACATCGATGCCGTCTGGGCGGATCTCCAAGGCACGCTGGAACATGCGTTCAGCGGTATCACTATTGCCAAAACCGAGTGGCCGCCCTGGAGCGCGATCGTAAAGCGCACCTAGCGTGACGTAGGCGGAACCATTCAACCCCTGAGGATCTATTTCAATCGCCTTTTCTAACGCGTCACGCGCATCACCTGCGATTCCTAATGCGCCTAAACCACCGCGCTCACGGGCATAAGAAGCCAGAACTATGCCCTGCCAGACAAGTACATCAGCTTCATCGCTGTACTGCTCGGCCAACTGCTCCGCTTCACCTGCCAATGCCTTTAACGTGCTCTCGCGCTCGTTGGCGGGCATCTCAGTCACGGTATGCTCCCACCTGTTTTTAAGCGAAAACAGCTCGCCTTCAAAGGCAGAGGCGGTTAGCGGAGACAGCATCAGCGCGCTGCCAATAGCGGCGGCGATTAATGAGCGCGGTAAAAACATACGTGGAAAAGAGTGAGTTCGCATACATGCTCCTAACATTATTGTTGTCCTACTTAGACCCACCAATGACGGGCCTCTAGCCCAATATAGCAAAAAATGTAACGAACGTTTGAATGATTTACCAGTAGCATGCTGCTTGGTTGCTTCGCGCAATTAACGTAAGGTGGGTAGCTCGAAACACGATGGGGAATAGGTAATGAAAGGCCGCAACATGACCCGCTGGCGCGATCCAGCCAAAGATCCGCGTCAAGCCCCTAAGAGCAATCTGATTACCCCAGAAGGGGCGGCTCGCTTGCGCGCTATCTTGGATCACCTATCGCGGGTTAAACGCCCGGATATTTCAGCAAAAGTCGGCGAAGCAGCCGCCCAGGGCGACCGCAGTGAAAACGCCGATTACACCTATAACAAGAAAGAGCTGAACCGCGTTATCGCCCGGATTACTTACCTGACGAAACGCTTGGACGAACTGCAAATCGTAGACCGCCTGCCAGCCGATACCAGCAAGGTGTTTTTCGGCGCTTATGTAAGCCTGGAGGATGAAAGTGGCGGTGAGGTGCATCTCAGGATCGTTGGCCACGATGAAATCGACACCAAAAAGCGCTGGATCAGTATCGATGCACCTATGGCTAAAGCACTGCTCGGTAAGCAGGTGGGTGATGAAGCAAAAGTGCTCACGCCTAACGGTGATACGTTTTATACCATCACCGCCATTGATTACACTGGCTAATCCCTGCGCCATTAACGCCGCCTAGGGCCTAATCTTGTAAGGAGTAGTCCACCGTGGTGACAACGCGAACACGTTTGGTTTGCGGCGTGTAGCTGTCCAAGTCCTCGATGGAGAAGTAGCCCTGGGTCGCCTGACGAATCTGGCCCACTTGGCTACCGGAATCTTCGGCAAACTGCTGTGCGGCGTTACGCGCATCCGCAGTGGCCGCCGCAATCATTTCAGGCTTGATCGCATCAAGTCCGGTAAATAGAAACTCCGTGCGGTATTCGTAGCTGGGCGAGAGCAGTACGCCCTCTCGAACCAGTGAAGTCGCATTGGGGATTGCCTCGATCACGCCCTCAACATCGGGGGAGCGCAGTAGCAGTGTTGCTTCGGCGCGATAGCGCTCATCCGGGCGCTGACCACCGTACTGATTGCTATATTGGTCGGTAATCCGCGGCGGAGTGGAGCTAACATGCTCTGATGCAAACCCCTGGGCCTCCAGAAAATCGCGAATTGCCTGCTCGTCACTGGACAACTGCTGCTCAAGGTCACTCAAGCTATTAGCGCTGACACTGTAATTGAACGGCCACAGCACCAAATCCGCCGGCACTTCTCGCTCGGCTAAGCCGCGCACCGTGACGCTACGTGACGACTGCTGCCATACTTCTGCGGCGCCCTTGATATAACTACCGCTCCATACCAGCCCTAGCGCCAGCAGCCCGCCCAGCAGAACGGCACTTCCCAGTACCGCCGTATTTCGAATATTTCCCGCCATTGCTGCCACTCCTACTCACTACCGTTAAATTAACGACTACTTATTTGCATCATAGTCCTTAACGATAGACCTTACCGGTAAATTCGTCGGCGGCTGAATGTGGCAAGTTTGAGGAAACGATGCAGAAGTGTTAATGATCAATCGATATCATGGCCTTGATAACCTGATTAGCGGGGTCACACCACTGGGGCATCTGGGCAGGCACGTCAGCAAGGTAAGCACGGTGGGTAATCATTGCTTCAGCATTGATGTCCCCACTATCCATCAGTGACACCACACTATCGAAGTCTTCGCGAGTGGCATTACGGCTGCCGATCAAGGTCAACTCTTTCTTGTGGAAATCAGGATCACTGAAGGTAATGTCTGCTTTGACTATACTCACCAGAACATAGCAACCGCCATGCCCCACCAGATCGAACCCAGTCTCCATAGCACGAGGGCTCCCTGTGGCATCAAACACCACATCTGCTAACGCACCGCCATTTAGCTTGCTGATCTGTGCAGCCACTTCCACTTCCTGAGGGTTCGCCACCGCATCGGCACCCAGTACGTCACGGCAAAAAGCCAGACGTGATGGATTGGTATCCACCATCAAGGTACGCGCACCCTGGCTTTTAGCGACCTGGAGTACGCCCATACCAATAGGCCCCGCACCCACGATGACGGCTAATTCATCCGCTTGTAGCACGCTACGCCTTACAGCGTGAGCACCAATTGCCATGCACTCCACCAGGGCCAATTGATCGATGCTAAGGGTTTCAGATACCACTAAGTGAGTGGTAGGTACGGCCAGGTACTCCGCCATGCCACCATCTTGATGTACGCCAATAACCTGCATGTTCTGGCAGCAGTTGGTTTTATGCTGCTGGCAGGCACGGCATTCACCACAATGCAGGTAGGGTATGACATAAACCTGCTTGCCCAGTAAGTGCTGGTCATGGTCATCAGCGACTTCGACTATCTCACCGGCAAGCTCATGGCCTAACACCCTGGGATATTCAAAATAGGGTTGATTGCCACCATACGCATGAATATCCGTTCCGCAGATACCGATACGGCGTATCCATACCACGGCATGCCCAGGGGCACACTCTGGTTTAGCAGCGTGACGCAGCTCCAGATGTTGCGGCTTTGAACAGACAAGCACTTCCATAAGCGCGCTTCTCCTCGTTATGTTTAGGCCTGAACGACCCGCTGCTGCTGCTCACCTAAGCCCTCAATACCTAAACGCATTTGCTGCCCATCACGAAGGTAAACGGCAGGCTTCTGGCCCATACCCACACCGGGAGGTGTGCCGGTTGAGATAACATCGCCAGGCTGCAAACTCATGAAACGACTCAAGTAACTGATCAGAAAAGGCACTTGATACACCATGGTGCGTGTATTGCCGTCCTGGTAACGCTGGCCGTCTACCTCAAGCCACATACCTAACTGGTGTGGGTCAGCAATCTCATCACGGGTAACTAACCAGGGCCCCAAGGGGCCAAACGTATCGCAGCCTTTGCCCTTATCCCAAGTACCACTGCGCTCCAACTGAAACTCGCGTTCAGACACATCATTAACCACGCAAAACCCCGCCACATGTGACATCGCCTCGGCTTCATCAATGTAACGTCCACCCTTTCCAATAATTACCCCAAGCTCGACTTCCCAATCGGTTTTTTTGGAGCCACGGGGGATCTCCACATTGTCATTGGGACCACAGATAGCGCTTGTCCACTTATTGAAAATGACCGGCTCAGGGGGAACCTCGGCGCCGGTTTCTGCTGCGTGATCGGAGTAGTTGAGACCAATACAAATAAACTTGCCCACCTGACCAACACAAGGCCCCAGACGTACATCAGCCGCGACCTCTGGCAATATAGAGAGATCCACATCGCGAAGTTTCTGCAACCCTTCGTCGCTCAATACATCACCGGCAACATCGCTAACGAGGGCGGAAAGATCACGCACCTTACCCTGACTATCGAGAATGCCCGGCTTTTCCTGGCCCGGCGTTCCAAAGCGTAAAAGTTTCATATTGTTATTCCTTCTGAAGTAATCAGTTAGCCCAACCACCATCGATCAATTGCGTGGTGCCGGTAATAAACTGCGATTCATCACAAGCCAGGAAAGCCGCCAGCGCAGCCACTTCCTCCACTCGCCCCAGCCTACCCATTGGCTGACGGGCAATAAAAGAGGCTAGCACCTCTGCATCACTGCGCCCCTCTTTACGTGCCTGCTCAGCAATACGCTGTTTGAGAGAGGGAGACTCAACGGTGCCAGGGCAGATCGCATTGCAGCGAATTCCCTGGGTCATAAAGTCGGCGGCGACTGACTTGGTCAGTCCGATCACCGCGGCTTTAGAGGTACCGTAAGCGCAGCGATTAGCAACTCCTTTAATGCTAGATGCCAGGGAAGCCATGTTGATGATGCTGCCACTCTCTTTTGCCAACATGCCCGGTAAAAAAGCCTGCAAGGTATGAAACATTGAAGTGACATTCAGATCCATCGATCGCTGCCAAGTGGCCTCGTCGCATTCGAGTACGCTGCCACCTGCCACCATACCGGCGCAGTTAAACAGTACATCCAAGGCTGGCAGTGAAGCGGCTAAATGGTGGATCGCTTGGCTATCCGTGACGTCCAGGCGATAAGCTTCAACACCCGGTATACCTTCTAAGCTGGCAATATCGATATCTGTCGCGAATACGCGTGCGCCCTCGGCAACAAAGCGCTCGACGCTAGCACGCCCAATGCCGTTTGCAGCGGCGGTGATCAGTGCAGTTTTGTTCTTGAGTCTCATGTTATTTGCACATCCCTAACGGCTAAGGCGCGCCCCTAAAAGCTGTGGCACGACCTTGAAAAGAATGGGAACATACATTAGGCCAAATCATCCAGACACCTAATGGCCTGACCAATGAGCCGAGTATGAGCGAGAAACTTTGACCCTGACAAGCCTCAAAAGGCCAAATAGCAGCTTTTGGGAATAAACTTTAGTAGCCATCAACTTTAGTCGAAAAACACCAGTGAAACGGATAGGAAACACCACGAATGCCGATTCAAACCATCCGCTCGCAGCGCCTCTATCGCCAGATTGCTGATCAATTACAGCAGTTAATCAATGATGGTGAGTTTCCCCCAGGAACGCTGTTACCCCCCGAGCGAGAGCTTGCCCAAGCTCTTGGCGTTAGTCGGGCTTCAGTGAGAGAGGCCTTGATTGCTCTCGAAGTGGTTGGGCAGGTAGCTGTTCGAGTCGGCCATGGTGTCGTGGTGCTTGAATCGCGCGCCACTCCCATGGAGTCGGTGATGCGCGCAGCCGCTCGAACCGAGCCCTGGGCAATAGACCCAGAGTTCGAGAGCGAAATTGAGCTCAATCTGGACGAAGAGATCCCGCCCTTTTCACTTCTCCAGACGCGCCGCTATCTGGAACCGGAAATTGCCGCGTTAGCAGCCATGAACGCCACTGAAGAGGATATGAAAGCGATCCGTTTGGCATTTGAGCGGAATGTGTCTGACAACGCCAATGGCGGGCGCAACTGCGCCGGAGATCGATTACTGCATATTCGTATTGCTGAGGCCTCAGGCAACGCGGCCTACGCACTTGTCATCAAGCATCTGCTTGGCCACAAGTACGGCGCCATGTTTCGTCGACTCCAGGAACTCTTTATGGAAACAGATATGCCGCAGCGCTCCCAGGATGACCATAAGCGCATCGTTGAAGCCATTGAAGAACGTGACCCGGCGGCTGCTCGTCGTGCTATGGAAGTGCATCTGGATCACGTACTTAATGTTTTCTTTGCTGAGTAAGTGCCTCATCAAATGCCGTAGACCTAGCGCTGTGACTTAATCGCACCGTAAACCTTGAAGCGGCGATTATCCGCCAGGGTCTGGAAGTCTTGAAATGCCCGCTGCAAGAGGTCTGGATAGGGCAAAAAGCCATTTGCCACCAGGATTAACCGCCCGCCCGCATTGAGATGCTCTGGCGCTGCGCTGATCAAACGCTGGCTAGGGCCATAACTGATATCACGCTCTTTATGGAAAGGCGGGTTGCTAACAATCCAGTCAAACTGCTCACCTTCAAGTGCACTGAATACATCACTGCAGAGTACCCGCCCCTCTAGCCCATTCGCCGCCAAGGTGCGCTTACACGCCTCTACCGCAAAAGCGCTGACGTCCACCGCGGTCACATGATGGCCACGCTGGGCCAACCAAGCGCTAATAATCCCATCGCCACAGCCCATATCCAGCACTTTGAGCGGTTTTTTCGGCAAGCTATTCTCAATGCTTTCCAACAGTAACAGCGTACCTTCATCGACTTTGCCGTGGCCAAATACGCCCGGATGGCTGTTCAGCGTCAGTCCTAATGTCTCGAATTGCTGCCAAGCGCTATCGCTAGTCGAATCCAATGCCACGGTTTGGGTGGCAAAGAGTGAACAGCGCCGGGCGTTGTCGCGCTTATCCCAAGGCATCCCCAGCTCTTCCAGCATTTTAGGAACGCGTTTAATGCCACCTTGATGCTCGCCGACAATTTCAATGGGTGTGCCTTCAGGTAGCTGCTCACATAACCACTTGAGCCACCAAATACCTAACTGATGCGCCTTCGGCCAAAACAGCACTACCTCTTTGCCGAATGGCTCACCCACCGCCAAGTCAAAAGGCGTTCGAGCCTGCTTGCCTTTCGCCTGCCACTCACGCAGTACGTCAAAATCGCCACTGACCACACCCGACGATTGACCAATAAGCCAGCTATCGACTGGCGGGCCAATGACCCACAGCGCTACATAGTTATCTTTTTGTCGCTCTAACAGCTGGCACGCTGGGGCTTGGGCACTCATTCAACGATCTCCGGTTTAATTAATGTATAAAGTAGGTAGCGGCCTAAGCGCCAGTGGGGGTCATGGCGACAATACTTTTTTTCCAGCGCCAGCAGCGTTTCAGTTTCTGCTGGCGTGGCGGGAGGATGGCGCAAGTAATCTTGAAAGACGCGGATACCGGCGACTGCATCTATCACTAAGCCGTTATCCGCACTCCACTGCTCTATCTCGGCATGACTAACGGGCGAAATAGGCGTCAATCGTTGGCGCTTGCCCTTCCCTGCCAAGCGGTCGCTCAACGCCTTCTCAAGGTTGCCTTTGACCGCGTTGGAAAAGCGCAGTGCATCGCGATTAAACACCATCAAGCTAAGCTGGCCACCTGGGGCCAATAAATCACTCAAGGTGGCCAGCGCCGCTTGCGGGTCGCCCAACCACTCCAACACTGCATGGCAGGTAATGAGCGGCCATGGGCCAGGCGTTTGTTCTGTTAACCGTTGCAGCGGCGCCTGCAGATAAGTAATCGCCTCTTCCGGTAACGTTTTAACGTCCCGGTGCCAGGTTTTTGCGTAGCTGAGCATATCTGCTGAGGGTTCAGTCATCGTGACATCGTGCCCCCGCTCAGCAAACCATGCCGCCTGCTGGCCCAGGCCACCGCCCACGTCCAGCACGCACTGCCCCTCTAGATTCAGCATTTCCGGTAGCAGGTAGTCGAGCATTGCGAGACGCAGCTCGCCCCGGGGCGCCTGATAGAGCGAACGGGAGAATTTCTCGGCTAGGCCATCGAAATAGCGATCGCCAGACGGCGTTAATTCATAGCTGCTCGATTGAGAATGGAGTGATTTAGGATTTGAGGGCATGCCGCGAGCATCGCTGTAAAAGAAAGCGTGCAGTTTACCTGATTATCCCTACCCGTCCGAATGGCGGCCTGGCCTGCATCAAACATAAACAAAAATTATCAAATCATTACAAATGACTCTTAAAATCGATATAAATAGGTTTGCAAACTGGAGCGAAATAATAGCTAATCGACACAGGAAAAATGTCCTATCATGGTAGGAGTGACAAGCAATAGAAGCATATAGCAGTCACCACCAAGTCGATATTAATTATAACAAAATAAATACGGTGGGTTTTATATGATTATCAATACGGCGAACCAAAATACCACTGGGCAAATAATACGGTCTTTGCTAAAAAAAGAACATACTATTTCTATTTTTTCAAAAGAAGCGGCCTACGCCATAGAGGCGAAGGCTATTAAGATAGAATTGGACAGTGGTAAAATAACGTTAGCGATACATTACACAGGTAGCTCGCTTTCTCCTTATTTGCAAAACGACACCATTTGCTTTGACATAGAAGCTTCCCATCCTACGCCAGGTATAGAAGAAGAAATTTATAATATTGAACAAGTGCCGGCACACGTCATTAAAATAGATACCTGCACTTACCATTTAGAGTGCCAGCTTCCCGGCTCTATTTTTTCCTCCGATAATCGAAGAGCTTTGCGTGTACCCTTCATTCTGGGTATGCACGCACGTGTGCACTTGGAAGTATTTGCCCATGAGCTCAACGTGGAAGGTAAAGTGCGTAACCTTTCAGTAGGTGGCTGCATGGTGTATGTCAGACTGGAAGATAGCATGGCTCTTAGCATTAATCAGGTACTGCCGGAGGTCACTCTCGAGTTTCCAAACGGAGAAATATTCAACACTCAAGGACGTATTTGTCATATGCGACCTTTTGGGAGCCATGACTATGCGGCTATCGGTATTGAGTTTATTAATATGTCAGCCACGATGACTGAGACTCTTTTCCATTATGTATCGGAATCTGAGTTCGAAGCTGCTTTTCGCTCAGGTATACAGGATAGCTCCTCTCGAGCTAAGTCACGGCTTTTCATCGCAGATGCCAAAGAGAAGAAAATGCAGCACAAAGAAGAGCATGATCAAACCAAGAGTAGCCAACGATCTCCTCTGTTACGCGGTGTTCTTGAAGTCGCTCACCAGCTACAAGTCATGTTAATGTTTACTAAAAACAAGGATTTATTTCCAGAAGAGAGCCTCTATGAGTGTGTCGACAGCCTTCTTTATATGGTCACTCAAGACCGAAGGGGGCTTCAGTATGCACTGGCTTTTTTGCATGATGAACCCGAGTGGGTGCGCCATGCCATACAAGTGAGTAGCCAGCTAGCAATGATCCTGATCAGTCGTGACCCATACGCGTCACAGACACGGGAAACAGTGGCGGGCGCCCTACTACACACCATGGGTAAACCACTGCTGATTAGCGAACAGCTCCCCTCACTTAAAATTCGCATGTCTCCATCGCAAGCCGAGCTACTCAAAGAACATGTTGTTGCACTGAATAACAAGCTAACAGCACTGGGCTGGGTCGCCAGCCCAGCCTGCCATGACATTATCCTCAATGCCAACGAACGGCTCGATGGCAGCGGCTATCCAGCTGGAAAGCAGGCTGCAGAGTTATCCGAGCGTGTTCGACTAATCAGTGTTATTAAAATAATCAATAAATTAACCCATGAGCGAAATGGTCAGCATCCGCGGCAACCTCTTGATGCCTACCGCTGGGTTAATAACTGCCCAACTATTTATGAAAAGTCATTACTTGTAGAGTATATCCAACACTTTGGCTTATACCCTATCGGTAGCTTAGCAAAGTTCTCAAACGGTTTCTTAGCATGGATAATGGATGTAGATGCAAAGGGAATGCCGTGTAAAGTTAACGTTATTAAAAACCTCTCCTTTAGAGACACATCTATTGACACGGTTCTTGAAAATAATGACTTTACTCAAATTGGACGTCTTGAGGGCACGGTGAACCCCACAGACTACAATATTCATATGGCCAATCACCCTTAGCGGCTCGCACGCCGTTGCTTTTGGCCTAGCAAACACCCAAAATTGAGCTACTTTCATTCCGTTAATCACAATGTAACGGAAGACACTTTAACGCAAAACGCTATTTATTTAAGCACTCTATTTTAAAGTACACTATGCCACCTACACCGCGCCGTTCCACCATTCTTGAAGTAGCCCGCCTCGCTGGTGCCTCTAAAACCAGCGTATCGCGCTATTTTGGCGAAGAGCGTGATCGGCTCTCGCCCTCACTTCAAGCGCGCATCGCCCATGCGGCAGGTACCCTTGGCTACCAGCCAAATCAAATGGCACGCGGGTTAAAAGGTGGTCGCTCTAAATTGTTAGGTATGTTGGTGGCAGATATCCGCAACCCATTTTCAGTGGCTATCACACATGGTGTAGAGCAAGCGTGCCGCCAATACGGCTACTCATTGGTAGTATGTAATACTGATAACGACCCAGAACAGGAGCGCCAGCATTTAGACCTGTTGGGTGCCTATCAGGTGGAAGGTCTCGTGGTAAATGCATCCGGCAGCCCTGAACGCCAACTACATACTTTCATCAGCCAGGGGACACCCATTGTGCTGCTAGACCGCGAAGTCGATCATGTGGAAGCGGAGGTGGTTGGACTCGATAATCATCTGGCGGTCGATATGGCGCTAGAACACTTGGCCGATCAGGGCTACCAGGCCGTGCTGTATGTCAGCGAAGCTCCCCAGCAGTCAAGCACCCGACAAAAACGCTTGGCCCGCTTTAACCACACTGCCGAGCAGTTGGGGCTTATTCATTCATCCTCCCTGCTTGCTAACTCAGATGGCACTGCAACGCTTCAAGAATTAAGCGACTTTTTAGCCGCCCACCAACAGCACGCTTGCGCTGTCTTGTGCGGCAATGGCACTGCCACCCTAACCGTGACCCGCCTGTTTCAGCAGTTGGACTTACTGCTTGGCAAGGTAGGCTTGATGGGGATTGATGAACTCGATTGGTGCGCTTTGATCTCTCCCGGCATTACCACGCTTGCCCAACCCACCGATGCAATGGGTAAAACGGCTGTTCAATGCTTGATGCATCGCATTGCGCCCCACGTATCATCAATGCCAGCGGCGCTGAGTTTTTCACCTACTCTGATCGAACGAGGTTCTACTCAACGCTAATTTTTTTAGTCGGTGCTAAAAAATTGCCACAAAAATGGTATCGTTCCCATTGGATGATAATGAACAACTCGAAGAGATTACTGACTATGCCTCACTCCTTCTCTAACCCACCAGAAATTCTCACCTTCGGCGAAGCCATGGCTATGTTTGTCGCTGATTCACCAGGCGACTTATCCAACATTGATCGTTTCCACCGCCGCTTGGCAGGCGCCGATAATAATGTCGCTATCGGCCTCTCCAGGCTGGGTTTCCACGTGGGCTGGTTAAGTCGAGTGGGAACCGATAGCTTTGGAGGGTTTATTCAGGCGGCATTAACAGCGGAAGGTATCGATGATCGCTATATTCACGCCGATGCACAGCACCCCACCGGGCTGCTCTTTAAAGAGCGTGCCCAGAACGGCGCCGACCCGCGAGTTGAATATTTTAGACGTGGCAGTGCCGCCAGCCATCTCACTATTGACGACGCCCGGAATGTCGACTTTCAGGCGCTTAACCACCTTCACGCGACGGGCATTACCCCAGCGTTATCTGAAAGCGCCTGCCAGCTTAGCCATCATTTGATGGAAGAGGCCCGCGCCCACGGCGCTAGTATTTCCTTTGACCCCAATTTACGGCCGTCACTTTGGCCCAGCGAAAACGTTATGCGGTCGACCCTTAATGAACTCGCCAGCCGCGCCGACTGGGTGTTGCCTGGGCTTTCAGAGGGCCAGCTTCTCACCGGGCAGAAGACGCCTTACGACATAGCAGGCTATTATCTGGATCAAGGTGCCTCGGCTGTGATCATCAAGCTGGGCCCCGAAGGTAGCTATTACCGTGGCAACCTGGATGGGCAAGAAGAGAGCTTTACAGTGGCCGGTTGCCACGTTGCTGAGGTGGTGGATACCGTAGGTGCAGGCGATGGCTTCGCCGTCGGTGTCATTAGCGCCCTGCTTGACGGAAGAACGGCGCGTCAAGCCGCCCAACGCGGCAACCTCATTGGCGCCCAAGCCATCCAGGTAGTGGGTGATATGGAAGGTTTGCCTAATCGCGAGCAACTATTAGCGCTTGAAGTCGACCAGCCCATTGGCTAATCGCCACACACTATTTTTTAAATAGCAGGTTTTAAATAACAGGTTTTAGATAACAGGCTTTTCACCATGGAGATAACAATGAAAAAACGTCTAGTGATTCAAGGACGACTCAGCGACGCTCAACAGACTGAACTTAGCGATTTGTTTGAAGTGGATGTGTTGCCGAAAACCAGCTCGCTTGATGCCCCTGAAAATCGCGCTCTATTAGCGGAGACACACGGCATTATCGGTTCCGGCTTAGCCATTACCCCCCAGTTGCTGGACGCAGCGCCCAACTTGAAAGTCATCGCGACCATCTCTGTTGGCTACGACAACATCCCTGTTGATGAACTTACTAAGCGCGGCATTATGCTGTGCAATACGCCTGATGTGCTTACCGAAACCACTGCCGACACCGGCTTTGCGTTGATCATGGCCGCGGCGCGCCGGGTGGTTGAACTAGCCGAGTGGGTCAAAGCGGACAAATGGCAAGCCAGCATTGGCCCGGCACTGTTTGGCAGCGATGTGCATGGCAAAACCCTAGGCATGGTGGGGTTTGGGCGCATCGGTCAAGCCGTTGCCAGGCGCGGAGCCCTGGGCTTTGGTATGCAGGTGCTCTACTCCAACGCTTCACCCAAGCCCGATTTAGAGAGTGAGCTTGGTGCGCAGCGCCGCGAACTCAACGAGCTATTGGCTGAAGCCGATTTCGTCTGTGTCACTGTGCCGCTTACCGCCGAGACCGAGCATTTGATCGGTGCCCAAGAGTTTGCGCTGATGAAGCCTTCAGGCATTTTTATCAATATCGCCCGCGGCAAAGTCGTCGATGAAAGCGCCTTAATACACGCCTTGGAAACCAGCGTTATTCAAGCAGCAGGGCTGGATGTATTTGAGCAGGAGCCACTACGCGCTGCGTCACCGCTGACGAAGATGCCCAATGTGGTCGCCCTGCCGCATATCGGCTCTGCAACCCATGAAACCCGCGACGCCATGGCCCAGCGAGCGGTGGATAATATTCGTCTAGCACTCCAGGGTGAGCGGCCAATTAGCTTAGTCAACGAGGAAACCTATCAATGAAGCCTGCCACGCCCCTATGCTTACTGTTCGATTGCGATGGCACCCTGGTGGACAGCGAAATACTGCTTGCCGAGGTAATGGGGGATATTCTTCCCGAGTTCGGCTTACCCTTTTCAGCGCGTCAGTATATGGATGAATTTCGCGGGGTGCGTTTCCAGACGATCGTCCAAACCCTGGAAAAGCGTTTTCAAACATTAGCAGAAGATGCATTTTCCCAGCTTGAGGCAGGTATGCGGGCGCGTATGGAAGCCCGTATGCGTGCCGAGCTGGTGGCGATTCCTGGTATGGTCGCCGCGCTGGAACAGTTAAGTAGCCACCCCAAGGCCGTGGTCTCTAATGGCCCCGAGCGCAAAATTCGTTGTGCGCTGGAAAGCACCGAACTAGGCCATCACTTTGCTGACAAGCTCTTTAGCGCCTATACCCTCAACGTCTGGAAACCCGACCCCGAGCTGTATCGTAAGGCCGCCGCCGCTATGGGCCATGTTCCTCAGCAGTGCGTGGTGATCGATGACGCGGCGGTGGGTGTGGAAGCAGGGCTAGCGGCGGGCATGCACGTGATTCACCTCAACCACTTCCCTAATGAAGAACTCACCCCCGAAGGGGCGATTGGTATCCACCACGCCAGCGAGCTTCCCTCCGCTATTGCGCGGCTAAACCTCTGATCGCGGTTGCTTAGTTAACTGCTTAACCGCCGCCCCTCAACTCTCCAACATCGGCTCTCGTCAGGCATGTTTCCCGTGCCTGCCGACGATACCGCCTGCGTGCTTATAACCCCCTCTCTCTGTATCGCGACCAATGTCGCATAGCCCAAGCATTGACCTATGCAGGAATGACGTTAAGCTTGGCCTTACATCAAATATAAAAACAGATTTTATATTTGAGAAAACAACCATCGCATCGCAACAAAAACATCACAATAAAACGGAGAACCTTCCATGCGCCTAACCCACTTAATGATGGCCAGCCTCGCTATTGGCTTCACCACATCGCTTCAAGCTGCCGATTTCACCTTCAAGTACGCTCATTCGCAAACCGATGAGGCGCCACGCTCTGAGTCCATGCGCTACTTCAAAGAAGCGCTTGAAGAGCGCAGTGATGGGCGTATCGCTGTCGAACTCTATTTCAATGGCACCCTGGGGAAGGAGGAGGACGTACTTCAGCAAGTCCAAATGGGGCTTATTCAGGGCTATCGCGGTGGTTTGTTTGCCCAAGCTAACCCCGCCTATCTGATCTATACCATGCCGTTCCTGTTCACCACGCCAGAACAGGCTATTGACGTGATGGAGGGCGAGCTTGGTCAGGCCATTAATGAAGGCGCACGAGAAAGCCAGCTGCATATACCGGTAACCGGCGTTGCAGGTGGCATGCGCCAGTTAACCAATAACGTTCGCGCCGTTAATCAAGTTGATGACCTCCGTGGCTTGAAGATTCGCACCCCGCCACTGGCACCCACGCTGCGGGCATTTGAAGCGTTGGGAGCATCCCCCCAGCAAGTGCCTTACACCGAGACCTATATGGCGCTGCGCACAGGGGTGGTCGATGGGCAAGAAAACCCGCCCTCCAATATCGCCGATATGAAGTTCCATGAAGCTCAGGAGTACATGTCATTACTGAACTGGCAAATCCATCCTGATCCCTTCTTTATCAGCGCCCAGTGGTACGACCAGCTACCTGAAGAGCTGCAGTTGATCGTCGACGACGTCGCTCAGGAGACGATGACCCGCTCCAACGAAATTTGGCTAGCCTCCGAAGCCAACTACCTCGAAACACTGGGCGAGCACATGAGCATTAATGACATCGCCGACGAACACCGCCAAGGCTTCGTAGATGCCGTCGTTCCTGTCTGGGAGCACTTTGTTGAGCGTGGTGACTTTAGCCAGGAGCAGTTAGAGCAAGTGCTCGCGCTGACCGATCAAGCCGAGGTATTGGAGTAATGAACCCACCTCCACTGGCGCAGCCAATGGCGGAAGATACCGCCTTGATGCGGGTAATGCGCCGCTTCGCTAGCCTGCTGGAAAATCTGATCGCCGCATTAATTGCGGCGGTTTTCCTGCTCTGCCTGGCACTGGTAATACTGCGCTACGTATTCAGCATTGGCTTTGCCGGTGCTGAAGAGGTGATGCGCTTTCTATTTGTATATTCCACCGCACTGGGGGCATCGGTCGCCATTTTACGCGGCGAGCATATTCGTATCAGCGTGCTGGTGGATGCACTGCCTACGTCAATAGCCGTCTGGCTGAACCGCTTACGCCACTGTCTCGTGATGCTATTCAATGGCTATTTGGCATGGCTCAGCATCAGCTGGATTGGGCAAGTCGGTCGTTTCCGCTCCGCCGTGCTGGATGTGCCTAATTGGGTAGTACAAATCAGCGTTCCTATTGGCGCGCTACTGGTCATTCTATTTTCCTTGGCGGTGCTAATGGGTGGCGAGCGGCCCTCCGCTCAACGAGAAGACGCGCAGGAGGGTCAGGCATGATCTTACTGCTTGTTAGCCTAATGTTGCTGTTGCTGATTGGGGTGCCCATCGCCTATTCCCTAGGGCTTTCGGGGTTGGTCTACTTTTTGATCATGCAGCCAGGCTTGATTGGCGTGCTACCCCAGCGGGTACTGTCCGGTATGGATCTGTACACCATGATTGCCCTGCCGCTGTTCATTTTGATGGGGCTGGTGATGAACGCCTCAGGCATTACCGCGCGCTTGATCGACTTCTGTTTGATGTTGGTAGGCCGTTTTCCAGGTGGGTTGGGGCACGTCAATATCTCGACCTCGATGATCTTTGGCGGCATATCGGGCTCTTCTGTGTCTGATACAGCCTCGGTGGGTTCCGCCATGATTCCGGAGATGGCACGCAAGGGATACAGCGTAGAAACCGCCAGCGGTATTACCGTGGCATCTTCCACCATGGGCATGATCATTCCTCCCAGTGTGCCCATGGTGATCTACGCTGTTACCGCGCAGCAGTCTATCGGCACCATGTTTATGGCGAGCCTTGTGCCAGGTTTACTCATTGGCCTGCTGATGATGGGCATCATTGCGCTAATGGCCGGTCGTCAAGGCTACCCCCGTGCCCACGCAGGATTAAACCCGCAACAGCGCCGCCAGGTGATTCAGCGTGCGGTACTCGCGCTATTAATTCCTCTGTTTGTAGTGGGTGCGGTGGTCGGCGGTGTCGCTACAGCCACTGAGTCTGCCGCGTTAGGCGTGGGCTATGCGCTGTTTCTAGCATTGGTGGTATTTAAAAGCCTCAAACTGCGTGAACTGCCCGCACTGTTTCGCTCTGCCGTAATGACCAGCGCAACGGTGATGATCATTATTGCCATGAGCCAGCTGTACGTGTGGATTCTCTCGATGGAGCAGATTCCCCAGCTGTTGGCAGGCTTTTTAGGCGGGCTGGATCTTACCCCGATATTGCTTCTGCTGGTGATTGCAGCTGCCGTGCTACTGATCGGCACCTTTATTGATGTGACCCCCGCGATTTTGCTGATTACCCCAGTGGTGCTGCCGGTGCTTGCCCTGGCCAATATTTCACCTGTGCAGTTTGGTGTCCTGTTGATCAGTGGCTTGGCTATTGGCTTGGTCACGCCGCCGGTGGGCATGTGCCTGAACGTCTGCTCATCCATCACTGGCCTCTCGATTGGGCGTATTTTCCGCGGCGCCCTGCCGTTCCTGCTCGCAAATCTCCTGGTGATACTGCTGGTCATTGTCTTTCCGGCTATCACCCTGTGGCCGCTCACGCTGTTCTCGTGAGCCCATTTACTTTTACTATTAAAGGAAATTCATATGGATATTCGCCAAGCGCTTCATAGCGATCATTTTAAAACCCTCGATACCCAGGGCCTGCGTGACAAAATGCTGGTCACCAAGATTATGGAGCCTGGGCAACTGTCGCTAACCTACAGCCACGTTGACCGCATTATTGTCGGTGGCGCGGTACCCACTGATTCACCGCTTACCCTGAGCGGTGGCAAAGAACTTGGCGTTGACTATTTTCTAGAGCGGCGGGAAATGGGCGTTATCAACATTGGCGCGCCCGGGCGCATTACTGTCGACGGTGAAACGGTCGAGCTGGGCACCCACCACGGCTTGTATATTCCCAAAGAGAGCCGTGAAGTCAGCTTTGAGAGCCTCGATGCGACCAAGCCTGCGCGCTTTTATATCAACTCAACGCCTGCCCATGTACGTTACCAGCTTCGCCATATCCGCCCGGAAGATGCCTCGCCCACCACCCTTGGCGACCCCGAAACCGGCAATGTGCGTACCATTAATAAGTACCTACATACCGATGTACTGGATACCTGCCAGCTCTCCATGGGGCTTACCCAGTTAGAGCCCGGCAGTATGTGGAACACCATGCCCTGCCATACCCACGAACGGCGCATGGAAGTGTACTTCTACTTTGACTTGAGTGAAGACGATGTGGTGTTCCACCTGTGTGGTGAACCCCAAGAGACCCGGCATATCGTGGTTGCCAACGAACAAGCCGTGATTCACCCCAGCTGGTCGATTCACTGCGGCTTTGGCACTCGCCGCTACACCTTTATTTGGGGTATGTGCGGTGAAAACCTGACCTACGATGATATGGACTTTATCGCTTCTAAAGAGCTGCGCTAAACCACTACCCAGGGAGAGTGACCAATGAAGCTATTTTCGCTGAACGGACAAGTTGCCATGGTGACGGGTTGCAACAAAGGGTTGGGCCAGGGAATTGCCATTGCACTGGCACAGGCGGGTGCCGATATCGTGGGGGTCAACCGCAGCCCTGCTGATGACACCCGCCAGCAGGTGGAGGCTCTAGGGCGCCAGTTTTACGACATTACGGCGGAGCTGGGCAGCCAAGCGCCTAGCGAGATTGTCTCACAGGCGATCGCGCAAGCGGGCAAGGTGGATATCCTGGTCAACAATGCGGGGATTATTCGCCGGGCAGCAGCCGTTGAATTTTCAGAGCAAGATTGGGATGACGTCATTGACGTTAACTTAAAAGCCGCTTTCTTTCTCGCACAGCAGGTTGCCAAACACCTTATCGAGCGCAAAGCGCCGGGCAAGATCGTCAATATCGCTTCATTACTGTCGTTTCAGGGCGGCATTCGCGTGCCCTCCTACACCGCCAGCAAAAGCGGCATTCTCGGCTTAACGCGCCTGCTCGCCAATGAGTGGGCGGGCCATGACATCAACGTTAATGGCATCGCCCCTGGCTATATGGCCACCGACAACACCCAAGCATTGCGCGACGATCCCCAGCGCCATGCTGAAATTCTTGGCCGAATCCCCGCCGGACGCTGGGGCACGCCAGAAGACTTAGCCGGCGCTGTGATATTCTTATGCTCCGATGCCGCCCGCTACGTGCATGGACATACCCTGGCGGTAGACGGCGGCTGGCTGGCACGCTAACCAAGCGTTTTGGTTAACGCCACGATCAACGAGCGATTGGCAATCACGTAAGGGAGCTTGAATGAAGGAGAAGGCTGAAACGCAGTACCACGCCCCTGCCTTAGAGAAAGGGTTGGATATTTTGGAGCTGCTTGCCCAATCTCCCCAGCCGCTAAGCACCCAAGCGATTGCCGAACAGATCGGCCGTAAAACCAATGAGATGTACCGCATGCTGATGGTGCTGCGAGATCGTGGCTACGTCAGCATGGATGATAGCGGTAGCCGCTATCAGCTAACGCTAAAGATGTTTGAGATGGCCCACCGCTTCCCGCCCACCAAGCGGTTAGTACAGGCCGCACTACCGCGCATGGAAGAGCTGTGCCATGAAATCTCCCAGTCGTGTCATCTTAGCGTTGCTCGTCCTGGCCATCTATTGGTAGTGGCCCAGTACGAAAACCCTGACAAGATGGGCTTTGGGCTGCGCCTGGGGGCCAACATCGATATATGCGGCTCCGGTTCTGGGGCCGTCATGCTGGCCTTTCTGGATGAGCCACGCCGGGAGCGCATTCTCGCCGCCAGCGATGCAACGCAACAAGAGGTTGACCGAACGCGGGCGCTATTTGATCCGATTCGCCAGCAGGGCTACCACGTGGGGCCAAGCCCTCAAGTCCAAGGGTTAACCAATATCAGCTTCCCTGTCTTTGGGGTTCATGACGTTATCGAAGCCGTTATCACCATCCCTTATCTCACTCTGATTCCAGAAGCGATGCATCGGGAAGTTCCCAGCATCGACCGCTGCCGGGAACAGCTAGGAGAGCTGGCAGACGCCCTGACACTGGCTATTGGTGGGCGCCTACCAGCAGGTACGACGAGCTAAATGATGTTCTCTATAACGGTTTTCTCAATAACAGGGCGCTAAAAGTAGGTCGCCATACGCTCTTTAACGTTTAGTTGATCATCCACTAACAATATCTGGCGCCATTTATCGAAGGTTAAACAAGGATGAGAGGCGCCAAAGGCGACAATATCACCGACCTCGACATCTTGAGCCCCTTCCGGAAGGCCCACAAAGGTGTGCTGATCCATAATTTTCGTCACTTCCCAACCAGTCACCGGCAATGGCTGCGAGGGGTCACCTCCTTCCCGGAACCGACGCAGGGCAATAGGTAGCTGGTCATGACCGATATCACGCTTACCTAGCGCCACAATGGCAAGCCCAGGTTCGGGAAGCGACTGCACCTGGGCAAAGACTTCCAGGGCAGGCTCAAGCCCCTGCTGCAAATCCGGCCGGCGGCCTAATACCGCTGATTGCGCTTCACGATAAAGCCCATGGTCGTGGACGATGTAGCAACCTGGGCGTAGCACGGGGGTAAATCTTCCCTGAAGCGGTGCGCCCTGAAAGGCCTCTGCAATCACATCATACCAGGCGGAACCTGACGCGGTGACAATCGGGTTCTCTTCAGCAAAGCGTCCAGCAGCTTCGAGCTCTACGGCAACATCCACCAGGTATTTAGCATAGGTACGAATACCAGATTCGGGATTATCCCCGTGAACCACACCCTCATAGCCCTCCAGGCCCACCAGAGAAAGTGCTGGTTCACTAGCAATCACCTCCGCCAGCGAAAGAATTTGCTGCTGATTGCGGCAGCCACAGCGGCCACCCTCCACGCCTATCTCAATAAGCACCGATAACGTCAAGCCCCGCTCAGCAAAAAAGCGCCCGAGCTGGCGCGCATTCTCATGGCTATCGACCACACAATAAAACGCAGCGCCCTGTTCGATCAGACTGGCGATAATGGCCATATTTGCCTGACCCACCAGTTGGTTCGCCATCAATATTCGGGTAACGCCATTGGCGAAAGCCGCACGACACTGGGGCGCAGTGGCAAGTGTGATACCCCACGCACCTGCCTGGAGCTGTCGATGGAAAAGCGCGGGCGTCATGGTGGTTTTGCCATGGGGCGCCAAGCGAGCACCGTGAGCCTCTGCGAATCGTTGCATCCACTCTACGTTATGAGCCAGTGGGCCTTCATGCACCACGGCGGCGGGAAGGCTGACACCTGATAGAAGGTTTGATCCCAATTCCTCACCGCCTTTATCCATCGCTAACGCCATTGTCTGCATTCGCCCATATCCTCTTTTTTAATAAAGCATCTATGTTAGATACTTTCACAACTATTGACTTAAGGTTAGAAACTAACATACTTTTTAAATCAGGCAACCATTAGGAGTCCACGGTGAGCCAGGAAATCGACATCTTGTCACGTATTACCACTGACTTTGCTGCCTTGCGTGAAGCTGAAAAAAAAGTCGCCGAGCTGATATTTGCTGACATCGAGTTTGTCACCGAAGCAAGCATCGGTGACATCGCCCAGCGCGCGGGGGTAAGTGATGCCAGTGTCACCCGATTTGCACGCGCTATCGGCTGCACTAATGTGCGTGACTTAAAAACGCGCTTAACACGCGCTTTAGCAGCAGGTCGCCGTTTTATACAAGAAGCGACCCCCGAAGACAGCTCAAGCGTGGTGTATGACATTGCCACACAAACCCTCGCGCTTAACCGTGACTTGCTCGCCCAGGCCGATGTGGCAGGCGCGGTCGAACAGCTGGATAAAGCGCGCCAGATATTGGTATTTGGCGCAGGGGGCGGTTCCAGCATTCTCTGCCAAGAGTTTCAATTCCGTTTAGTCCGTCTTGGCTATGCGATCTGCGCTTACCCTCAAGCACTCTTACCCCGCATGGTAGCGTCAACCCTTGAGCCAAATGACGTAGTGGTTGTGCTATCGGTCACTGGCTATACCCCGGAGATGGTGGAGTCGGCACAAATTGCCAGGCAGTACGGCGCAAAAGTGATTGCCATCACCGCCCTGAATTCTCCTTTAGCCGATACATCCGACATTGTGCTCCCGATTACCTCTCGGGAAACCGACTTTATCTATCACCCTTCAGCTTCCCGCTACGCCATGCTGGCGGTCATCGATGTGTTAGCGCTTGAACTTGCCATGCGCCACCGAGAGCGTTCACGGACTAAATTGCGTCGTCTCAAGCTTAGCCTCGATGACCATCGCGGTGGCGACAACCGCCAGCCACTAGGAGATTAAGATGGTTTACGACCTGCTGATTCGTAACGCCAACGTACTGGATGGCTCCGGCGCCGCTCATTTTCGTGCCGATGTGGCTATTCAAGGCGAGCGTATCTGCGCCATCGGTGACATGCCCTACGCCACCGCCACCACCATGATTGACGCCGAAGGGCGCTATCTGACGCCTGGCTTTATCGATGTCCACACTCACGACGACACCAATGTCATTCGTACCCCAGAGATGCTGCCGAAACTGACACAAGGAGTAACGACGGTGGTGGTGGGTAACTGTGGGATCAGTGCGAGCCCCGTGACACTCACTCACGAAGTACCCGACCCCATGAATTTACTGGGCAAGCTAGAGGACTTTCGCTACCCAAGCTTCAGCGCCTATACCAATGCCGTAGACGCTGCCGCACCCAGTATTAACGTCGCCGCTTTGGTGGGGCATACGAGTCTGCGCAGCCAGGTGATGGACAGCTTCGCCCGCCCTGCCACTGCTGAAGAAATTGCACAAATGGAAGTGCTGCTAAGCCAAGCGCTGGATGAGGGAGCCCTAGGGCTTAGTTCAGGGCTTGCCTACCGTAACGCGATACACGCGCCGACCGCCGAGATGGCCCCACTGGTGGCAGCCGTTGGCCAATCAGGCGGCGTATATACCACCCATCTTCGAGATGAGTTTGCGGGCCTGCTGGGTGCCATGGACGAAGCATTTTCCACCGCTCGCAATGGCCAGGTGCCTCTGGTGATCTCGCACCTTAAATGCGCAGGCGCGGGCAATTGGGGAGGAGCGGGTAAAGCGCTGAGTAAACTGGAGACTGCCGCCCAGCACCAGCATGCCCACTGCGACTGCTACCCCTACACCGCAGGCTCCTCCACTCTCGATCTGGGCCAGGTCACGGATGAGATTGAGATCACCATTACCTGGTCGACACCGCACCCTAAGCAGGCGCGTCGCCCGTTAAAAGAGATCGCCGCCGAATGGGGGGTATCACTGTTAGATGCGGCCAAGCAGCTACAGCCGGCGGGGGCGGTTTACCACAACATGAGTGAAGCGGATATGCAGCAAGTGTTAGCGCACCCGCTCTCCATGGTCGGTTCCGATGGATTACCGAACGACCCGCACCCCCACCCACGCCTTTGGGGAGCCTTTCCGCGTGTGCTGGCCCACTACAGCCGCGATTTAAAGCTAATGCCGCTGGCCGAAGCGGTACGCAAAATGACCAGCCTTTCAGCGGCTAATTTCGGTTTAACGGATCGCGGCGTGATCCGCATAGGCGCCTACGCAGACCTCACTCTTTTTGATCTAACGATTCTTGAAGATACGGCCAATTACGAGACCCCCATCGCGGCCGCTAAAGGCATCGAAATGGTCATAGTGAACGGCAAAATCGCCTATTACCAAGGCGCAATTTCAGACCAGCGCGCTGGCAGGATGCTGCGCAGAACAGAGCGCATTTCTCAATCGATCCCCACCTTTCAACCCAACCAGGAGCAAACATCATGAGCATTACTCGATACGGCACGGAAGGCGGCGTAGGCACCGGCGGTCAGAAACTACCCTTTGCCCGCGCCGTAGAGGCAGGTGGCTGGCTATACGTCTCCGGACAAACACCCATGACCGACGGCGAAGTCGTTGAAGGCGGCATTGTTGAGCAGACCCGCCTCGCCTTCGATAACTGCCTGGCCATTATGCAAGAAGCAGGTTTCGGTGTTGAAGACGTCGTGCATGTCACCACCGTGCTCACCGATGCGCGCTATTTCACCTCGTTCAACAAGGTGTTTAAGGAGGTCTTTGGCGACAACCCACCAGCACGCATCTGCAGCGTTCAAGACTTGGTGGTGGATTGCAAAGTCGAGGTTGACGTGAAGTGCTTCCGCGCTGATCGCGTCTAGACACCCAACGTTAAGTACCCACAAAAAAAGCGCCGCACCCCGGCAAGGGCGCAGCGCCAGATTACCGCGTGATTAGGATAAAAAGCCCCGCGGTAATCGCTTCCATTGCCTACCTTCGGCCGCGGCAACGGCCGGATAAACAACGATAAGAGGTTAACATGAACAGCCAACTATTCCTTATTACCTTCGTGCTCTACATTGTCGCCATGATTGTGTTTGGCTGGTGGATTTCAAGACACAAACGGGGCAGCGGCGACGACTTTCTACTCGGCGGGCGAAGCGTACCGCTATTTCTCACCGTAGGTACTACGGTCGCGACCATGGTGGGCACCGGCTCCAGCATGGGCGCCGTCGGATTTGGTTACGCCAACGGCTGGGCAGGTGCTTTATACGGGCTTGGGGGCGCCGTGGGTATTTTACTGCTCGCGGTCTGTTTTGCTCCCGTACGTAAACTTCGCTTTATGACCATGAGTGAGGAACTCGCCTATTACGTCGGTGCTAATCGGCTGGTACGTAATGTGGTCGCGCTACTTATCTATATTGCCTGTATAGGCTGGCTGGGAGCACATATTCTTGGCGGTGGTCTCTACCTTTCCTGGATGGCGGATATCGATCTAACCACTGCGCGTATTCTGGTGGCGTTAGGCTTCGGCATTTACTGCGTGGTGGGAGGGTATTTTGCGGTTATCTGGACTGACACCATTCAAGCGGTTGTACTGTTTGCGGGTTTTATTTTGATGGCGGTGCTGGCGCTAGTGGAGGTTGGCGGCTTCTCAGGCCTTACGGCAGGTATGGATGCGGGGGCCACTAGCTTTCTAGGTATTGGTCAAATTGGTCCGCTGCCAGCGCTGTCACTGGCTGCCGTCATTGCCATTGGCGTGCTTGCTACACCCTCCTTTCGTCAGCGCATTTATTCAGGAAAATCAGTCAAATCGGTACGCCGCTCGTTCTTAATCACCGGCGTTCTTTACCTGGGCTTTTCGATCATTCCCGCGATTATTGGTATGGCCACCCACGCCCTTAACCCTGGGCTTGAAAATAGCAACTTCGCCTTCCCTTTCCTGGCCACTGAAATTATGCCCCTAGGATTAGGACTACTGCTATTGGTAGCGGGTCTTTCCGCTACGATGTCTAGCGCGAGCTCCGATGCCATTGCCGGTGTTTCCACGCTGATTCGCGATCTATATGTGCTGGCAACGGGCCGCACGCCCTCAGCGCGAAATGTAGTGCGCTTCTCGCGTATTGCGCTAGTGGCAACCATTGGTCTGGCGCTGCTGTTCGCGCTGGCCTCAGACAATGTCATCACCTACATCACCCGCATGATCTCGACGATTCTGTCAGGGCTGTTTGTGAGTGCCATGCTGGGCCGTTTCTGGTCACGTTATAACTGGCAGGGTGCCATCGCCACGTTAATTTTCGCGTCGGTGACCTCCTTAACGATTATTGCCAATAGCGACTGGACAGCCTTCTGGGGTAACCCAAGCATCCCCGCTGTGCTAGTAGCGCTGGTAGCGGGTGTGGTTGTAAGCCTAGTGACGCCCGCCTCACGCGTGACTTCTGCCCAGGCACTGGCAATTCTTGACCAAGAGCGCAAGCGTATGGAGCAAGTGCCCGAACCGACTCTCACGAACGCTGAAGCGCCCGCTGCACCTCGCTAATCGTTAGCCATTAGTGCGCACTAAAAAACCCCACTGATTGATTCAATCAGTGGGGTTTTGAACTTAACGGGATTATAAGCCCGCTAGTGCCTCACGCAACCCGCCCTGGGTGAGTGTTTGATATGCCACCAGCACCGCCTGTGCAAACGCATCGTCTTGTGCCAATGCGTTTGGCACCACATCGTCCATGGCTAAATAGGCCGCTACCAGCGCGCGGGGATCGCTACCATGCATCTGGTGCAGCTCTGCAAAGCGCTTGGCTAGCGGATCATCCACGGGGTAACTATTTCCTTGCAGGTCTTGACCCGCGGTATAGCGAATCCAGGCCGCCACCCCCAGCGCCACGCAGGGCGAAGTTTGACCAGCGGCACTACGTTCCAGCGCGCCGGAAAGCCAGCGCTGTGGAAGCTTTTGGCTACCATCCATAGCGATCTGCTGCAGACGATGACGCAAACTGTCATTGGCAAAGCGTGCCAGCAGCGAGTCAGCATAAGCGTCTAAATCGATTCCCTTGGGCATCTCAAGTGTAGGCGCCGCTTCTTCAAGCATATAGCGGCGCAGCAGCGCCCGAAGCTCGACGTGATTGATGCCGTCATAAACCGTTTCGATACCTGCAAGCGCACCCAGATAGGCAAGCAAGGAGTGGCTGCCATTGAGCATGCGCAGCTTCATGGTTTCAAACGGCGCCACATCTGCCACCATCTCAACCCCCTCAGCTTCCCAGCCGGGTCGACCCTGGGGGAAGTTATCTTCAACCACCCACTGCGTGAACGCTTCGCATACCACGGCATTTTGATCGGAAACGCCCAGTGCCGCTAAGCGCTCAAAATCGGCGTCGGTCATCGCAGGGACGATGCGATCCACCATGCTGCAGGGAAACGCCACTTCTCTGGCAATCCAACTGGCCAACGCTGCGTCTCGATGCTCGGCCAGTTGGACCACCGCTTGGCGTGTTCGCTTACCGTTATCCGGCATGTTGTCGCAAGAGAGAACGGTAAAGGGAGCAAGACCAGCCTCACGCCGCTGAGCTAACGCTTCTACCAATAGTCCAGGGGCAGTTCGCGGCTGTTGGGGCGAGACCATATCGCCGATGATCATCGGGTCATCGATTTTTAACTCACCGCTCGCGGGGTTTAAAAAGTAGCCCTTCTCAGTGACTGTTAACGTAACAACACGGGTATCCGCAGACGCCATTCGCGCCAGTAGCGCCTCTCGGTCTCGCCCCCAGCTATCCATACCTTCGTCCGCGCCATCACGGCCCGAGAATAGCGTCTCTTCAATAACGCCAATTTCACGCAGCGTGACGCTGTCACTATCGGCGTACTCCGCTACATGATAGCGCTGCCCTGCCGCACGTAAGCCGTCGACTAAACCAACGCTAGAGCGTAAATTCGCGCTGCAAACGCCCCACTCACCATCGCCACTGCGTTGACGATAACGTTCTAAATAGACCGCTTGGTGGGCGCGGTGAAAAGCGCCTAACCCCAGATGGACAATCCCGATCCGACCACTTCTTGGCTTTGCTTCAATAAGCTTTGGAGCCATCATCAACTACTCTCCCATCAGCAAGTTAGGCAACCAAAGCGAAATCGCGGGGACATAGGTCACCAACAACAGTACCGCCAAGTTGCACAGTAAAAAAGGCACGATGGCTTTTGCCACCGTCAACATAGGTAGCTTGCCAATCCCCGCTACCACGAATAGGCAGACCCCCACCGGCGGGGTTGTCAGCCCAATCATCAGGTTCAACACCGCGATTACCGCAAAGTGAACCGGATCGACACCCACGCCAGTGGCGACTCCCACCAAGGCCGGGAAAAGAATAATCAGCGCGGCAATGGTCTCCATAAAAGCGCCAACAAACAAAAGAATCAGGTTAAGGATGAGTAAGACAATGAGCGGGTTATCGCTAATGGAGAGAATCAGTGAGGCTATCATCTGAGGGATCTGCTCACTGGTGAGTATCCAGCCAAACAGGTTGGCTAACCCCACCATCAGCAGTAGTGCCGAAGAGGTTAATACGGTGTCTGACAAAATCGCCGGAAGCTTTTTCCACGACAGGCCTTTATACACATACATGCCGACGACCAAGGCATAGAGGCAAGCCACAATAGAAGCTTCGGTAGGGGTAAAGAACCCGCCAATAATGCCGTAGAGAATAATCACGGTCATCAGCAGTGCCCAGAAGGCCGTTTTGGCTTCGCGCAGCAGCTGCAAAAACGGTACCCGCTGCTCTTTGGGATATCCACGCCGAACGGCCAGGATATACACCGTAATCATCATGGCGAGGCCCATTAGAAGCCCCGGTACGGCACCTGCCAGGAACATCCGTCCGACCGAAATCCCGCTGAGCGAACCGGCAATGATCATGGGTACGCTGGGCGGTATAATCGGCCCAACGGTTGACGAGGCGGCGGTCACCGCAGCAGCAAACGGCTTGTCATAGCCTGAGCGAGCCATACCGGGAATCATCACCGAACCGATGCTGGCTGAATCTGCAACCGCCGTGCCGGAGATACCACCGAAAATCATCGACCCTGCCACATTGGCCAAGCCAAGACCGCCGCGAATGTGGCCTAACAGAGCATTGGAAAAACGCACAATATGATCAGTGATATTGCCCACGTTCATTAAATTGCCGGCCAGCACAAAGCCGGGAATACACAGCAGCACGAAGGTGTCGATACCCGCATACATGCGCTGCGGCACGATGGTTAATGAAATGCCTTCAAGCAGCAGATAAGAGAGCGAGGCTAACCCCAGCGCAAACGCAATGGGCATTCCCACCAAGAGCAAAACCAAGAAAACGCTAAAGAGGATAATAACTTCCATGCTTACGACTCCGGAAGGGAGGCAGAGGAGTGACACATTGCGATAATTCCCTCAAGACACCCCAGCAAGCTATAAACCAGGAGAAGCGCAAAGGTGACTACCGTTGAGAAAAAGATATACAGCATGGGAACATGCAGCGTGGGCGAGGTTTGCCAAGCGCCGTTTTGCGCATACTGCCAAGCGTAAGGCAGCACCAAAAAGGCAAACAGGCCAATCAGCGCACAGATCAACACTTGAAAGGCTGCCTGTATGCGCGGCCCCAGTAGATGATGGAAAAGCTCAACGCTGATGTTTCGGTTCTGTCGCAGCACCACACCAACAGATAGTGCCACCATATAAATAAACAGATAGCGCGAGAGTTCTTCGGTCCAGGCTATCGAAAACGGCAAAAATAGCCGTGAACAAATTTGCAGCAGTACCGTGGCGGCAATCGCAATCAGCGCCGTAACAGCCAACGTCAGAAAGCACGTGTCCACCCAGCCAATGACGCGCCCAATGGGGCCTTTAAATTTAGGCACCACCGACATTGAATCCAGACTCTCCAACGCTTGCTGTTCAAGCGCTTTGTGATCCGAGTTCATAACCGTATCCTCATGGGCAAGCTGCTTGTATCGTTAGAAAATGGACTGGCGCACGGCCAGCCCATTGTCATTATCAATTGACCACAAATCCGAGCTTACAGGTCTTGGATAGCGTCAAAGAGTTCACGCTGCTCTTCGGTTAAGGCCTCAAGCACGGCGGGGCGAGCTTTCTCTGCAAAGGCATCGACATCGACTTCCACGAACTCCATGCCACGCTCCTGTAGCGCTTGCTCAAGACGTGCTTGGTCATCAACGAAAAGCTCGGCTTGATACTCCTGCATCGTTTGAGCAGCGTCTCGCACCACTTGCTGAAGTTCTTCCGGCATACTTTCCAACTGGTTACGGCCAATCACCACGTAGATCCAGCTGCGCACATGGCCGGTCATGTTGACGTAGTCCTGCACCTCATTAAAGCTGGCGCTTTCGATCAGACTAAGCGGGTTCTCTTGACCTTCCAGGGTGTTTTGCTGCAGCGCAGTGAACACTTCGCTAAACGCCATTGGGGTTGGACGTGCCCCCATTGCCTGCCATGTATCAACGAATAGCGGCACGTTAGGAACGCGAAGACGTAACCCATCCAGCTCATCAGGCGTGCGGATAGGACGATTGGAGGTCAGCTCACGGGGGCCACGCTCAAACCACGCCAAAGGTACCAGGTTAGTGCGTTCAGTGATTTGCGCTTCAATCTCAGCACCAATATCGCCGTTAACGGCGGCATGGAGGTGTTCGGAATCTCTAAAGGCGTACGGTACCGCCATCATCGCGGCTTTCGGCGCCCAGTTCTGTAAGCTTTCACCGGTAATAGTCATATCCGCCGTGCCCAGTTGGATACTGTTGATCACGTCCATCTCGTTCCCAAGCTGCTCACTGGGATAGAGGCGTACTTCGATCTGCCCGTCAGAGTTTGCTTCGACCTCCTGTTTAAATTTCTCAGCGGCCTGGTGCCAAATGTTCTGCTCATTGGCTAAATGGCCAAAACGCAGGGTAAAGTCTGCCGCCATTAGTGAGTGACTGCCTAGCATGGCGGCCCCAAGAACAGCGCTGGTGATAAGTTGTTTGATCATTGTCTTTCTCCTGCACACGGGTGTTGTTAGTTGTTTATTGCAGCTATTAATTTCGCGTGGGTTGGCGTGGGTTGGAGTAGCATCCCTCAAGCACTGATTTGAATCAGCACCTTGCGGGCCTCTTCTGGCCGGTGGTCAAGCATGTCGATGGCGCTGGGCATGTCGCTTAGCGGCAACCGGTGGCTGACTAACGCCAACGGATCCAACTGCCCACTTGCCATTAGCTTTAGCACCTCCGGAAACTTACGGTTGTTGAGCCGCGACCCGATCAGGGTCAGCTCTTTCTTAATCACCTCTAACTGCACTAGCTCGCTGGGCTGAACGCTAAAGCCCAGTAGACCAATGCGCCCTGCTGGCGACGCTAAACGCAGCATTTGCGGTAACAGCGCTGGCACGCAGGCCGCATCGGCAATCAGCGGCACGCCTTCCCCCTGGGTTAAGGCAAGCACCTCTTTTTCCACATCCTGCTCGCGGCTATTAAATACCTGCGTTGCCCCAAGCTGTTTTGCCGCCACTAATCGCTCGTTAATAACATCAGTGACGATGACCTCTTCAATCCCCTTGGCCAAAGCCATTTGCAGGATCGTAAGGCCAATAACGCCGGCGCCCAGAATCATTAGTCGATCACCAGGGTGCGGCTGCATACGATCAAGTACGTTGGCGGCAATGGTATAAGGCTCAACTAAGGCAGCGGCGTCTAGCCCGATATGCTCAGGTAGGTGGTGTACGTTAGCCGCGGGTACGGCCACAAACTCTTCAAAACCACCATCGCGATGCACACCGATCACTTCAAGCGAACTGCACACGTTGGGACGGCCAATCCGACAGGGGTAGCACTCACCACAGCTGATAACGGGGTCAATGCACACGCGATCCCCAACGGCTACGTCAGCCACGCCTTCCCCTACCGCCTCCACTACCCCGGCGAACTCATGGCCGGTGATGCGCGGAAAGCGCACAAAGGCGTTGTCGCCATGGATAATGTGCATATCCGAGCCGCAGATACCGGCAAATGCTACGCGTACCAACGCTTCACCAGCGGCCACCTTGGGCGGATCAACTTCCGCGACCTGGTAGTCATGGGGCGCCTTTACCTGGAATGCTTTCATCTAGATGAACTCCTTCACCAGTGCCACAAGGTGCCGTCTTCTAACCGGTTCACCGGCAGGCTGGCGCGCTTATAGGGGTATTGCTTGGCTAACTGTTCATCGATATCAACACCATGCCCCGGCTTTTCACCAACGATGAAATGCCCGTCCTCAAAGCGATAATCGTGGGGGAATACCTCGTCAGTGGCGCTGGTATGCGGCATATACTCCTGGATGCCGAAGTTGGGTACCCAGGTGTCAAAGTGAATCGCCGCCCCCAAGCAAACCGGCGAAAGATCCGTTGGCCCGTGGAAGCCGGTACGCACGTGGTAAAGACCCGCCAAATCGGCAATGCGCCGTACGTGGGTGATCCCCCCGGCGTGGGTTAAAGTGGCGCGTATATAGTCAATCCACTGATTCTCGATCAACGCTTTGGCGTCAAACAGGCTGTTAAAGACTTCACCTACGGCCAGCGGCGTGGTGGTGTGCTGGCGGATAAGGCCAAACGCCTCCTGATTTTCAGCCGGTACGCAGTCTTCAAGCCAAAAGAGATGGTAGGGCTCCACTTCTTTACCTAAGCGAGCAGCCTCGATGGGCGTCAGGCGATGATGAACATCGTGTAGCACGTGCAAATCATCGCCGAAGCGCTCACGCACGGCGGCAAATAGTTTAGGCACATGGTTTAAGTATTTACTGGTACTCCACACATGCTCTGCGGGCAAATCAGAATCTGCAGGTTCATAGGGCTCACCCTCTTTTTTGGCGACACCATAGATGCTGGCAATGCCTGGCACACCAGCTTGAACGCGTACCGCTCTGTAGCCCTCATCCACATGGCGGGCGACCTCTTCTAGGCACGCTTCAATATCACGCCCTGTCGCATGACCGTAGACCATCACCCGATCGCGACTCTTACCACCCAACAGCTGGTAAAGCGGCATCCCCGCAAGCTTTGCTTTGATGTCCCATAGGGCTACGTCCACTGCGGCAATAGCCGTCATCGTTACTGGCCCACGCCGCCAGTAAGCGCCGCGATACAGAAAGTGCCAGATATCTTCAATGCGGCTAGCATCGCGACCAATTAATGTTGGTAACACATGTTCTTCCAGGTAGGCGACCACCGACAGCTCGCGGCCATTTAATGTGGCATCGCCGATCCCATACACTCCTGATTCGGTAACAATTTTCAGCGTGACAAAGTTGCGGCCTGGGGACGTTACGATTAAATATGCATCGCTAATGATCATGGTAAATCCATCACAAGAAGTAAAAAGAAGTTAACGCTCAAATAGGTAGCGCTGCACATTGTGGTAGCACACCGCACGAACCAGCTCGCCAACTCGGTCAATATCGTTGGGTAACTCGCCGCGGGTCATTTGAGTCCCCAGCATTTGGCAAAAAATACGCCGAAAATACTCATGACGAGAAAACGATAGAAGGCTACGAGAATCAGTCAGCATGCCCACAAAGTGGCGCAGCAAACCAAACTGCATCTGGGTAGTTAGCTGGCGTTCCATGCCATCACGCTGGTCGTTAAACCACCATGCGGCTCCAAACTGCACTTTTCCGGGGATTCCATCACCTTGAAAGGAACCGGCCAGCCCAGCGAGCATTTCGTTATCCCGCGGGTTAAGGTTATAAAGCACGGTGCGCGGCAGTTGATGCTGGCTATCCAGCGCATCCAACAGCGCCGCTAAAGGTTCTGCGTAGGTGATATCGCCAATCGCATCGAAACCACTGTTAGCGCCTATGTCACGACGCCCCCGCTGGCTTAAATCGCGCAAAGCGCCAATGTGAAGCTGCATGACCCAGCCCCGGCGTGCATACTCCTTACCGAGCCATAGCAGCACCGCTGTGGTAAAGCCGTGCACATCATCACTACTCAGTTCATTTCCGCGCTTTCTGCGGTCGAGTATCCGATCCAGCTCATAAGCTGCAGGAGGCTCAACAAAAACGGGCTTCTCAAGGCTATGGTCGGAAAGGCAGCAACCTAAACTTTCGAAATGTTCGAGACGCTGGTACAGAGCAGCCAGCAAATCATCGAAACGCTGTATCGTCACACCACTGGCAACTTCGAGCGTAGCGAGATAATCGACAAACGCTGGCTGTTCTATTTTGAGAACCGCATCAGCTCGAAATGTCGGCAGCATAGTCGGCCCAGTGTTCGCCTTCGCGTGCCGTTGATGGGTTTCCAAGCTATCCACAGGATCATCCGTGGTACAAATAGTACGCACGTTAAAGCGCTCCAAAATCCCTTGAGCACTAAGCTGTGGAGTTGCTAGCCGCTGTTTAGATAGGTGCCATATCTCCTCAGCTGTCTGTGCAGAGAGGAGAATATTGTCGATCCCTAACGGCTTCTTAAGCTCAAGATGCGTCCAATGATAGAGTGGATTGCCTAAGCAGTCGGGTACGGTTTCCGCCCATGCTTGAAAGCGTTCTCGGTCACTGACATCTCCGGTTATACGCTGCTCAGCAACACCCGCGCAGCGCATTGCACGCCATTTATAGTGATCCCCTTTTAGCCATAGCTGGGTTAAATTATCGAACTGGGTATTATGAGCTATTTCGACTGGATCTAAGTGCGAGTGATAATCGCAAATCGGCATGATCGCTGCGTGCTCATGATAAAGCCGTCGGGCTGCTTCATTTTCTAACAGAAAGTCTTTGCCCATGAACTCAACATTATCATTAAACTTCATCATCGCTCCTTCATTATGAGAGTGTCATAGGCAGATTTAGCCCAGCAATAAATTAGGCAAAAACAGCACTACATTGGGGAAGAAGAGAATGCCTAGCACAACCACAAATACAGCAAAGGCAAAAGGCAGTAACTCACGGCTATACTCATAAAAAGAGCATCGTAATATTCCGCACACGGTATACATTGAAATACCCACAGGAGGTGTCATGCCACCGAACGTAACCAGCGTCATCATTAACAGCCCAAAATGAACAGGATCAACACCTGCGGCTTTAATAACGGGCACCAAGATGGGGGTTAACAACATGACAACAACCGTGGCTTCTAACAACATACCTAGAAAAACAAGTATTACGGAAACTGCCAGCAACAGTGTTATATGACTAGAGAATACGCCGAGTGTTAGCTCTGCTATTGTTTGCGGCACCCTTTCGAAAGAGACGACATAACCAATAATGCCTGAGAACATAATAATCAGCATTATCATGCCAATATCTCTTACGCTGGCACGCATGGCATTAAGTATCTCTTTAATACCCATTTCTCGGTGTATTACGTAGCCCACCAACAAGGCATAAGCAACCGCAAAAGCACCTGCTTCGGAAGGGGTAAAAAGTCCATAGCGAATACCCACCAAGAGCCATACGGGGAAGAGAATTGCCCAGATACTGCCACGTAGGGCCTTAAGCACTTCACGGCCGGTGGGCAACCGCTCCCTTACTGGCTGATAGCCCCGTCGTTTAGCCATGATGTAAGTGGTCAGCATCAGCGCCACCATTAGCAAGAAGCCCGGCACGAGGCCTGCGATAAATAGCCGCCCTATCGAAACTTCGCCAAGATAGCCGTAAAGGATCAAACCGATACTCGGTGGAATGGTCGCAGTAATCAGCCCCCCAATAGAGAGCACCGCCCCAGTAAACCCCGCTGAATAGCCTCCCTTGATCATGCTTTTTCCCAGCACCCTGGATTGCATTGCGGCATCCGCCACGGCAGAACCGGAAACCCCGCCCATTAAGGTGCTCAACACGATACTTGCCTGGGCTAAACCACCGCTCATCCATCCTGCTAATAGAGTAGAAAGGTGAACCAAACGGGGGGTAATACCGCTGGCGTTCATTAAATGGCCGATGAAAATAAACAACGGCACAGCTAATAGTGGAAATGATTGCGTCGAAGATACAATGCGCTGGACGGCAATGCTTGTCGGTAAAAATGTTTCTGGCAATAAGAAATAGGAGAAACCCGCAATTCCAATAGCAAAGGCAACGGGCATACCTATCGCCATGAGAAGCAGACCGAATCCTAATAACAGAGCTGCCGTCATAGCGCCTCCTCCACAATGTCATCATCGTCAACAACCAAACTCCCGATGACGCCCTTAGCGAACAAGCGGCGTACCAGTGAAAGCATCATTAACAATGCCCCGACAGGAAGTGCCAGAGTGATATACCCATAACTAAGTCCTGCCACTCCCATGGGACGCTGCCAGTTTGAAGCTGCTAGAACGAAGCCATACCAGATTAAAAGAGCCAGAAAGAGCATCATCATCCCAACACATAGGCTGGTAATCATGAGCTGTAACTTAAGAGGTAAACGAATGACAAGGGCATCAATTCGCACCTGGCCTCCCTGGCGCAGGGTAATATCAGCCCCTAATACAGCAGTCCAAATAAACAAAAATTGTGCAAGCTCAGCGCCCCCTGCAAAAGGATTCCCTATTGCCCTAGCCGTTGAGCTAACTAACATGGTGAGAGAGGTACCACCGAGTAGCATAATAGCCAGCCACTCCTCACCTTTATCGTACCAATGCCACATACAGCATTCCTCGCCCTATACGGGCATCCGGACAGTTAAGTAATAGCAAAAGACAAAAAGGGTGCAGCCCCCGCCCTGGCGAGCAGAGGGCTGAGACTCACTCTGAAGAAAGCAATTGATCACGATACTGGTTGTAACCTAGCTCTTCATAAACGCTGCCCATTCGATCTCTGAATACGCCCATATCCACTTGAGAAAACGTAACGCCCTCCGCTACCATCCGCGCGCGCACTGAGGCTTGAGCCGCTGCGGTTGCTTGACTAGCAGCTTCACCAGCTTTTAGCAGTTCTTCATCAAGAATAGAGCGCAGCTCATCAGGTAATGCTTGATACCACTGTTCAGAAGTCGCAATACCGGTCATCAAATGAATATGGTTTGTTAGTGCCACATGAGTAATAACTTCATGCAGATTTTGGCCTTCAGCGGCGGTTAGTTGTGCTTCAGCCCCGTCGATCGACCCTAGCTGTAGCGCTGAGTAAACTTCTGACCAAGGCAGCGGTGTTGGAGTAGCGCCCATCGCTTCGACGGTTTTCACCCATACTGGTGAGTTGATAGTCCGCACACGCACACCACTCAAATCATCAGGTGTCTTCACTTCATTTTGAGTCAGCATCTGCCGTGACCCTTGAAACCAGTTATAATTGAGTAATCGTAAACCACTGGTTTCTGCCATACTTTCGACCCAATCAAGGTAAAGCGGAGATGTTGTGATTTGGTCATAGTCACGATAGTCTTCAACTAAATAAGGGGCACTTAAGATACCCAACTCAGGTTGATACTCCGATAAACGCCCCGCATCGACTAAGATCGCGATATTGGCACCACTACGAATTTGTTCGATCACGTCTTCGTCAGAACCAAGCTGGCTGTTTGGGAAAATCTGAATGGTCAGCTCTCCCTCTGAGCGCTCATCAATCGCCTCTTTAGCGCTCTCCATCGCCTGAGCAATGGGATCCTGAGGACTCAACGCAATTGAGACATTAAGCTGGTAAGCAGCGTGAGCCGAATGGCTTGCGACAACCAATGCAACAGCAGGCAGTAATTTTGTGAGTTTCATGTAGGGCTCCTAAAGACATCTATTTATTGTTGATAATTCACCAGCCAGTTCTGGCTGGATCTACTTCATGCAACTTGTGCAGCGTTGTTGTACTCATTAGTGGGTTTTATATAGTTAGCGCATGAACATTCATGCTCACACCTTCAAACAGCTCCGGAAAGCGATGCTCTAATTCAGGCAGAGAGTGGAGTATTTCACATTGATGAATACTCATTGCCTGAACTGCCGCGTCAGTATCTCCAGCAGATATCGCATCCACGATGGCCTGATGCTGATCGGCCAATTTCGGAATAGGCGTAGAATCAGGAATACTCAAATACCGTACTCTGTCTAATTGTGCTTTGACGTCTTCAATCACATTCCACGCCATGGTTTGTCCCGTAGCCAATGCCAAGGTGCGATGAAACATTTCATCAAGAAAGAAGAAGCGGTCATGGTCTTGTCGCTCGATGCAGCTACGCTGTCGATCAATAAGCTCGTTAAGCTCCATTAGCACGCCAGACTGAAGGGGTTGCTTGGTGGCTTCGCGTACGATTGACACCTCAAGCGACTCACGAATAAATCGTGCCTCTAGCACCGCTTGGCGCGAAATGCGTACAACATAGGTTCCCCTTTGAGGGCGAACTTCCACCAAGCCTGACTCTGAGAGCCTTATGAAAGCTTCCCGCACTGGCTGACGGCTCACCGAAAAAGTGTCGGCAAGCTCCTTTTCCGATAGCGCCTGCCCCGGCGCCAGTACCATCTGAATAATCGACTGCCTCAGCACATGAAATAGCCGTTGGCGAACCGATTCCCCTTCGTGGGTTCCCTGCCAGAGCGTTTGTAATGTCGTGTGCATTGCACCTGATCCTAATTAGAGAAGCCCGAGACGATTAGCGCCAGAAGCTGATATGACTAGTATGGTAGTTGAATTGAGATAAAAAAAGGCTCATCGCTATACCCTTTAGTCGCATGTCGCGCCGGACATCTAATAGCCAACTTCTTAGCTGGTTCTGAGAAATATCTTACATAACATCTCGGTTTAGCGTATTTTTTGAACTTTGAGCTGTAATAAAATCGGCATTCAAACGCGAGTATTTAGCAGACGAATCACCTAAAATGGTTTGAGACAAACGACTGAATACTGCCCAATACGGCAATTGCCATGGATGGCTCACGGCTGCTGCAAGCTAAATACGCGTAAGGAGAGAATAATGCAGGCCATCCAGGCAAAGGATAATTCGAAAGACCTGGTCTTAACGACAGAATTACCGTTATTTTTGATAGCTGATCTACTCAAGTGTCCAAACTTACCTACCCTCCCTGCTGTCGCCGTTAACGTTTTAAAAGTGGCACGTACTGAGCATCCGTCGGTAAACGACTACGCCAATGCTATCGAGCGTGATCCTGCCTTGAGCATGCGTATCATTACCCTTGCCAATAGCGCTTTTTTCTCACGTAGTCATATAAAGGTACATGCGTGCCAAGAAGCAACGGCACGTTTGGGGTTAGACACCACGCTGGCAGCGGTAATGAGCTTCAGCCTGCTTCAAAACAGAGGTATTGACGCCCATTACCAGCGGGTATGGATGCGCTCTATCATCGCCTCGTTAGCAGCACGACACCTTGCCATACAGCTTTGCCCGGACATGGCGGGGCCCGTTTTCACTGCCGCCTTACTACAAGACATTGGCATCATGGCTTTAAGGGCGACATACCCTAAAGAGAGCAATGAGTTGTATGCTGAAGCCGCACTCTCTCATCGACAGTTATCCGAGTCGGAACAGCGCCTTTTTGGCTGCGATCACTCTCAAGTAGGTGCTTGGCTCGCTGCCAAATGGGGTGTTCCAACACCGCTCGCTCAGCGTATCTGCGATAGCCACAATGAGTACGACATTACCGCCGCCGATAGGCTTTGCATTCAGCTGTCTGGGCCCATCGCCGACGCCTGGCTCTCTTCACATCCTGCGCAGTCGCTCGTCGCCGTGGTACGAGAGTTTGAAACCTACCAGGGCGCCCATGCGATCTCATTACGGCTTTTGTTAGAGAATATTCAGGAACAGTTGCCAGCGCTGGCGGACATGCTGCAAATGACGGCCCCCCCTTTGCAGGATAACGAATCGTTGCTTGCCGAGGCTCAACAACTGCTGTTCCAACAGACGTTACAGCTCAAAGCGCGCTTTGAAACGCAACAAGTAGAGCTCGCCTCCCTGCGTCAACGACAAGATGAGTTAGAAGAGCGTTCACGAACCGATATGCTCACCGGTCTTGCCAACCGATCCTGGCTTGAAGAGCAAATGCATAAGCGCTTTGCCTTATGCCAGGAACAGTCTCGCATCATGTCAGTGGTATTTATTGACCTTGACCACTTTAAGAAGCTCAACGATCAATACGGCCACCAAATGGGCGACAACGTGCTGCAAAAATTCGGCAAAACGCTGCAGTCGCTTATTCGTGAAGGCGATCTTGCGGGGCGCTGGGGAGGCGAAGAGTTCCTGGTCATTTTGCCAGATGAAGATGCCCAGGCAGCTCAAGTATTCGCCAAACGTATTGCCCAGCGTTTAGAAAAAACGCCCATGGCTCACAACGACCAGCACCCTATCTATGTCTCCGTTTCGATTGGCATTGCCTGCCTGAACGACGGCGGATTTGGCGATGCGGGCGAGCTTATTGATGCCGCGGATAAAAGTATGTATTTCATTAAACGCACGGGTAGGGGTGGAATAGCAGTATATGGGGAGCGCGGCGCGCCAGGGGCTCCAAACTAGCATCAACTAGCCTCTACCTTAATGGACAACAAAGGCAGCCATGCTGGAATTTCATCAGGTACATAAAACCTACACGACGCCACAAGGGCCGCTGAACGTGCTCAACGATGTCTCCCTTCGTCTCGCGGCAGGAGAAAGCCTGGCGCTAATGGGAGAATCTGGGAGCGGCAAATCCACCCTACTGCATCTTGCCGCCGGTTTAGATCTTCCCGACCAAGGAACAGTTAGCTTCGAAAACCAGAATGTCGCGTCTCTACCTGAGCCCACGCGCGCCAAGCTACGCCGCGAGCAACTGGGTTTAGTCTTCCAGCAATTCCACTTAGTGCCCAGCTTAACGGTCATCGACAATCTGCGCTTACAGGCGCGCTTAGCCAATCGCGACGATGCCGACTGGACAGACCACTTAATTGAGCGGCTTGGGCTGAGTGGCATGGAAACACGTTACCCGGAGCAGCTCTCTGGCGGGCAGCAGCAGCGCTTAGCTATTGGTCGTGCTCTGGCGCCGCGCCCACCTCTGCTGCTTGCCGATGAACCCACGGGCAATTTGGATGAAACCACCGCAGGTGAAGTGCTTGAACTGCTATTGAGCCTGGTTCGCGAAACTCAGTGCGCCCTGCTCATTGTCACCCACAGCCCCCAAGTGGCGGCTCCGCTTGATCGCTGCCTACGTCTAAGCCACGGTCATCTACTAGAAGCGGCACTATGACCCGGGTGCTATCCACGCTACTTAGCCACTACCGGCGCCACCCCGGCCAACTGATAATGCTGCTGCTCGGACTATGGGTGGCTAGTGCCCTATGGAGTGGCATCCAGGCGATCAACGCCACCGCTCGCGACAGCTACGCCCGCGCCGATGCGCTGTTTGACACCCAGCTGGATCAGCTTGAGCGGCGCGATGGCATGCCATTCAGTCGTGCCGAGTATCACGCCCTGCGTCAAGCAGACTTGCCCGTATCGCCCATGCTAGAGGGTGAAGTCGTTACCCAAGATGGCACCCGGCTAACTCTGATCGGCATTGACCCACTGACCCTTTCCAGCGATAACGCGCTGGCTCAAGCCAACACCTCCGCGTCGTTAAGTGACTTTCTAACGCCCCCGTGGCAAACACGCGTAGCGCCTGACGCTTTGGAAACCCTAGGGATAACGCGCGAGAATGCATCGGCTGCCACCCCGACCTTGGCAGATGGCAAAACACTCCCGCCGCTCGTTTTAGCGCCAGCACTACCCCCAGACACGCTGATCATGGATATTGCCGCCGCAGCGCGGTTGCTTGAAAGCGGCGACCAGCTTACGCGCATCGTGGCCGCCCCGGGGGCACTCACTGAAGCGCCCCCGGGATTAACGCTCACCCGCGCCACCACGCTTGCCTCCCCTGGTCAACTGACCGAAAGCTTTCACCTGAACCTTACCGCACTGGGGCTACTTGCCTGGGTCGTGGGGCTATTCATCGTTCAAGCAGCGCTAGGCCTAGCGTTGGAGCAACGCCTGGGCATGCTGCGCACCCTGCGAGTGCTGGGTGTATCAGGGCGCAGTTTAGTGCTAGCGCTCAGCTTAGAGCTGCTCCTGCTCGGCCTAATCGGAGCACTTGCCGGTATTGCCAGCGGCGTATGGCTGGCACGTTTGTTACTGCCCGATGTCGCGGCAACCCTGGGCTCACTTTATGGCGCAGGCATCGGGCAAGAGCTCAACCTGCCCTGGCATTACTGGGTCGGTGGGCTGGCGGTTAGCCTTGGCGGACTACTGCTGGCAGGCAGCGGCGTGCTATGGCGCGCGGCCCGCTTAAACATGTTGGAGTTAGGTCAGATGCAGGCCTGGCGTAGCGGTTACCGCCGCCAATTATCGCTAATGAGCATCGGCGGCGCTTTCGCGATGGGCGTTGCGCTAGCATTGTATGTTTGGCTTCGCTTTCAGCCCCCTGGCGATGGATTAGTGACAGGCTTTACGCTGGTAGCGGCGTTACTTCTGGCTAGCGCCCTGTGGCTGCCGCCCTTTTTAGCACTGCTACTAAAAGCGCTGACGTACCTCGCCCGGCGGCGCCCACTTATTCACTGGGCACTGGCGGATATGCAGCTTCAGCTACCTAGGCTGTCACTGGCCATGATGGCACTACTTATCGCCCTGGCGACCAATCTGGGGGTCGGTAGCATGGTCGGCGGCTTTCGCCTGACGTTTTTAGACTGGCTCGATCAGCGCTTGGTCGCCCCGCTCTACTTGAATGCCCCCGCCGAGCAATATGCGGATATTGATGCTTGGCTGGCTGATCGCCCGGAGGTCTTCGAGCGCCTGCTCACACGGCGCAGCGATGCAACACTACAGGCCGCTACAACGCCGGAAGGTAGCCGCTCTTTAGGCACGCCTATCGAGCTTTACGGCATTACCCCTGGCGAATCACTCACTCCGCACTGGCCGCTGCTGGCAACCCAACAAGACCGCTCATCCGCCTGGGCAGCCTTTAGTGATGGCGCGATTTTTATTAACGAGCAACTTGCCACTGCAGAGAACCTCTCCCCCGGTGATCGCCTGACGCTGAACGCGCCCGGCGCCAATGAAACGCTGACCATCGCCGCTATTTATCCCGACTACGGCAACCCCAGCGGGCAGGTGCTAATGGCATCGCCCCAGCTTGCCGCTCGTTTTGATGCCCCGCCTAGCTCCATGGGGTTAGTGCTGAGTGACGAGGCTGATGTTGATGCCCTGCATGCTGCTCTGCTCGAACGCTTTGACCTCGGCAGCGATGCGCTGAGCGATCAGCGCGAGATCAAGCGTATTGCCACCGAGATTTTTGAGCGTACCTTTACCATTACCCGCGCGCTCAATGCATTAACCCTAGCAGTAGCGGCACTAGCGCTGCTCGCCAGCCTGCTGACCCAGGCACGCAGCCGACGCCAACAGTTAGCGCCGCTATGGGCGCTGGGCGTTCCCCGAGCACAGCTGGCACAATTAAATCTGGCACAACTGAGCGGTGCCGCATTAGCCACCGGCCTGCTGGCCATTCCACTGGGTATCGCGATTACCTGGGGATTAGTGGCGATTATTAATGTGGCCGCCTTCGGCTGGCGACTACCGCTCTATCTATTTCCTGGGGAAATGGCCGTTACCCTGGCCACCGCCGTTGGTGTGGCACTCCTGGCAGCAGCCCTGCCCACGCTGCGTTTCTGGCGCGCCTCACCGCGGGCCTTACTGGCAGAAGAGGCCAATCAATGAGCTTAAGGCTTCGACTAACCTTGCATCTTCTACTGATAGCCACTGTAGCGCTAACGCTTTACGGCTGTGACGAAGAGAATCAAACCGAAACCAACAACACAGGCTTTGCCGGTTTAGGACAAGACGCCGATGGTTTTAGGCATGCCGAGCCTAATCAGCCGCTCAGTTTTCCACAAGAGCACGCCGCCCACCCGGACTACCGCATTGAATGGTGGTATTTAACCGCCAATTTAGAAGACGCCGACGGTGAGCCACTTGGCCTGCAGTGGACGCTCTTTCGCCAGGCGCTGATACCTCCCAACGAACGCCCTGCGCCTACTCCTTGGGCGGCCGATCAACTGTGGATGGCCCATATGGCGATCTCCCAGGGCGAGCAACACCAGGTGGCCGAACGTTTCGGGCGCAGCCATTCACAGGCCTCATTGAACACTCCCCAGGACAGCCAAGCAGGCGTAATGATTAGCCCCTTTCATGCCTGGCTGGATGATTGGCAGCTTAAAGCTAACGAAGAAGCCGACAGCAGCGATTTTAATCACCTCACACTAACCGCCTACAGCGGCGAGGGTGCATCGCGTTTTGGCTACCGTTTAGAACTGACTGCAGAGGGGCCGCTGGTGCTTCACGGCGAAGAGGGTTTTAGCCAGAAAGCCGCCAATGGCCAGGGCTCCATGTACTACAGCCAGCCCTTCTGGCAAATAAACGGCGAAGTCACCATTAACGGCGAGACAAAAACCGTTAGCGGGCGCGGCTGGCTGGATCGGGAGTGGAGCAGTCAACTGCTTGATGCCCGCCAATCAGGCTGGGACTGGTTCTCGATTCACCTTGAGGATGGCCACAAGCTGATGGCGTTCCAACTACGTGGCGGCTCCGCCCAAAACGCCGACTACCGCTCCGGCACCTGGATTACTCCCCAAGGCGACGCCACCCCCTTAGCATCAGATGACATTACCCTAACGCCGCTGGCAACGTCGGCTGTCGCCGGTCGCAATGTGCCCACCCAATGGCGGCTGGAAATACCGTCAGTAGGGATCGACATCAACATCGAAGCGCCCCACGCCAACCGCTGGATGACCACCAGCGTGCCCTACTGGGAAGGTGAAGTGGTGGTCAACGACCGCGCCAGCGGCGAACCGCTTGGCGAGGGTTATTTGGAAATGACCGGGTATTAATTAGCCGAGATCAAAAATCGCATCTTATGTATAGCGAATGTCGCTTTATGACAACTAATGTCTGCGCACGGCGACACACTAGTAAGCGAATAAACTGCTGACTAGAGAGCACGCCATGAACCGCAATGTCATTCTTACCTGTGCCGTGACGGGCGCGGGAGATACCACCGCAAAAAACCCCAATGTGCCTGTTACACCCAAGGCCATTGCAGCTTCCTGCATTGAAGCGGCGCATGCCGGGGCCAGCATCGCGCATATCCATGTTCGCGACCCGGAGACCGGCGGCATCAGCCACTCTACTGAGCAGTTCCGCGAAGTGATGGAGCGCGTACGCGAGGCCGATGTGGATATTGTGATGAACATCACCGCTGGTGGCGGCGGCGACTGGATACCCGATGCCACCGACCCAACGCGCGGCGGCCCAGGCACCGATATCCAAACACCCGCCGAGCGTCACGCCCCGGTCGGCGAACTGCTTCCCGAGCTGTGCACGCTGGACTGCGGCAGCCTCAATTTTGGCGATATGGTCTACGTAAACCCCGCAGACTGGCTACGCGAACACGCCCGCCTGGTTCAGGCCGCAGGCGTTAAGCCAGAGCTGGAGTGCTTTGATTTGGGCCATGTCTGGTTTGCCCGCCAGCTTCAGCAAGAGGGCTTGATCGATGGCGACCCGCTCTATCAGCTCTGTCTGGGTATTCCCTGGGGTGCTGAAGCGGACACAGAAACGATGCTGGCCATGCGCAACAAATTACCTGCCAATGCTAACTGGGCCGCCTTCGGCATTGGTCGACATCAAATGCCCATGGTCGCCCAGGCGGTGCTGCTGGGTGGCCACGCTAGGGTTGGGTTGGAAGATAACCTGTTTTTAGAGAAAGGCGTGTTGGCTAACAACGGCCAACTGGTCGAGAAAGCGTCGACCATTATTGAAAACCTCGGCGCCCGAGTAATGACGCCTGCAGAAACCCGCGCTCATCTCAAACTACGCGACCCGTTGACCGGAAGTATCATGGGTAACACAGCAGGAGGTGACAAATGAGCCGCTTAGCCGTCATCGGTACCGGCGTGATTGGCAACGGCTGGATTGCCCGCGCCCTCGCTCAAGGCTGGGACGTCGTCGCCTTCGACCCGGATCCCAAGGCACCGGCGCGTACCCAATCGTTTATCGACAATGCCTGGCCCTCGTTAACCCAGCTCGGCTTAGCGCCCGATGCTAGCCCTGAGCGGTTAACCTTTGCGGATACGATTGAAAAAGCCGTGGATGGCGCTGACCTGATTCAGGAAAACGTGCCCGAGCGCCTACCGCTAAAGCAAGAGATTTTATCCGCGATTGACGCTGCTGCCCCACCGGACGTCATTATTGGCTCGTCTACCTCCGGCTTTAAACCCACCGACCTGCAGCAGCAGTGCCAACAAGCGCCTGGGCGCGTGATCGTCGCTCACCCCTTCAACCCGGTGTATTTACTGCCATTGGTAGAGCTTGTTGGCGGTAAGGCCACCCAGCCCACACAGATCGCCAGCGCCCAGAGGCTGTATCAGGCCCTCGCCATGCGCCCACTGGTGGTTCGCCGTGAAATTGAGGGCCACATCGCCGACCGCTTAATGGAGGCGCTGTGGCGGGAAGCCCTGCATCTGGTTAACGATGGCGTAGCAACCACCGAAGAGATCGATGCCGCCGTGGTTTACGGCTGTGGACTCCGCTGGCCGTTAATGGGCACGTTCTTAACCTTCCACCTAGCGGGCGGCGAGCCAGGCATGCGCCATATGCTGGAGCAGTTTGGCCCAGCGCTTAAACTGCCCTGGACCAAGCTGGAGGCCCCGGAACTCACCGATGAACTGATTGATAAAGTCGTCGAGGGGTGTGAGCATCAAGCGGCAGGACGATCAGTGGCCACCCTTGACCGGCGCCGGGATGACTTTTTAGTCGAGCTGCTCGAGGTGGTGCAAAAATATTGGCCGGAAGCCGAAGGCTTACAGGGGCGCATTTAATGATTATTTATGAAACCCACGTCGCTCCCGAGTGGGTCGACTACAACGGGCATATGAACGACGCGGAGTACGCCCGCGTCTTCTCTCTGGCCTGCGAGGCGCTTATCGACACCATTGGGTTGGATGAAGCGGGCCGAGAACACTATGGCTACACGATCTATACCCTGGAAACGCATCTTTGCTACCGCCGCGAGGCCCACCAAGGCCAAGCCCTGAACGTCAGTCTGACGCTACTGGATAGCGACACAAAGCGCCTGCACGTCTTTTTCACCCTGTTCGATGACGAAGATAACCTGATCGCGACCAGCGAGCAGATGTTGATGGGCATGAAACAAGCCTCTGGGCGCCCAAGCCCGTTTCCAGAAGCGGTCGCAAATCGCGTGACAGAACTACCCCAAGCCCATAAAGACGCTTGGCCCGAGCTTGCCAGCCGCACCATTGGTATTCGGCGCTAAGGGTTACAGTAGCGATGAACGTGGACGACTTCATTCAGCGCTTTAGCGCCGGGCTGGCAAAGATAAAGGAGCTGCCATTACCTCAAGCACGGCGCGCCTACGTTGAGCTTTGCCAAACGTTCGCCCCACCCGACCCGGCAGGAATGCGGGTTAAAAATAGCGCTTTGGGTGGTATTCGCGTGCGCCGTTTTATTCCCCAGCAGCGCACACCAGGCCGCGCGCTGTTTATCCATGGCGGCGGTTTTACCATCGGCTCAACAGAGAGCCACCATGGCCCCGCCGCCAGCTTGGCCCAGATGCTTGAGCGTGAAGTGGTAAGCGTTAACTATCGGCTGGCACCAGAGGTAGATTACCCCGCCATGTTGGCAGACTGCCGTACGGTGTTAGAAGCGATTCAACCTATCGCGCTGGTGGGTGACAGCGCGGGCGGGCGATTAGCCATTGACCTTGCCCATCAGCGCAATGAAGCGCCGCCGCTAGGATTGATCTACCCAACCGTTGGCGCGCTTTCCCTTGAATGCTTGGGAGAAGATGCGCCACTGCTTTCACGCGGCGATGTGCTCGGCATTCGTCAACAGTGTCCTGACATCATTGCGACTCAGCGTGATCGCCACCCTCCTGCCACAAGCATTGAAATGCTTACCGTGGAGAGGGATCCACTGACACTACCCATCGAAGCCGCAATAGCCAATTGGCGCGAGGAAGGTGCCTCGGTAGGCTATCGCTGCGCCCCGAACATGGTTCATGCCGCCCTTCACGCCCATGCGCTGCTACCCGATATGAGTGCGGCTTGGCAGGACTTTTGCCAAAAACTAAAACAGCGCCTTAATTAATAAGGCGCTGTTTGTCGTTAATCACAGCTTAGGCTTTACGAGCCGTGCTATTAACGAATAACTATTAAGAGTCGAACTGGGCTCGCACCTGCTCAATGGCGGACTCCCCATCGCGGGTTTCAACCCCCTCCAGCCATTCGGCAACGGTATCCAGGTTGTTGCCAATCCACTCATTAGCCACTTCATCCGCCGGGCGCTCTTCGTAACTGTACTCATGCACCCAATCGTTTTGATCTTCGATATCGATCACGTACTGCGACAGAAAGCGGTGAACCTCAGGCGCTTCTTCCGCCAGGCTGGCAGGGGTAATTGTCCATACCGTGCTTTCAATAGAAGCCACGCCCGCGTCATCGCTATCGGCTAAATAGGCCAGATCAAAGCTCACGTTCATCCAGTGAGGCTCCCAGCCGACAAAGGTCACCCACTCTTCATCGGCCATTTTTTGCTCAGCCTGGGCCAGCATGGCCGAAGTCGAGCTTTCGCGGAGCTGCCAATCGCCCAGCCCCGCAAGATCATTATCGATGGCATTGAGAATCGCATCGTTAATACCGGTGCCCGCTTCAATCCCCTGAATTTCACCATCGAAGCGGTCGTGATGCTCTGCCAGCTCAGCCACCGTGGTGACGCCTGCATCGTAAACATACTGGGGAACCACTAGCCCGGAATTGGCGCCGCGGATATTGGAAACCACTTTTTCGACTTTACCGTCGGCCACCAGGGGCTCGACCATATCAGTCTGAACGGGATACCAGCCGCCTAGATAAATTTCCAAGTCGTTCCGCGTTAAGCCTTCGAGGATAACGCTCACGGCTAAATCTTGCTGTCGGGTCTCGTACCCCATGGTCTCAAGTAGCTGGGCCGCCACTTCAGACTTTACCGTCACCCCAGGCCACGGCGGCACCCCAAAGCGCAGTTCATCAAGCTCTGCCATAGCGGGTGTGGCAGTAAACGCAGCGAGTAAAAAACTCGCTGTCAACGACAGCGTCTTAGTAGTGGTAGGGCTGGTAGTGGCAGAGCTAGTGGTGGCGAAGCTAGTTGTGACCGACATTTGGCTAAACCTCTTTATTAGTTGGGTTTAGCTAGTATGCGCGGCTACTCCCCTATCACTAGACACTAAGCGACGCTTATCAGGCATTAAGCGACACTCATTGCGCTTTAAAGGTCTTCTCCGCTATGGCAGAACGCACCTGCCGAGGCGAGTAGCCGTAATGCGCACGAAACGTACGCGCAAAGCTCGACGACGAACTAAACCCACAGGCCACGCCCACTTCTAATACCGCTAAGTCAGTCTCGGCCAGCAGCCGCCGGGCGCGCTTCACACGCAGCTGCAAATACCATTGACGCGGGGTCACGTTTAGCTCCTGCTCAAACAGACGCTGCAACTGGCGCACCGATACCTCTACTTGGCTGGCTATCTCGTCAAGGGGGAGCGGTTCTTCCAGGTTCTGCTCCATCAGCGCAACCGCCTCCACAACGCGCCGGTTATGCGTACCTAAGCGCTTCACCAACGCCATGCGCTGCTGATCGCTGCGGGTGCGAATTCGGTCATGGATCAGTTGCTCGGAGACATCGATAGCCAACTTTGCGCCATGCCGCCGGGCAATCACTTCCAGCGCCATATCCATCGCCGCTGCCCCACCCGCACAGGAGAAGCGCCGCTCGCCCAACTCGTAAAGCTCATCGGTAGTGTCAATACCCGGAAAACGCTCACGAAACGCGGGCAGACTCTCCCAGTGCAGTGCCACCCGCTCGTGCTTTAATAACCCTGTAGCGGCGAGTAGAAACGCTCCGGTATCAATACCACCCAAACAGCAGCCCGCCTGATCCAACTGATGAAGCCAGGCCATTAACGGCCGGGTAAGATGCGCCTCGGGAGTAAAGCCGCTGCATACCGCAAGCGAGGGCAAATGGTGAACATCCGCCGTTGCGTGATCCACCATCAAGGTCATACCGTTCGACGCCGTCACCGGCCCGCCATCAGCGCTAATCAACGTCCAGTCGAACAGCGGTCGATGGGCAATGCGGTTGGCAATTCGCAGCGGCTCCACCGCCGCAAAGAAAGCCATCATCGAATACTGCGGCAATAGCAAAAACCCCACCATTTCAGGCAGCGGGCCCTGGTAACTAAGACGCATAGCAATGCCCAAGGTCATTTAGAGTATGTCGGTGTCAGGTCAACCCAAGCAGCGCTTCAGCCAGCTTAACGTCGTCATAACGTTGGGTATCAGCATTCTCCGGCGCAAGATCTAGATCAATGATTTGAATACCCATTTCATCGCGTAGCGTCTCAATCTGATCAGCCGAAACACTCAGAAGCTGCGAATCAAACAGTAAAAAATCGATTGAAGACCGCTTAGACGATAGGGGTTCGAGTGTGCCAGACAAATGCTCATTGAGCACTTGAACCTGATCCACCAACGTCATGCCAAGCGTTTCAAGATCAGTTCCCAGGCTTGGCACATACACTTTGGGTGACGGATTTTTAGCCAATGCCTTATCAACCCCCTTGGGCAGCAGGTTGGCAATGACACTGCTATAAAAACTACCCGGCGGGAAAACCAACAGCTCAGCCGAATCAATGAGCTTACGGGTCTCTTTACACACTTTGGAAGCATCCAAGGTATCGATATCGTCCGCCTCGCCTGATAATTTTATCGCTCTGATAGGCGAATCGATTTGAGCCGTCTCTTTGCCGGTAAAGCAGTGTTGGCCAATAATCGTTCGACCGTTCTCTAACAATACCTCCAGTTGAAGGTTGGCATCCGTCGTTGTCCGAACGGTGCCGCGGGTCTTGATCAGTTGACCAAAGAGAAAGGCAATCGGATCCAGAGAGCGATCATGAATCAGATAACCGCCGGTCAAGATCAGGTTCCCCACACTGGCACCAGCGAGGTTAAAATCTTTGGGCATATGTTTGTAGAATGCGGCGATATAGCTCTGGATCAGCGACCGCATGGGCTCAGCAATTGCCTTGAGCAGCGGATGCTTAGCACTGACAAGGGCCTGCAGACTTTGCTCAAGTGCTGTCTTTGCCGTCGCGTCTTCCCCCTCCCTTGCCGATAGCCGATGTGAAAAAAGCGCAGCCACCTCAGGGTGCCCGGTAACTGAATCATCAGCCAGAGCAAGCAGGCGTGCCCTTAGGTCGCCCACCGCAGGCATCGCGAAGGCCCGGCGTAACTCTGCCGAGCTGCCTCCTGAATCAAAAGGGGTAACCAGATGAATGGAATTATGGGTATAGTCCGTCAACACCTCAGAAAAATGTCTTAGTGCCGTGCCGCCACTAAAGAAGAGTATTTTCGGCCCTAGCTCGGGGGCTTTTCGGTATCTGGCCAGACGCAGATCCCGCCCCTTGCCAATCTCACGGGGCAGGCACATTCGGGTACCGATAAAACGTCTTTTTTTCATACAAGTCTTTGTACTGTAAGAAACATGTAACGTAAACGATGGCACTGTTATTTATACTGTTGACTCTCAGAAGCAGTAACCACCTAAGCGCACTTTATCTCGGTGAGGCAGCGTATCAATACGTCGATTTTGGAGCATTTCTATTTTCTACGATTCGAAGTTGAAAATCACTTCGAGTTAGTTGAAGTTTATGTGACTCAGCCAAGTGAATCCGTTTCTCGGCGCCTGATCAATCGCAAAGGCTATAGGAACACGCTGGTGGAGAAAGTTGAGCTCGCCGTCGCCATGGATGTGCAGCGACGCAAAGTCGATGGGCAGGGTTTTCAGCAATCCAAATCCCTTGAGCGCTTAGCCCGACTACTTGACCAGTTAGGCCAATCCTGCCTTGAATTCACCGACATCAAGGCCCTGAAGCAGCTTCCCGATAAATCGCGAAAAGAGTACGCCAAGCTCATTCGATTGGTGGGTAAATCATTGAAGCTGGTGATCATTAATATCGATGATGCAAACACTCGCCAAGGCCTGAAAATTGGACGCCGAATTCCCAAAATAACCGCCCGCTTAACCACTGCTTTTGAGCCGGGCGCTTCAGACATGCGTAACAGCGCCGTGGTGGATTTTCAGCTTCACCGCATGATTCATCTGCTTTCAGAGCTTGCCGACGCCCTACTCGCCGCCAATTTCGGCCCTGCCGTACGCTTGCAAAATTACAAGCAACTGAAAAATGCCGCCCACGCGATGACCGCCCAGAATGACGAATTTACCGTTGAGCGGCTGGCGCTTACCCGCAGCGGCAGCACCATTGCCACACTGAGAGCCGAGCATGCCACCTCTGGCAAGATGATGGCAGTCTACAAAGAGGGTGAAAGCCAGAAAGTCATTGAAGAACTTTACGGGGTAGATCAATGGAAACGGGTCTATCCTAAGGTGGCCCCAACGGTTCTTTCGCACCATGTCGAGCAGGGGGATGAACTGGGTTCAATGGTGATCGAACACCTCCCCGGCCGAACGCTTGAGTCACTACTGTTAAACGACCAGTGGAAATCCGCCAAGCAACTTGCCCACACACTCCAACGGACGTTGAGAAAGACCTGGAAGACATCACGTACTAACGAGCCGGCTCAGCCCGAGTATATGCAGCAGTTGCGTAAACGCATGCCCGAAACCCGCCACACGCACCCAACACTGTTTCATACACACCAAACCATTTGCGGACTGCCCCGCCCCAGTTTTGATGAGTTGATCGATCGCGTAGAGCCCCTAGAGCGTCAGCTTAGGGCGCCATTTTCCGTGCTGATCCACGGCGACTTTAACGTCGACAACCTCATCTATGACGAACTCAAAAATCGCATCTACTTTATCGACCTGCACCGCGCCTCCTATTCTGATTATGTTCAGGATTTATCCGTTCTGATGGCGTCAATTTATCGGCTCCCCATTATGGATGCGGCCCCTAGAGCGGAACTAATGGGATTGATCAGACAGCTCTATCAGTTTGCGCGCCGGTTCGCCAAAGAGAATAAAGATGTAAGCTTTGATGCGCGGCTAGCCATCGCGCTAGGTCGCTCCTTTGCCACCTCGACGCGCTTTATTTACGACAAGCTTTTTGCCAACCGACTCGCCCTTAGAGCGAGCTACCTGCTAGAGGCCATAACACTTCTCCCCCCTGAGAAAATAGAGAAGTACAGGCTTCCCCTAGAGGATATTTTTAGTGATTAATAAGCGAATTGCGGTCATCGGGATACCTGGCAAATGGTCAACCGAAGTATTGGCGAATCATTTGGAACAGCGCACCGGCTACCGCTGCGTTATCGATATGGCTGACGTCGTGCTAGAACTTGAAACCGGCGAGTTACGTTATCGGGACACCTTGCTCAACACGCTTGACGGCGTGATCATCAAAAAAATAAGCGAAACCTACTCCCATGCCGCCGACGACCGACTGCGCATGCTCAAAACCCTTGAAGCGGACGGGGTGCGCTGTTTCAGCTCGCCAAGCCAGGTGGGGCGCCTGATTAATCGTCTTGAGGGCACCGCCGCCCTGGCATCCGGCGGTATCCCGCTGCCCGCGACGCAAGTCACCGAGAGCACTGATGCAGCGCTGGAGGCTATCCAAACGTTCGGAAAGGCGATCCTAAAACCGCTCTACTCAACCAAAGCCCGCGGCATGGTGGTGTTAAAAGCGGCAGATGGTGTTAAAGCCAATACTCAAATACTGAATAAATTTAAGGCTAAGCATGGCCTTTTTTACCTTCAGAAGTTCGTCAACCTGGGCGGTCAGGATCTAGGCATGGTATTTCTAGGCGGCAAGTACCTGTGCACCTATGCCCGTGTCGGCGATGACAAGTCGTGGAATACAACGATACACAGCGGGGGCAAATATCGAACCTTTGATGCAAGCCCTGAGCTGATTGAGCTTGGCCTAAAAGCCCAGTCATGCTTCGACCTAAGCTTTACCACTGTAGACATTGCATTGACTGATGAAGGGCCCGTGGTCTTTGAGGTCTCGGCCTTTGGCGGATTTAGCGGCGCGAAAAAAGGGTGTGGTATCGATGCTGCTGAGAAGCTGTGTGATTATGTGCTTAGCCAGCTTGAGGCCGAGACAGCAGAGACAGATACAGCAGAGGCAGGTGAATGATCAACCTTTTTGATAATCAACAAATCAATCAGGCAAAGGCCGCCTGCACCTATGCGTTACCGCTGACGTTCAATGGTTTAACAATTCGCGTGCTGGCCGACCACCCAGCCATTCTTGACCATCTTGAGGTTTACTATGCTGGTTTAACGGCGTCTGGTTTGCTCCCGAAAGAAGTCCATACCCTTGACCAGCCAGAACTACCGGTATGGCTGTTGGATCAGCAAGCGGATACCAGCGGCCGCGAGTGGACAGCAGTAACACGGGCCAAAACCAGCACTCTGGGACTGAAAGAGGCCTACGTGGATACGCCTCAAGGGCGCTGGATTCATAAAGTACGCACGGGGATGGTGCTGTTCCAATCGTTAACGGCGCCAGCTGCGATTGGCGAGTTAAACAAGCACTCATCGCAAGTCATCAACTTTATTAACAACCAGTTCCTCAATCATCATCAACGCGATGGTTACCTGCTCGGCCACGCCTCGGCCTTTGATATCGATGGCAACGTCACGGCCATTGCCGCCAGCTCCGGTGGCGGTAAATCGACGCTAATGCTGAAAGCGCTGGAAACCGCAACGGCGCGCTTTCTCTCCAATGACCGGATTCTGTTTAAGCCCGACAACGACCAGGTAAGCGTTATCGGTGTCGCCAAGCACCCCCGCGTTAACCCAGGCACGCTGATCAACTCCCCGCGTTTGAGCGACATACTGCCTACTGAAGAGCGCGACCGATTTACCGGCATGCATAAAAGCCAGCTATGGGATATTGAGCAGAAGTACGATGTGTTGATTCCTAACGCCTATGGCGAGGGTAAAACCGCCCTCTCCGGCACGCTCAAACACCTGATACTGCTGGACTGGGCATTAGACGCTACCGCCCCGACAGCCCTGAGTAGCGTGGATATCACCCAAACACCTGAGGCGCTTGAGGGCTTACGCAAAAGCCCAGGGCCATTTTTTCAACACGCGGATGGCCGCTTTCCCACCGAGCATGCCCAATCTGCCAAGGTCTATGCCGAACATCTAGAGCGCGTTGAAGTGCTGCGCCTCACCGGTACCATCGATTTTGAGCGTGCCATTGCGCTGCTCCAAGCCAAAGGCATTCTCTGATGGTGGCACTGGCGCTGATTCGGCACGGTGAATATTCTCAACTAGCGGATACACCCAGCGCCCTGCAGCCTTACCCGCTCACGGAAAAGGGTGCGGAAGACGTTCGAGAGCAGGCGCGGCGATTCGGCGCGTGGCTAACCACTTCAGGCTATCAGCTCAATGCGGAGATACACTGCTCGACACTGCTAAGAGCCTGGCAAACAGCCGAAATCTTCCGCGAAGAGCTAACGCCGCTGTTTGCGGAGCCGCCCCGTTTGCGCAGCTTTTCGGCCCTCTGTGAACGCAGCGTTGGGGCGCTGGCCAATCTTAGCATTCAGGAAATAGAACGGATCGTCGCCCTCGACCCTCGCCTTGAGCCCTTACCTAAGGGCTGGAAATCAGCCAGCGATTTCAGACTGCCCTTCGACGGCGCGGAATCTCTGTTGGAGGCAGGTGCAAGGGTCGCTGCTCATTTACAAGCACTTTTAGAGCCACAGCCGCGACCTGAGACAACGAAGCAACGGAATCAGCTCAAGCAACTCAATCACCTAAATCAACTACAGCTGGTGGTGGGCCACGGCGCCTCCATTCGCCACGCAAGCTATCATTTAAATGTCATACCCTTCAGCGATATTAAACGGTTAAGTATGTTTCATGGTCATCCGGTCGTTTTCGAGCGGCATAACCAAGGCTGGCACCGACTGTACGGAAACTGGAAACAGCGCCAGCCAGCAGACCCACTCGATTAGACGATAGCGATGAATAAGATGGCTTCTATGACCGCGTTCAATGTTATTCCAAAGGTAAGCAAACAACCGTATCACAACGCCATCTTGACGCGCCTTCCGACAGAGTGGGCGCCCTGGCCCGATGACGCGACTTCGGTCAATCACGATGAGGCGCTAAGCACCTTTGTTAAGCGCTCGCGAAAAAAAGGCTTCGCCTGGCCCAAAAAGCCAGTGGCATTCATCTCAGATCCCCATGCGGACGCCGAGGCATTTGAAGCCTCGCTAATTGCTGCAGGCGTGATCGAACGCGAAGGCTCCCACCTATGTGAATATGCACTGACGAAATTCGGCAAAAAGGCCGAAATCGTGGTGGGCGGAGACTGCCTGGACAAAGGCCCCAGCAATCTGATGATGCTGCGCAGCCTGGCCCATTTATACCGCCTAAAAGCAGATATCACTCTGCTGGCCGGTAACCATGATCTCCGCTTGCTGATGGGGCTGCTATCGTTGGAACGCGACACTGACGCCGGTAGCCAACATCTCTTTGTGCGCATGGGCAAGAAGGTCATACCGCTGTTTAAAGAGGTATTCGATCAATACCTGGCCGATACCCAGTGGGACAAAGGATTACCGTCCGAGCAGGCGTGCCGACAGGCGCTGTTTCCAGGCAACGACTGGTTCGAAAACTTCCCCTTCTATGCCGCCGGGTTTCTCACCCCCGAGGGTATAGAGCGTGAAATCAGCAAGATGACCACCAAGGCGCAGAGCTTCGAGGCGCACTGTGCAAAAAACGGCCTGTCGCTCACCCAAGTCTACGCCGCGGCGATGAAGTGTCGTTCGCTATTTCTTAACAAATCGGGGGAATTTAGCTGGTTTTTCCGACGCATGCAGTTGGTTAAAAAGCGCGGTTCCTTTCTGTTTCTGCATGCCGGCCTTGATGATCATATGGCCGAACTGCTGGCCAAATACGGCGTAAAACATGCCAACCGCGCTTTCAAAAAAAACCTAATGCACCAAAACCTGTTCAGTTTTTATTATGGCTCTCTGGCCAATACCTTTAGAACCAAATACCGTAAAGCCGATCTTCCCCTTACGCCGCGCGGCGCCTACGTTGCCCGGCGAGCGGGCATTCAGGTGCTGGTTCACGGCCATATCAACCAACACTTTGGCCAGCGGGTCACGCTCAAAAACGGGCTTATCCATATCGAAGCCGATATCACCCTGGACGCTCACTCGCGTAAAAATGAGGGGCTCGATGGCTACGGTGTAGGGGTAACGTTAATCGACAAAAACCGTGGAGTGATCGGCCTTAGCTGCGATTACCCTCAGGCAAAAGTATTCAAGCCCGGCCGCAAAGGAAAACTGGTGGAGCCCGCTAAATGAAGTCAAAAACGAAATTCAGCCACGATTCCCTGCTGGATCGTCAGTCAACCCAAGAGTTACTGGTTACCCTGGCAAATGCGATCAATAAAGGCGAATTAGCCTTTCAGGAAAGTGAAGGAGAACTGGTACTTTCCCCCCAGCAGTTACTGCAAGTCTCCCTGCGCGCCAGTGATGAAGGCGATAAACAGGAGGTGGAAGTAAAGATTAAATGGCGCACCAAAGAGAAAGAGCTTTCCGACACACCTCCCAAAATTAAAACAAAAGCAGGTAAACGTTAAGAGCTGACGCCCCGAGCCCTACCCACATGAATGTGGGTGTATGATGCCCATGTTCGCGCCAGAGCCCTTTCGGCTCACGGAAGAAAGACTATGGGAGAAAGACTATGGGAGCGTGGAAATGGACATTACCCATTTAGAGCACGTCATTATCGCTTTGATCATTCAGCTCTCACTATTGCCCTTTGTTTCTGCTTACGTGGCCGGTGTTATCCCGGTGGCGATACTGCTCGGCCGCGAGATTGCTCAGCACGAATACAGGCTAGGCATCCAACGAGGTTGGGCATGGGGCGAAACGCTACCGGTAGGTATGTTTGAGGGTGTCTGGCGTGGATGGACGTTAGACTCAGTGCTTGATGTTTTGCTTCCAGCACTGGCGTGCGGGCTGCTAGCGGTTATGATTGGCTTTAAGAAAAGGCATACAACCAAAAACAGCTAGGCCCTTGGCACCCAGTGGCTGGCCTGGGTGGCATCAAAGGTGTCAGCTAGTCATTATCGAGATGCTCGGTACGGTATAACTTCCACTCATTTTCAACCCGGCCATCAGGCAAGCGGCAATAGCGGCCAGTGCCTAGGCTGCTTTCGCGAATTTCATTCTCCCCACCGACACTTCTGCAGTATTCAGCCGCGTATTGGGTCATCTGGTTTTGAGAATTGGGGTCACCACCGCCCGTGGCACAGCCGCCGAGCATTAGTAGCACTGTCATTGGGCCGTAGCGGTATATAGATCCTGTAAGCATTGGAACCTCCCTCCCTGAGCATACAGTTCAGCGTCACTTTGATTCTGGTGAGTAACCGCGAGCACATCAAGCAGGATGTTACTGGGCAAGAGATATGATGATTCCATAGAGCGTTTGCTGATATGGAAAATGGTAGCTAGGCTGTAGCTAGTCATCTTCGATGTACAAGCATTGTCTATGGCTATTTTCAGCATTGAATTCATAAGGCCAGGATCGTATTCATAAGGAGAGTGACGCTATGTCCAGCCCGGAACATAAGCAAAAGATCTGGAAGATGATCAAAGATATCAAAGTCGGCATGCTCGTGACGTTGGATCACGACACCCCACGCGCCCGGCCAATGCATCTGGTTCAAGATGAGTATGACGGCACCCTGTGGTTCTTCACCCGCCGCAGTGCTGAGAAGGTATTTGAAACCGAAAGCGACCATGATGTGTGCCTTAGCTTCTCCGACCAGGAAGATGGCGTCTACGTTTCACTATCGGGTAAAGCCAACCTGACAGATAACCGCGAACTGATCGAAAAATACTGGAACCCTTTCATCGCCGCTTGGTTCCCCGAAGGTAAAGACGACCCAGACGTCGCCCTGCTAGAAATTAAAGTGCAGATGGGTGAGCACTGGAAAGCAAAAGAGAGCAAGACATTCCAGCTTTACGAAATTGCCAAAGCCAACCTCAAAAAGGACGCTACCCCGAACCTTGGCGAGAATGAAAAGTTCGGTGGGTAACTTCCTTCCCAAGCGCCCCGCTGCCGGGGCGCTTTACGGCCTGACCATTCTCATGCTGCTCATGAGTTCATCCACCTCATGGGCCACTGATCAGTCCCAGAGTGATAATGCTCCCCCACAGGGCGAATGCGAACTCAACGATCAGCAGCAGGCAATGCTGTCTCAGATCAACGAGGCGCGTAGCCAAGCGCGACAATGCGGTGACCAGCAGTTTGAAGCCGCAGAGCCGTTAGCCTGGAGCTGCAAGTTGGAAGCAGCGGCCAAGAGCCACTCCCAGGACATGGCCGAGAATGACTACTTTAGCCATACCGACCCGGAGGGTGCTGGTATCGAGCAGCGTGTGGGTAATCAGGATTATGTGTGGCAAGCCGTGGGTGAAAATATCGCCGCTGGCCACACCTCCGTTTCCGCCGTGGTGGAAGGCTGGCTAGACAGCCCCGGCCATTGCCGCAACATCATGAATGACGACTTTACCGAGATGGGCATGGCAAAAGCCGAGGATTCGGAGTCGCGCTACTCAACCTACTGGACACAAACGCTAGGCAACCCGCGCTAAGCACCCACGAGTCAATTATTGCCCGCCTCCTAACTCACCGTAGTGGACAGCCGTAATCGCGTTTTTAGGCGAGCCATCGACCAGCTTGGTGCTATAGGTCAGGTACACAAAGGTCTGGGTTTCGGCGTCATGCATGCGAACGACGCGCATATTCTTGAAAAGCGCCGAGCGGCGTTGACTAAAAATCACCTCTTGCTCTTCTACTTCAGCGGGATCGAAGACAACCTCCCCTGTCTGCCGACACGCCACGCTCGCCTCACTAGCCTCCTCAGCCAGCCCCACCGCCCCAGTGATCCCGCCAATCTGTGAATAGGAGAGATAACAGGAGATACCCTGAACCTTCGGGTCATCGAAGCGCTCCACTTCAATGGTATTGTTCGGGCCCAGTAGCTTGAACTCGGTACGCACGCTGCCAATGTGAGCATCCTGAGCTAATAGCGTGGGCGGCAATAGCGCAAACATAGCAATGAGCGACGTGAGGGCAGCGTGTTTTGGGAAAAACATGGGTCATTTCCTTGGCAATATTCAGCCGAACGATGGGCAAGCGAAGAGCATACCTGATGCGCACAGTTCTTGGAGAACATTCAGGAAAATGGAGGCGTAGAACGGAGGTAAAAGCAAAGCGAGTGAGGCGAATGGCGTCCTGGCAGGAGTCTATAAAAAGATATAAACACTTGTTTTTTTTAAAAAAACCCTATATACCATAAAGTATACCAAAACAGTGTCCATATAGGGTTTAGACGTCTTCTGGAGTATTATGCTGAAAAATTCTGTTCTTTCATCCTAGCGGCGTTTCTTACCTCAGGTAGGGGATCGTTTTCTGCTACTGAAACCCATTTTTTTACAATAGGATCATTACCAAAGCCACCTTCAGTCATAGCTAATGCAAGGTGGGCACATCCCCATCGCCATAAGGGAATACTGTCGGTATCAGCATTATGGCTGCGGCTATAATCTAATTCTTCAATCAGATAGCTTAATCCATGTAAAATCATTTCATAAACTAGCGTTTTCTGTGTGTTCTCACCCTTAGAAAAAACCTTACGGCAAAACTGTAAAGATCTATTCAGCCCATTTTTCCTACGAGTTGCTACTATTATCCCAACCTCTTTAACTATATCATCTGGAATAGCTGGCAGATGATAAGCGTTGTCACTTGAATATCTCATCCAAACGTTTAACATTTTAAGTACTTTATCAACAGACTCTTCATCCTCGGACGAGAGAAACATTCTAATCTGATGAGAAATCTCATTAGCATTAGAAGCATAATATTTAGACAGACCAGGATATAAGAAACAAAATATTGCGTTATCCTCAGACATTACTTTTTTATATACTTCGTCAACAATCTTCTTAGGAAAATCAAAAAATATGAGCAAATAGCCCAACCCAACACAAACTTTTTCTTTTACATAATTTTCTCTTGAAAATGGATCTTTTACCTCCTTTATATAAAAGGTTTTAGCCCAGTCCATAACACAATCAAAAACCTTTGATTTTTCATCAACATCTAAATCTATAAAAACTCCTTCCATATGAAGGGCATTCAAATCTGAACCCAAATCAGATAACAGCTCACGTTTTGGCAAAGGATCTCTAAATATATTCTTTTTGTAGTATTTACAAGCAACTCCAGGCTCTACTTGTGGCAGCAAGAAAAATACCCAGTTATTTAAATTTGTATCTAGTGGCAAATTGCTTTTACGATTCACTTTACCCCATATAGCGTTTGCAAACTGTAACCTTTCTTCATCATTTAGTTGATGACAAACTCCAGGCACCGCCAACCTTAAACAAGCATTTTCACGCTCAAAACTAATGCTAAGCAGCCCTCTCTTGATAATTTCTAAAAAAAACAACCAGCTGTCATTATTATCACCATTTCGCTCAGAAACACTAAACTCATTTTTATTTAAAAGCAATTTAACTGGATCACTTACTTCAGAAACTTTTTCATTAAGTCTTAAAATCGGCATCTTCATTATATCTAAAGATCTTAAATCTTGTGTTCTTTTAGGAATCGCCTCCCATGATCTAGAAAGAAGATTTTCTATAGGCTTAATTAACCATGGATGTACAAATATCAAATCAGAACTATAAATCGAAACAGCTTTATCCAAAATCTTCTCAGCTTCATCCTTATCGAGTCTAAGAACTAACCTTGACAAAGCTTCAATAGCAACTCTTAAACGACCAACCCAATAGATTTTATTTTTTGAATTAGCAGAAGCCTTGGTGGAAGAAAAGTCGATAACCCCCACAACTTCTTCAACTAAAAAACTCACATCCATCAATTTAATGCTTGCAATAACCGGCCTAGACCAGATTATATTAAAGGAGTTATCATCTTCAAAATCCGTGATACGTAGCATTAATTTCATCGCAAATAAAGGATCGTTCTCAAGCAAGATTTCAGAAGCAATTTTTAAATCATCAAGGGATACCTTTACATTGTTAACCTTAGTCGGCAAGCCAGCGACCTCAGTTAACCTTAAAACTCTTAATGCTGCTCTCCATTTGATAAATTGCCGTTCAGAAAGATTTATTATCTTTCCTCTTACAGCACCTAGATCAAAGGGATGAGCCTCTTTACTTTCCCTGTTATCCAGTAATTCTTTAACATAAAATTCTTTATGATCAGAGACATCGCAAGCAAGATGTGAAAGTTCTTTCCACCTATCAAATGCGGACTTATCGCTATAGTCAAAACCCTTATCTAATTTATATCTCCATTCAATAGCCTGAGCCATCCATAGCATCCAAGACTCTCTTGAAGAAGAACTTATTAAAGAATCCCCTCTTTCACTTTTTCTTATTTCTTCTAAAGCATGTTCTAATATTCTTACTCCATCTTCTGATCTTCCAACTTCAACTAGAATTGCGGCTTTCCGAGCCATCCAAATTGGATCCACACCGGTTACATCCCATTTATCGAGAGCAGAATCCAAAGCTTCTAGCTTAAAATTATTTAACAGCCACAAACACTTTTCATGAGATACAAACTGTGCAGTTTCCTCCTCACAACCAAGAAAGCTACTTAGCTGCAGCACGTAAAAATTAAAATCAGTTTCATTATAGTCAAATCTGAAATGAGTCACTAATGATTTAGTTAGACGATAACAGCATAAATACAGCTCACCCCAGCCTAAAACTTCAAGATTACCGTCTATTCTTCTAGAATGGCAGTCAACAACAGAAAGTACGTTTCTTATCTCATTAACTATTTCATCTGGAAGAGGGTTCAAAACCAAATCATTTCTAAAAACAAACTCATCCAAATAAAAAACTATCTCCTCATAGGTCAAAGCCTCCTTATTATCCAAGAACGCCTTCCCCCAACGCTCAAGTGTTCTTAGCATAAAGCGACTATTATCAGGCGGTAGAACCAACCAGCCTGGATACATTTTTCGGTTAAACTTACAGTTATCAAAATGCTTTTTTAAATCCTCAACTGTAATTTTATCTTCTCCATACCCTACAGGATATTTACTTTCATTCTGAGGTATTTCTCCAGTTAACACTTCAACCGGCTGCAAGTATTCGGGAATTTTTTTTGTTTTATTTTCAGTGATTTGAGGCCAGTTAATAAAATCATAAGGCTTGCCACACTCTAATGTTTTCAAAAGCCACTCTGTTGCATACTGGTGCCTAAGGTGTTCCGGCCACGTTTTAGCTTTAGGATGACTAGCAAGGTCAATCGGAACAACATTTCTACTCTCTAGCATTCTCCTTCTGTGTGCTGATAAATCCAACCAACCCGCAAGATATATTTTAGGTGCGGCATCGCCAAGATTATCCCTAACCCAACCAGTCCAATGTAAAAAGTTTGGATCTTCCCCTGAGAATCCAATCAGTAAAAAAACTGTTTCCATCATAGACTGCTGAACGGTATTAACAAATGGAGCATTTTTTTTAGGATAATTTCTATAATCTTCCTCAGTGAAAATAAAGGGTACGCTTGAGGGGAATGAACCATGTAACTTAAAAATACGTGCTCCATTAGATGATGAAATTTCATCTACTGTTCTAACTACATGGTAACTTCTATTGGTAATATGCAATAGCGTTCTTTCTAGAAGAGTATCCCAATTAGTTGTAAAAACATCTTTCCAAGGTAGCTTTAGCAAGCTTTTATGAAAGTCGCTTGGTAAATAATTTTCGTCTGGAACTGCTTTTCTTATTAATTCATGAAGAGCACCTCGCCCGAATGCAGATTCATATTCTTGAGCAAGTCGCAAAAAACCACTTGTTCCAGAAGCTTCTGCTAAAGCACTCTCACGACGATATTGATCGTCTTCAGAATATAAGTGGTAGCACAATTCTTTAGCTGTATCATGCCAAAGAGGAAACTCACTAACCCCAGGGCCTATTTTTTTTCCGTTGCGAGAGAATCCAGCGCCTACCATTACCGAAGCGCGACTTCCCGAAGGATGCCACAAAGCATTTCGAACCTGGTTCATATGACTTTGATCAGGCAATGGCATCACGAATCTCCATTAAGTTGGGACTATTAAGATCATTCAAGAACAATTAGGCCTTCCCAAGCTATCCAACCAACTCACTATGCACAAGACATTTTATCTTCTTACTAATTAATATCGTAATTCGCATGTGGTACTGCATAACCCCGCATGAATCCGCATAATTTTCATGCACCCATTTTCCGCCAGCCAGCCCAGCAGTGGCACGGCTTGGCGGCGAGCACAGGGGTGCATAAAAACCACTACATTTAGCGCGCGGGCGGGGCGGGGTGACGAGTGCGCGGCGTGGGTCGCGGCCGGTGTCGGGGTGGATGGTTGGCAACATCACCGCATGAAGCCCCGTAGGCGCTCGTTCAAGGCTGGCCACCCTTTCACCCTGCCTAACACACCAACGCCCCGCACAAAGGCGGGGCGTTGGCCGTAAGCTAGCGAATGGCTGAGGTTAGGCTTGGGCGCTATCCAAATCGTCCAGGCTCGGTACATACTTCATTTGTAGTGGTGCCAAAGTTTGGCTCTTGCAGGCAGTGTTGATTGGGTGCCATTGGGCGTCGTTCCGCCGCCTCCCGCGGGTGCCTCATTCGCTCGTGCCTCGCGAGATTCGTTACCACGCGCTACGGGTATGTGCACGAAGCTACGTCGGTGGATTTCGTAGCGCGTGAGCCCGTTGGCGTACCTCGCAGGAGTCTAAAAAATCACATAACAACATGATTTTAAATAACTTAATTTAAAAAAATATCCCAACTCATATCTCAGCTTCATCATTTACAACCCGCCTACCTGCCTAACACGCCAACGCCCCGCACAAAGGCGGGGCGTTGGTCATTCGCTAGCTCATAGTTAGGTGATGCTTATGCGCTGCCGAGATCGTAATCTGGGCCGATCCCTCAGTTGATTTAAAGCACCATGGCAGCGACCCAGCCGAATACAATCAACGGGATGTTGTAGTGCAGGAAGGTAGGCACCACGCTATCCCAGATATGGTCATGCTGCCCATCGGCGTTGAGGCCTGCGGTGGGGCCTAGGGTGGAGTCTGAGGCGGGTGAGCCAGCGTCGCCCAGAGCGGCAGCCGTGCCTACCAATGCCACTGTTGCCATGGGTGAAAAGCCAAAGCTCAGTGCCAAAGGCACATAGAGCGACGCAATAATGGGAATGGTCGAAAACGAAGAGCCAATGCCCATGGTGATAAAGAGACCGACCAGCAGCATAATCAATGCTGCCAGCCCTTTATTATCACCGATAAGCTCGGCAGAACTCGCCACTAGCCCTTCCACCTCGCCACTGGCTTGCATCACACTGGCAAAACCAGCCGCTGAAATCATGATAAAGCCGACCAGGGCCATCATGCGCATCCCCTCGGTAAAGATACCGTCCTGCTCATGCCAGCGGAAAACGCCGCTCATGGAAAGCAAGGCAAACCCAAAGATGCCGCCAAGTACCATAGAGCCCGTCATCAGTTGCACAGTGACCGTACCTACCAGGGAAATAACCAACATGGCCTTTTGCCATCCGGCTAGAGAAAGTGCAGCTTCTTGGGGCGATTTATCACCATGGGCCAGCTCACGGTCTTGGTAGTCACGCCCCTTGCGATAACTCCAAAACACCGCCACCGCTAACCCTAATGCCATTCCCCCAATGGGAATCGCCATCGCCAGTGGCACCATTTGACGGGTCACTTCCAATCCCAGCGCCGCGCCACTTTCGTTGAGGTTCGCGAGCAGTATGTCATTCAGGAATATCGCCCCAAAACCTACGGGCAATAACATATACGGCGCCGTGATACCGAAGGTAATCACGCAAGCCACCAGTCGCCGGTCAAGCTTCAGATGATTCATCAGCTTTAGCAGCGGCGGTACCAGCACTGGAATAAAAGCGATATGGACAGGGATCAGGTTCTGCGAGCTGACTGCCGCGGCTAACAGCGCCGCCAGCAGCGTATAGGTAACCGTGCGGCGGCTACCCCCGGACTCGTCTAACTGGAAGCGTTTAATGGCCCGGCTGGCTAGCAGCTCGGTGATACCAGAACGGGATAAAGCGACGGCAAACGCCCCTAACACCGCATAAGAGAGCGCGATGGTGGCGCCATTACCCAGCCCCTCATTAAAAGCGTCAAGGATCTCACCAATAGGCATACCCGCATATAACCCACCTACCAGCGTGGCGACGATAAGGGCAAACACAACTGAAACGCGAGCAAGACTCAAGCCGACCATCACTAGGATAGCCAGAACGATAGCATTCATGAAAAACCTACTTTGTTGTTAGATGGTAATAATGCGTTCCCTATGGCCTAGCGCCACAGGGGACGCATGAAACGCCTTAAAACTGGCTTGGCAACGTATGCGGATGCGCCAGCGGGCTTAACGTGCGCTCACGTATTAGTTCGCTAGCGGCTTCGATATCGGGCGCGAAGAAGCGATCCTGCTTGTAGTGGCTGACCCGCGCACGTAGCAGTTGCCTGGCTTGCTCTAGCGGCTGGGTAGTGGTCAAGCCCTGGCGCATGTCCAACCCCTGGCACGCTCCCAGCCATTCGATGGCTAAAATGCCACACACATTCTCCGCCATTTCCCACAACCGCTTACCGGCGGCAGGCGCCATTGAGACATGGTCTTCCTGATTAGCCGAGGTAGGCAGGCTGTCGACACTATGGGGGTGCGCCAAGGCTTTATTTTCACTCGCCAGCGCCGCGGCGGTAACCTGGGCAATCATAAACCCGGAATTGACCCCGCCGTTCTCGACCAAAAATGGCGGTAGCTGAGACATGTGTTTGTCCATCATCAAAGAGACACGCCGCTCGGCCAGAGAGCCAATCTCGGCGATGGCTAACGCCAGGTTGTCAGCGGCCATGGCTACCGGTTCAGCATGAAAATTACCGCCGGAGATAATGTCATCCTGCTCGGCAAATACCAGCGGGTTATCAGAGACCGCGTTGATTTCCGCCGCGAGCACCTCGGCTGTCTGACGGATCTGGGTTAATACAGCACCCATCACCTGTGGCTGGCAGCGCAACGAGTAGGGATCCTGGACTTTATCGCAGTTGGCATGGGAGTCGCCGACGGCACTCTTTTCACCGAGTAGATGGCGATAAGCGGCGGCCGCGTCAATTTGGCCACGCTGGCCACGTACCTCATGAATCCGGGCATCGAAGGGTGAACGTGACCCCAAGGTGGCTTCTACGGTTAGCGAACCGCACACCGTCGCCGCCGCAAACAGGTCTTCGGCGTCGAATAGCCCCCGCAGGGCATAGGCGGTCGATACCTGCGTGCCATTAAGCAGCGCCAGACCCTCTTTGGGTGCCAGCGTGATTGGCGCCAGGCCAGCGATTTCCAACGCCTTTTCGGCGGAAATCCACTCACCTTTGTAGCGGGCTTTGCCCTCGCCTAGCAGCACAACACTCATATGCGCCAGGGGCGCCAAATCACCGGAAGCGCCCACCGATCCTTTAAGCGGAATATGCGGGTAAACCTCGGCATTGATCAGTGCCACCAGGGCATCCAATACCTCACGGCGGATGCCGGAGAAGCCTCTCGCCAGGCTGTTGACCTTAAGCACCATAATCAAACGCACCAGGGCGTCGTCTATCGCCCTTCCCACGCCAGTGGCATGAGAGAGCACCAGAGAGCTCTGTAACGATTCAAGATCTTCGTTGGCAATGCGGGTCTGGGCCAATAAGCCAAACCCCGTATTAATGCCATAGACCGTACGGTTCTCACTGACGACCCGGTTAACGCAATCGACGCTTCGCTGGATATCCGCATTGGCGCTTTCCGGTAACGTGACAGGCACATGCGCTTCGTGGATCTGGCGGGCCTGGGCAAGGGTCATTTTGCCGGGCTGAATTTCTAGATGTTTCATTTGTTCGCCTTTAGAGACAGGAAGGTGGTCATCCCACCTTCTCAACTGTTGTATTTGTGCGGGCTTTACTGATTGAGCATCGGCAAATCAAGACCGTTTTCGCTGGCGCACTTTTTAGCAATGTCATAACCAGCATCGGCATGACGCATCACGCCAGTGCCCGGGTCGTTGCGCAGCACACGGCCTAAGCGGGCGTGGGCATCATCGCTGCCGTCACACACGATCACCACGCCAGAATGCTGGGAGTAGCCCATGCCAACCCCACCGCCATGATGTAACGACACCCATGTGGCACCGCCTGCGGTGTTTAGCAGCGCGTTGAGCAGTGGCCAGTCGGAAACGGCGTCAGAACCATCCATCATCGCCTCGGTTTCGCGATTGGGGCTGGCAACGGAGCCTGAGTCGAGATGGTCGCGACCAATAACGATCGGTGCTTTTAGCTCGCCGTTCTTCACCATTTCGTTGAAGGCCTGCCCCAAGCGGGCACGGTCTTTAAGCCCCACCCAGCAAATGCGTGCTGGCAGCCCCTGGAAACTAATGCGCTCGCGCGCCATGTCGAGCCAGTTGTGCAGGTGCGGGTCATCGGGAATGAGCTCTTTGACCTTCTGGTCGGTCTTATAAATGTCCTCAGGATCCCCGGAGAGCGCCACCCAGCGGAAGGGGCCGATGCCCTGGCAAAAGAGAGGACGAATATAGGCAGGCACAAAACCCGGAAAATCAAAGGCGTTGGCAACCCCTTCTTCCATTGCCATCTGCCGAATGTTATTGCCGTAATCAAACGTGGGTACGCCCATTTTCTGGAAGTCGAGCATCGCTTGCACATGCACCGCCATCGATTGCTTGGCCGCCTTCACGGTGGCTTCAGGTTCAGACTTGCCTCGCGCCACGTACTCTTCCCATGTCCAGCCGGAAGGCAGGTAGCCATGCAATGGGTCGTGGGCGCTGGTCTGATCCGTGACCATATCTGGTTTGATGCCGCGTTTAACCAGCTCCGGAAGCACGTCGGCAGCGTTACCACACAGGCCGATAGAAATAGCCTTACCTTCGGCGGTATAGCGCTCAATACGCGCCAGGGCGTCATCAAGGTTGTCAGCCTGTTCATCCAGGTAGCGGGTACGCAAGCGGAAGTCGAGGCTCGCCTGCCGACACTCAATATTCAGTGAACAGGCACCGGCCAACGTAGCCGCCAACGGCTGAGCGCCGCCCATACCGCCAAGCCCGGCGGTCAGAATCCAACGCCCCTTAAGCTCACCGTCGTAGTGCTGGCGACCCGCCTCAACAAAGGTTTCATAGGTGCCTTGCACAATGCCCTGGGAGCCAATATAGATCCAAGAACCCGCCGTCATCTGGCCGTACATCATCAAGCCTTTGCGATCCAGTTCGTTGAAGTGCTCCCAGTTAGCCCAGGCGGGTACCAGGTTGGAGTTGGCGATCAATACCCGGGGCGCATCCTTATGGGTTTCAAAAACGCCGACGGGTTTACCAGACTGCACTAGCAGGGTCTGGGTATCTTCCAAGCGCTGTAACGTTTCGACGATTTTGTCGTAGCACGCCCAGTCACGGGCAGCGCGGCCGATGCCGCCGTACACCACTAAATCCTCGGGGCTTTCGGCTACATCCGGATGAAGGTTGTTCATCAGCATGCGAAGCGGCGCTTCGGTCAGCCAGCTTTTACAGCTGAGCTCAGTACCGGTCGGCGCAATGATCTTACGTGAAGCATCGTGACGTTTATCGTTGGTTGGCATGGCGTCATTCCTTGTGTTTCCGTTCGTTATTCGTTGGTCTAGAGCGGTGCCCTGGTCAGTCATTCAGGGTTAGCTTTCTAAATTCAGTTATCTAAGGTCAGCAAATGCACAAGCCGAGCCGCCGCTCTGGCGGTACGGCTGTCGATATCCAGGCTGGGGTTGAGCTCTGCCAAGTCCGCCAGACGAAGCTTGCCGCTGTCACGCACTGCTTCAATCAGCGGCTCAATCAAGGCAAGCGAAACACCGCGTGCGGCAGACGCACTGACGCCGGGGGCTTCGGCAGCAGGCAGTACATCCAGGTCAATGGTCAGATAAATGTGGTCGCACTTGGCGATGAAGCGCTGTACGTCTCTGACGATAGAATCAAGACGTAGCGCATCAATCTCGCGGTCTTCCCGAACCAATGTTCCGAGCGCGGCGGCGCGGGTAAATAAGGCGCGCGTATTAGCAGCGCGGCTTACCCCCAGGCAGGCGTAGCGAAACGACCAACCCCACTCTTGGCACTTATCGGCAATCTGGGCGAAGGGTGTGCCTGAGGAGCGAATATGCGCTGGATCGCGCAAATCAAAGTGCGCGTCCAGGTTTATGATGCCAATCCGCGGTGGTGCCGTTTTTGGCATACAAGACTGCGCCAGACCAAGCCAGCTGGCATAGGCCACTTCATGCCCGCCACCCAGCACAATGGGCAGATGGCCAGCGGTTAATAATGACGTCAGACGGTCAGCAAGCGTCTGTTGCGCTGCCTCTAACCCATCATCAACACAGCGCACATTGCCGGCATCGTAAGCAGGCGCTGTGCGATGCCAAGCCAACGGCGCCAGCGCACGGCGTAACGCATTAGGGCCTTCAGCAGCGCCGGTGCGGCCCTGATTGCGCGCAACACCTGCATCACTTTCGAAGCCCAGCAATACACACCCCGGCACGGCGTTACTGGCTAACGGCTCAATACGCTGGTGCCAACGGTCACTATCGGGTTCAGGATCCGTGCGCCCCTGCCAGAGCGACATATCAATAGGCGTATCAGCGGCCATGGGTTAACTCCCCCTGATAGACGCGCTGCCGTAGGCGTCCTGGCTGCACCGCGTACGCCAATTCAGCAGGTGTCTCAATATCCCAGACACACAAATCAGCCACCGCGCCTTCGTGAAGCTGCCCCTGCCCTTTCAACCCTAGCGCGGCAGCACCATTGGCAGTCATACCCGCCAACGCTTCCTGGGGCGTCATTCGAAACAGCGTACAAGCCAGGTTGAGCATTAACGTGGGCATAAATATCGGCGAGCTGCCTGGGTTGGCGTCGGTAGCAACAGCCATCGGCACGCCCGCTTCGCGCAGCCCCGCAATGGGCGGTTGCTGCGTTTCACGCAGGGTGTGGAAAGCACCGGGAAGAATGACAGCCACGCTGCCTGCCTCGCGCATGGCAGCAATACCGGCGTCGTCGAGATACTCAATGTGGTCAGCGGACAATGCGCAGTGGCGGGCTGCCATCGCAGCGCCCCCCAAATTTGAGAGTTGCTCGGCATGTGCTTTGATAGGTAAACCATGAGCTTGGGCGGCTTTGAAAACCCGCTCACACTGCGCTACTGAAAAGGCGATTTTTTCACAAAAGACATCGACGGCATCGGCCAGCCCCTCCGCCGCTGCGGCAGGAATCATTTCATTGCAGACCAGCTCGATATAGCCGTCGCTATCGTTCTGATACTCCGGCGGCAAGGCATGGGCACCTAACAGTGTCGTCAACACGCGTACTGGCAACTCTTCACCTAGACGCCGGGCCACCCGCAGCATTTTCAGTTCATTAGCCACGTCTAACCCATAGCCCGACTTGATCTCGACCGTAGTGACGCCTTCCTCAACCAGCGCTTTAAGACGTGGCAAGGCGGCATTGAAGAGCGTTTGTTCACTCGCTTCCCGCGTCGCCAAAACGGTACTCAGAATGCCCCCGCCACGGCGGGCAATGTCTTCATAACTGGCACCTTCCAAACGCGCCTCGAACTCGTCCGCGCGGGCGCCGCCAAACACCAAATGGGTATGGCAATCCACCAGGCCGGGCGTCATGACGCCGCCCCGCCCCATATCATGGCAACCATCCGCCTGTGACTCATCGAAGCCATCCATGGGCGTCATGGTGACAACACGTTCACCTTGAGTAATGACGGCCATAGGCTCCGGCAACGTTTTCTGACCATCGAAGACACTGATATCGCGCCAAATGTAGCGTCGTTTGTTATTAGCCATGGAGGTCTCCTTGGAGCAAACATAATGTATATACAATTAAGCCCACCCGCTAATCCTTCGTCAAGCAGTGCAACAACAAAACAAGCGCTAACAAAAGCCTAATAAAAAATTATAAAAACGGACAAAAATAATAAATATCAATAGATTAATAATGACAAAAGAATCGAATAAGGCGCACACAGCGACTAACAACTTAGACTAATGTCTATTTTTAAAGCGCTATACGTAAATGCCACATAGGGGTAGCTTATTGTATATACATGATAAGAAACCAAGGTCATAGCGATGACAACCAAACAACGAGAGGCGACCCCATGCACCCCGTAGACCCGCCCACTAAGCAGCGAACCAACGCTGCCACCATCTTTAAACTGTTTGTGCCTAGCGCTCTGGGCATCCTGATCTTTTTTGTTCCCATCGAGATAGCGGGGCGGCGTACTATCCTGCTCGATCATATGGTCACAGGACTGCGTTCGTTGATGGGTGAATACAGCGGCATCTATGCTTTAGCCATGATCGTGGCGGGTGCCGCCTACCCACTGTTCAAAGGCTATTGGCGGCGAACACTGACCGAAAGCATTTTCACAGTGCTGAAAATCATTGGCATCGTTGTTGCCGTAATGGCGTTAACGGGTTGGGGACCTGCGTTTCTGCACGAACCGGATATGCTGCCCTTCCTGTTCGAGAAACTGGTGATTCCGGTAGGTTTGATCGTACCAATCGGTGCTATTTTCCTGGCACTGTTGATCAGCTATGGGTTGCTGGAATTGATTGGCGTACTGGTTCAGCCGGTAATGCGGCCCATTTGGCGAACCCCAGGGCGCTCGGCAATCGATGCCGTTGCTTCTTTTGTAGGTAGTTACTCGATCGGGCTATTGATTACCAATCGGGTTTATCAAGCGGGACAGTATTCAGCCCGGGAAGCCGCCATCATTGCCACTGGTTTTTCCACGGTGTCGGCAACGTTCATGATCATCGTGGCCCGTACGCTAGATCTGATGAGCATTTGGAATTTGTACTTTTGGCTCACCCTGTTGATTACGTTCATCGTCACGGCTATCACAGTGCGGCTGCCGCCTCTGGCAAACATGGATGACTACAAGAGTGACGGAGAACCGGAGCCAGTACCGGGGAAGCGTTTGAGCACGGCCTGGCAAGCAGGTACGGAGATTGCAGCCAAAGCGCCCAGTCTTCACCGCAGCGTAGCGCTCAACTTTAAAGAAGGGTTGATAATGGCCATCAGCATCCTACCGTCGATCATGTCGGTAGGCCTGCTCGGGCTTCTCATCGCCAAATACACGCCTTTATTTGACTGGTTGGGATGGCTGTTTTACCCCTTTGTCGCCATCTGGGGGCTAGATGACGCTGCGGCGCTAGCGCAGGCATCTGCTTCTGGACTGGCGGAAATGTTCTTACCGGCCCTACTGATGGCCGAAGCTGAATTCGTCGCCCGTTTCGCAGCTGGCGTGGTGTCAGTCTCTGCCGTGCTATTCTTTTCTGCTTCCATCCCCTGCATTCTTTCTACCAGCATTCCGCTTTCCGTAGGCCGCATGTTGATCGTGTGGTTCATTCGCGTGGCCTTGAGCTTGTTACTCGCGATACCCGCGGGCTACTTGGTGCAGTCACTGACCAGTTGAATCCCAGTATTAACGAGATGCCACGAGGTCGAACAAACCGGCCTCGCTGGGCTCTTGCTTTGCTTCAATTTAAGCGCTTTTTCTTTGCAGGGAGGAGCGTAATTTATAGCGGTCTCCAGGGTGGATCAGGCGCGCATAGCTAATCAAGTGCTCTTCAGACCAAGTACGCCGCACCATGCTCAAGCAAGGCGTCTGGGTATCGATGCTTAGCCATTTTGCAGTCTGCTCATCCACCAGCACCGCCTCAACGATGTGCTCCATATCCGTCATAGGACAGGCGGCGACCAGCACCTCGTTAGGCGTATGGCGTGAAAAATCGGTGTCAAGATAATCAGGCACCCAGCGTGGGTTAACGTAGCGGTTCTCAAGCTGAATCGGAATGTCATTCTCATAGTGCACCAACAGGGTATGAAAAACCCGACTCCCAAGCCTCACGCCTAACCGCAGAGCAACTTCATCGTCTGCTTCAATCGCCTCTTGGGTGATTACTTTATTGCTGTATCGATGCCCACGCGAAAGCACTTCTTCGGCAATGTTGTATACCTCCACCAAAGAGGACTCAACCTTACGGTCGGTAACGAAGGTGCCGACACCGGGTTGACGCACGAGGTACCCTTGCTGCACTAAATCTCTAATGGCTTTATTGGCCGTCATTCGGCTCACGCCAAAGTCTTTCGCCAGCCGCTCTTCCGTAGGTATCTGATGATTCAGTTGCCAATCACCGCACTGAATCTTATCCAACAGATGTTGGCGGATCTGCTGGTAGAGAGGAGGACTAGTCATGAAACTCCTTTGAAATTAAGACCGTTTGTCTATACAGCTATCTTACTAGCCTTGGTTAACAAAGCACACTGCCGCCAGGTCAACGCCATTGACCAATCATGTGTGTAGCGCAAACGCCACCCACGGCTGCTTGTGCTGCATCACAATGAAGCTGGTGCACTTCGCTAGCCTGTACGTGTTCTCGCGGTCTGGAGGAGATCGTTGATAGCTTCGAGTCATTCATTTATTTTGAATGGGGAAAAAGCACATTATCTAGCGCGTCTGAACCTTTTCAGCTTTTACGCCAAATAATAAAAAGCGACCTGAACAAAGCTCAGATCGCTATCTCCATCATTTAGCATGAATAACCAAAACCTTTGGACATGTGGAGCTTGTACCAACCTCACTCACCTTTTTGCTGGCTTGCCTCCAGGTGGCGCAACTCCCGATCAAGCTGACTCATTGCAGCCTCTAGCTGACGCTTCACCTCGCTGAGGTTTCTATAATCGCTGTTCGGCATGGTTTCCTTCTCCTCATACCCCACCCTTTCGAGTGCTTTTTCTCGACCATCTAGCTCAACCGTGCGGAGCAGCCTGGCGACTATCTCAGCATTCATGGATCGATGGTTAGTGTCGGCAGCCTCTTTCAACCAGTCCCGTAACTCGGGCGGCATACGGAGTTTGTACTGTGTGTGGGTATCGTGAGTTGTCATTTCTTAATGATGAACCAGACCGGTTCTTTACAGCAATGGCACCCATCGGGTACCATACTGGACCCATTGGGTCCTTTTGACAAATCCAGTAGGTTACACAATTCAAAAGACAGCTTGAGACAGAGTTAAAACCACGGTTTTAGAGCAAAGCTCAGAACATGTGCTTCGCCTGAAATGGCTAGTGAGTCAGGTGGAACGAGAAGTGAAACAGCTTAAGGAAAAAAGCTATGCATAATGCCAGCTATATTCACGACCTAGAAAACATGTGTGAATTAATTCAAAACGGAATGTCTACCGACGAAGAGGCGGTATACCTAACCTTATCCATTTCACATATAGCCATTAGCTTTTCCCCAATGGACAATAAATCCACCTCAGAAAAAGAAGTAGAAGAAAAAATCAAAAATATTGATCAAGCAATGGCGTTGATTTCGAAAGCTTACAACGTGCTTGATAATTATCCAGAGTTACAGTTGCAACTAGGAAAGCTAAACAGTCTTTTCAAAGTCTTATTAATACAACAGCTAAGTTGTGGTATAAAAATTAACGGCTTAGCGCGTATGGGTAAGCACAGCAGACATGCTGCTAACCTACCACTCGGAGGTCACATACAAGACAACACCGTAAAACTGGAAAATACCACGGAATCGATTTGCTACATCACTGGCGACTTGAGACCTAAGGAATAATTTTCTGTTACTACCTCCCTGAGTCATATGGGGTTGTCGTTGCCATTAGCCGAAGGAGGTCAGCGAAAAAAGGTAAGCTCCAGCCCCCCTCAAGCTCTGGCATGCAGCTAGCCGCAACTCCACAGGCCAACATCCATTCAAGCAATAGATCCCCTCCCCTGATTCAATGAACCGGTCAACATCACACCTAAAGCTGGTAAACCCCCGCCGACCGAGAACTACCGTATCAAATGCATCGGCAAAGGCTTGCCTGATCTTGGGTAAAAACTTTTGTCTTGCATAAGCAAAAAAGCCGCCACGGGAGCAGCGACTTTCAATTAAAAATAAAAACACCATAAAATCATCATTTTCTATTACTACAATAAATATCACTCAAACACGGACTAGCTTCAGCAAAGGTTCAAAGGAATACATTGCTGGCCGCCGTCCTGATGCTTCTTCGACTGTACGTATAATGTCATTATCTAGCATAATCCTAGTAAATCTTGCAGCAGTAGCAGCCGGAATACCGCTTTGTGAAGTAAATTTATTATTACGAAAAACAGGATTCGTGAACACAAAATCTAGAGCAGTGACGCTCCATTTTGAAGACAACAGCTCAGCAAATAAAATCTTCATTTCTTCATATAAATTCCTTATATTTTCAGCAATAGTTAAATTTCTTATTGCCTGTTGCTCTACCGCTTCTAAAAAGAACGAGCACCATTCATCCCAATCCCCTGTCTCTGATACTCGCCTCATCGTATCAATGTACTCATCCTTATTTTCTTCAAAATATCCACTGATATAAAAGTGAGGTGCTGAAATAGTTCCGTATTTCCATAACATTAACGTTATCAACATCCTCCCAATTCTTCCATTACCGTCCTTAAACGGATGTAAGGCCTCAAACTCTATGTGCGTCAATGCTGCTTTAACGAGAGAGGGGCTGGGGTCTTCATTGATATACTTGAACAAAACATCTAAACCATCCTGCAGTCGCTCTGGACTAACGGGAATAAAAAGTATTTTCTTTTTATTCCTATCAGCCAAGTAATTTTGCTCAACCTTAAACTCTCCTGGTGACTTTGATGCTCCTCTACCAAATGATAAAAGACGCTGATGTATCCCTTTAAGCAATGATTGAGAAACTGGATACCCATCATTCAGTGCTTTTTGGGCGGCTTTTAATGCCCTCTGATAAAGTATTGTTTCAATAACCTCAGATCTTACACTTGATGTATTAGCTGTCTCATTTTCATGATCAGCCTCATATTGCAAGATCTCATCCATCGTACTAACAGTACCCTCCATCCTAGAAGAGATAACTGCTTCTTGATTTCTTAAAGGGGCAAGTAATATTTCACTATTATGCATATTTTTCAGCATTTGATCATAGCGTGCAACTGCGTCAGTCGCTTTTATAAGCTTGTCCACAAACCTACTATAATCTATTTTTCGAGGTGGAAATTTATCGTAGTGATAATTCACAGCTTCGTCTAAATTTAAATCCATATCACTTGCCTCTCAAATTCACACTTTTTTTAACGCCAAACATAGTACATCATATTTATCAATTTTTGAGAGTCAACATTTTTCAATAACTCTATGCATTACAGCTTATGAGGCACAGCTTAGATTAGAATCTCACTTTTAGAATCTTATGAGATTGTAGCTATTTTGACGTGCATCTGCGCAAACCTACGACGCTAGCTTCTCACTTTTAGAAAATTATGAGACTGTAACTATCTTGACGTGCATCTGTGCAAACCTACGACGCTAGCTTCTCACTTTTAGAAAATTATGAGACTGTAACTATCTTGACGTGCATCTGTGCAAACCTACGACGCTAGCTTCTCACTTTTTGCAGATTATGAGACTGTAACTATCTTGACGTGTATCTGTGCAAGCCTATGACGCTAGCTTCTCACATTTAGACACTTATGAGACTGTAGCTATCTTGACGTGCATCTGTGCAAGCCTACGACGCTAGCTTCTCACTTTTAGAAACTTATGAGGCTGTAGCTATACTGACGTGTAACTGCGCAAACCTACGGAACTAGCTGAATTTTTAAGCTTCTAGAGACAGTAGACTTTTTATTTATCAAGCATTACGCCCGGCGAATCCGCTGAAAGCACCAATAGAGGACTGCATCAAAAATAACGGAATATTGCTGCTTACGTTTATCATCCTGCTTCTGCTCGACAGGGACGATACCTTGGGATGCTATCTTATCTGCCCGCTTCTCTCGCGCTTGAGCAAGGCTCACCTCGGGATAAAAATACCCTGGCTGATCATGTTGCGCTTGCCATTGGGACGTGTGTAGCGCAAACGCCATCCACGACTGCCATTGGTTGAGATCCTAAGTTCTAATCCCATGCCATCTGAGAGGGTAATAATTTTCGTGCCGGGCTTAGTTGCGTTTATTTGTCGGATAGTTAGCGCCATGGAGGTATACCGAGTATTTCCGAATGGAGGCATATACCGGAATGTATACCACTTGGCAGCGGGATTTGGAAGGAACTGCGAGGAACAACGAGGTGCTAAAAAACCATGTATTTCAGAGTATTGTACTCTTTTTTAGGCCTTCTCAGGACGTCTCAAGAATGGCCGTTGGCGTCCCTGGCAGGAGTCGAACCTGCGACCTGCCGCTTAGGAGGCGGCTGCTCTATCCTACTGAGCTACAGGGACTAACGTCGTCCAAACTTGCGGGCGCGTAGTATAACGCGTCAGCTTAGGCAGGGCCAACCGAGTTGCGCTATTCAACTCTATATCCAGCCGAGTAAACGCAGCGCAAAGACGCCCAGCGTAACGGTAATGCTCGCCATCAGAGTGGTAATGGCGATGATATTGGCGGCCAGAGCCACATTGCCGCCTATTGCTTTGACCATTACAAAACTTGCGGCAGCGGTGGGGCTGGCAAAGAACAGAAACAGTAAGCCCAGCTGTTCGCCGGAAAAGCCCACCAACCAGGCCGCCACGGTGGAGAGCACCGGTAGTGTTACCATCTTCATCAAGCTAGCGCCAAGTGCCACTTGGCTGCTGTCACGCATGCTCGACACGGAGAGCGTCGCACCAATACAAATCAGCGCCAACGGTAGTGTTAACGAGGCAAAATAGTTTCCTGAGGTAATCACCCAACTGGGCAGTGGGATCGACAGCGCGGTAAAGGGTAATGCTGCAAATACGGAAATAATGAGTGGGTTTTTCGCTACATGTTTGAGCAGGCTGCGCCAATCGGTGGATTGACCAGGTTGGTAAAATGCCAGCACGATGACCGAAAGCGCGTTATACATCACGATGACCACGCCCAGCAAAAGACTGCCCGCTGACAGGCCATAGTTACCGTACATGCCCGCCGCTAGCGCCAAACCCACTATCCCACAATTGCCGCGAAACGCGCCTTGAACGTAAATACCACGATCCTGAGGTGCTACACGGTAGCGCGCCCAGCCCCAACTGAATAAAAACTGCCCCAGCGTTGCCACAGCAAAAAACAGCATCAGCGAAACGTCCAGCGCAACGCTTAGGTCAGCTTTAATCAAACTAAGGAAGATCAGCGTGGGGAGTGTTGCTTTGAATACCAGCGCAGAAGCGGTCGAGACGAAGGCACTATCAATCCATTTCAAGCGCTTAAGGCCCAGGCCTACAAACACCATCGCAAAGACAGGCAGCGTGACATCCAGCGTGCGGGCAAACAGTTCAAGTAGGTTCACAACAGTATCTCAGTCAGCCTTGATTTTAAAAACTGGCTTCTAACGACAAGTTCAGCATCTGCTTATACTCTACTGCTGGACATGTTTTGTCGACTGCTAAGCACGCCAAGCCGCTGCACAGGCTTAGAGTGCTTTTATGAGAAACTATTTGGGCGAATCGAAAAGCGCCATTACGTCATCGTTATTGTGAGGCATATTGACAACTACCCCATCGCGTCCCATCCCTTTGGCTTTGTAACTACCGGCATCGGCCCGTGCCAGAACGTCAGACACATTAGAATCCTCTTCATCAAAGGTGGTAACGCCAATACTGAGTGTAACCATGTACTCTTTGCCTTCATGGGTAACAGAGATTTCCCCTACCGACTGACGCAGGGATTCAGCGATTCTCCTTGCCTGAGCCAGGGTGCAGCTGGGGAGCAGCACACCAAACTCATCTCCCCCTTGGCGCGCCACATGGTCGCTACGGCGGACTTCCCAGGCAACCACCTGAGCAATGCGGCGCAACATCTCATCGCCTAGAGCATGGCCACCTTCATCATTGATGGGTTTGAAGTGATCCAAATCAAACAACAAAAGAGCTGAAGGCGTGCTGGTTTTTTGGAAATCGGCAAAGGCTTCTTCTAGGCGGCGCTCAAAGCCTCTGCGATTCAACAGGCCGGTTAACGGATCATGTTCTGCTTCCCAGCGCTGTATGGCTTCCTGCTCCCGGCGCTCAGTAATATCCTTAACTACGCCCACTAAACCAAGAGTCTGTCCATCTTGAGAAAGCGTGACTACCCGAGCATGTATATCTAGCCAAAGAAGTTCGTTATCGCTGCGCAAAAAACGCAGTTGGCGAACAAAATCACTACCGGTGCGCAGGCTATGTAGCCACATGTCTTTAGCTCCATCACGATCAGACATGTGGATCTGCTTAAGCCAAGACTCCATAGGCGAGCCTGGAAAGATGCCCAGCATCTCTAGTAGCGCAGGGTTCATGTAAGTAATGTCACCTTTAATATTAGCGACAAACATACCCTGCGGCGCTGCATTCAGTACCGAGTCAAGAAACGCCTCGCGCTCTTGAAGATTGTCTAACAACAGCTGCCGTTCATCTTCCACTCGGTTAAAGGTGCTCGCCACCTGCTGTAGCTCTTGCATCTTGGTAGCCAAACTGACGCTCTCACGGTGCCCTAAACCCACCTCGCCAATCTGCTTCTCCAAATGCCTCAAAGGTGTAAGCACTCGGCCCAACATCCACCACAGCAAAGGGAACATAAGTAAAACAAGTACAACCCATGCCCACCAAAGCTGCCTGATAAAATCAGCTAGGGGAAGTTGTACTTGGGAAATAGGCATGTAAAGGCCAACGACCCAGCCAGCAGGCCAAATCTGCGCATAAGATTGTAGCCCCATTTCCCCACTCACAAGCCGACCTACGGCATCACCTTCCCAGCCATCCAGCGCCAAGTCCAACCATGGGTTAAATGACTCACTGGGCACAGAAGCATTAATTAATGAATTTTCAGGATGGTATAAGACCTTACCCGAAGCAGTAGCAACACCAGCATAGCCTTTTTCGCCCAAGCGCACTTTAGCTAAACGGCTAAATATCCCTCCTGAATCCAAGCTAAGGATACCTCCAATAAAACCGTCAAACTCGCCTTGCTCAGTAAAGCGTGGCACGCCCACTAGCACCATTGGCATGCCGCTCGCACGACCGACAAAGGGCTCGCTAACATAGGGTCGGCGAATACCACGAAGCATATGAAAATACTCAAGCTCAGAGGTGTCGAGCCCTACGCGACCAACGATTGCAGGCCAATCAGCAATAATCTCTCCATCGCTGTCGGCAACCACAATCCCCTCAAACCAAGCTAGTAGGCTATCGTTCTGCTGCAGTTGATAGCTGATCCAACTCGCATCCTCGGTGGCGCCGATCATTTCGTTTAAGCGCTCTAATGCTTGGAAGCGCATCTCGATTTGTTGGGTTACCTCATCAGCAAGTAGAGTGGCTTCATAACGCAAGTGCGACATATTAGCCTCTTGCACCATAGTCTTTCCGACTTGCCACGCCATCCCCAGCACCAATGCGATCAGCAACAGCAAAGTAAAGGAGAGCCCCAGCAAAAGGCGCCCCTTTAAGGAACTGAAAGCAAATAGATTTTTTAGCAGATAGGCAAAGCGCACCGATTATCCTTTTTTATGCATACTTTACTTAATTCCAGATCCTGCAGAGCTGTATCAAGGGTACATAGAGTGGGCGAATCTACCAAAAAAGTGACGATCATGCGCGTTGAATAAATCAAACTTAAGGTAATTTTTTTTATCATGCAAATAGTTGCTATGCATCGAAAAAATAGTGAGTACTCACAACGCCTGAATTGATAACCCCCTCCAATTGACGTATGTTCGCCCGCCTACCCCTGTTACCTCAAGCGGCCTTATGTATGGCGAAACGAACGGCAGGTTACACATCCCCAGGTATTCGCAAGCTGGCTACCTTGCCTGCACTGCTACCCGAATTTGACCAATTCGTCCGAATAAGCTCCCTTAAGAAAATGCCCGAGGCGGTGATTGGCTGGGGGCTAAAACCCACTAGCGTAAGCGCTAGGCAGTATGCCCAACGCCATCAACTGACCTATATCGCATTAGAAGATGGCTTTTTACGCTCGTTAGGGCTAGGCGTAAATGGCTTTCAGCCGCACAGTTTGGTAGTCGATGAGACCGGCATTTATTACGACGCCTCACGCCCTTCTGATTTGGAAAACTGGCTCAACACAGCCAGTTTCAACAATGAAGAGTTAGAGCAGGCTGAACGATGCATGGCATTGATCGCTCGCTATCGGCTCTCCAAATATAACCACTCCCCCGATCAGCCGATTAACGATGCCAGCCGGGCGAGTGTATTAGTGGTCGACCAAACCGCTGGGGATGCTTCAATTCACTATGGGGGCGCTAGCGCTAGTAGCTTCAACCAGATGCTTGAGGCGGCATTAGCAGAGCACCCCGACGCCGAGATACTAGTCAAGATCCATCCTGACGTTATCGCGGGTAAAAAACAGGGCCACCTACTTAACGCCGCAGACCACCCGCGCTGCAGGGTCATCGGTGAAGACCTCAACCCCTGGGCGCTATTTGACCAGGTTGACCACGTTTACGTCGTGACCAGCCAGCTCGGCTTTGAAGCACTGCTGGCCGAAAAGCAGGTGCACTGTTTTGGTATTCCGTTTTATGCAGGTTGGGGGCTTACCCATGATCAACTGCCCTGCCACCGCCGTCGTGTAAAGCGCACCTTAGTTGAGGTCTTTGCCGCCGCCTATTTACGCTATTGCCGCTACGCTAACCCTTACACTCAGCAGCCTGCCACGCTGGAAGAGACCATTGCCTTGATCGCCGATCAAAGGCGCCAGCAGGAGCGCTATCGGGGAAGCTGGCGAGCATGCGGGTTCTCTACTTGGAAGCGTCGCTTTATTGGCGACTTTCTAGGCGCCTTCGCACGCGTGAACTATCAAGCGAAGCTTCCCGAGAGCGAGCAGCCCGATGAACGGCTGCTGGTATGGTCAAGCCGTATTGATGCAGACTTTAAATGCCAGCACGCCCAACACATGGAGAAGCTATGGCGCATGGAAGATGGGTTCATTCGTTCAGTGGGGCTGGGAGTCGATCTTACTCAGCCGTTGTCGCTGGTGATTGATTCACAGGGTATCTACTACGACCCCAGCCAACCCAGTGATTTAGAGACGCTGCTCAATAGCGCCCCCTTTAGCGACGACCTGCTGCAACGTGCGCTGCAGTTACGTAAGCGATTAGTGGCGCTCAAACTCTCCAAGTACAACGTACGTGGAAAGTCGGGGATCGAACTGCCCAAAGGGCGTTACACCATACTGGTGCCTGGCCAAGTAGAGAGCGACGCCTCGATTGCCACCGGCTCGCCGCACATTAACACCAATAGCGGGCTGTTAAGGGCAGTGCGGGAAGCACATCCGGATGCCTTTATTGTCTATAAAGCCCATCCCGATGTATTGAGCGGTGCGCGTGTCGGAGCACTCGATACCGATGCCAAACGCCTGTATGATCTAGACGCCAGCGATATCGACATCGCAACCCTTTTAGAGCGCGTCGATGCAGTGCATACGATGAGCTCTTTAACCGGCTTTGAAGCACTTTTGCGCAAACGAGAAGTCAGCACCTACGGCCTACCGTTTTATGCTGGCTGGGGCTTAACTCAGGATGCGCTTAGCTGCCCACGCCGTACGCGTTCACTCTCGCTGGATGCCTTGGTCGCCGGCACCCTGATTCTCTATCCCGGCTATGTAGACCCAACGACTCGCCAGCTATGCAATGCTGAAACCGTCGTCAGCCTGTTGGAACAGGCAAGAGCACACAAAAACACCCTTACATGGAAACAGCATCTCTACCGCTGTTATCGTAATTTGTTGATCGGAAGGCATTGAGTTGAAGCATCAGAAGCGTGCATTCTTATTTTTGCAGGGCGTTTGCTCACCTTTTTACCAGCGCTTAGCCAAGCGCCTGGTGAACGATGGGCACCGTGTCGTTAAGGTCAACTTCAATGCGGGCGATATCGCCTACTGGCAGCGCACCCACGGCCAAAGCCATCTGTTTCGTGGCCCTACCGCTGAACTACCTGGCTATATCAAGTCACTCTGGCAGCGGTACTCGATCACCGACCAAGTAGTATTTGGTGATCGTCGCCCGATTCATCGCCCAGCAGTGGATAACGCCGCCGCGGCCGGTATACGCACCCACGTATTTGAAGAGGGCTACTTTCGCCCGTTCTGGATCACACTGGAGCGCGAAGGCGTTAACGGCCACTCGCTACTGCCCCGTGACCCAAGTTGGTTTTATGAAACCGGCAAAGCACTGCCCGAACTACCCGCCCCTGTGCGTTTTCGCTCCTCGTTTAAAATTCGCGCCATGCACGATGTGGGTTACCACTTGGCCGGGCTAGCCAATCCGCTGGTTGCGCCGCACTACCGCAATCACGCGCCGATCACCGCGCCGGTCGAGTACGCGGGCTACCTGAAGCGCTTTGCTCAGTTAAAAGCCGCTTGGAAAAAACGCGATGCCGAACGCATCAAAGCGTTGATCGAAAGTGGCCGCCCCTATTTTATGCTGCCGCTGCAGCTAAATAGCGATGCGCAAATTCGCGATCACTCCCCCTACGCCAATATGCAGGAAGTGATGGACGATGTGATGGCCTCGTTCGCCAAGCACGCGCCCAGCGATTCTCAGCTGTGTATTAAGAACCATCCTTTGGATATGGGCTTGGTCAATTACCCCAAGATCATCAAGCAGCTTGCCGAACGCCATGGTCTGCAAGGGCGCATCGTCTATCTAGAGTCTGGGGATCTCAACGCCCTGCTCAAACACGCCAAGGGCAATGTCACCGTTAACAGCACCGTGGGCATCGTTTCACTGGAGAAGAACTGCCCCACCTACGCGCTTAGCGACCCGATCTATAATCTGGATGGGCTAACTTATCAAGGTGACTTAGCGGATTTTTGGCAGCAGCCGCAGCCGCCTAACAGCGAGCTATTTGGTTATTTTCAAAAGACCGTGATGCATGCCGTTCAAGTTAACGGTGGCTACTACTGCCAGCCCGGTATCGATTTAGCCGTGGATAACGCCGCCCGCATACTAGAAGCCTGCCCATCGCCGTTGGAGAAGCTTCTGTGAACGTTGTTGTGAAAGAAGCTGCAAAAGAGGCTGTGAGCCCATCTCTACACTCACGCTGCGTGCTGATCACTGGCGCCACCGGCGCGATTGGGGGCGCCTTGGCAAACGCCTATGCCGATCCCAGCACCCACCTGGTATTGCACGGACGCCAGCAGGAGAAGCTAGAGGCGCTTGCCACCACTTGCCGCCAAAAAGGTGCCCAAGTCACTCTCTCAACCATCAATCTAACCGATGACCACGCCCTGAAAAGCTGGCTAGCCGAAGTCTGCGCCCAACAGGTACCGAACATCTTGATTGCCAATGCGGGCAAAAACACCCACCCCCAAGGGCCTGATATCTTAGAGCCCTGGGCAGACGTGCAGGCGCTGTTGGATATCAACCTGAAAACCCCCATCGCCATGGTGCAACACCTAGTGCCAGCCATGCAGACCCGCGGCAGCGGTCAATTGGTGCTGATCAGCTCGCTTGCCGCATGGCACGGTTTACCGACCACCCCCAGCTATAGCGCCAGCAAAGCAGGCATCAAAGCCTATGGCGAAGGGCTGCGCGGGCTACTCGCGCCTCACGGTATCGGCGTCACTGTGGTCATGCCCGGCTATGTTACCTCACCGATGTGCGAGGCCATGCCCGGCCCCAAACCCTGGGAGTGGCCGCCCGAGCGCGCGGCCAAGGTAATTAAACGCGGTATCGCCGCAAACCGTGCGCGCATCAGCTTCCCCTTCCCACTTAATTTTGGCACCTGGTGGCTGGCGGTACTGCCCGCAGGGGTTTCGCAATGGTTGATCGAGCGACTGGGCTTCAACCACTCAGGAGACACACCCCATGATTAGCGCGCTGATATGGCCGCTACTCGTGGGGCTATTGATCAGTGGTCTGTTTGAAGCCCTGCTTAGCCCTCGGCCGCGCCCATTTTGGCAGCGTGGAGCAGCGGCCAATAGTGTCCACCTTGGCTCATGGCTTCTACTTTTCGGGCTGCAGGTATTGTTACTCCAGCGCCCCTGGTTTGCGGTGATGGTGTGTCTCTCGCTGCAACTAGTCGTAGTGCAGTCGAGCAACGCCAAATCGAATACGCTCAACGAGCCGTTTATCTGCCATGACTTTGAATACTTCTGGGACGCTATCCTGCACCCGCGCCTTTACGTGCCCTTTTTCGGCGTAGGTTTGGCGATTGCCGCCAGCAGCGCCGCCGTAGTGGCAATTGGTGGATTCTTTTACTGGGAAGGGTCGCTGGTCACTAGCGAGGGCGCCAACCGCTTTCTAACCAATGCGCTGGGATTAATAGCCTTGGGCTCGCTGCTGCTTGCTGTTAGTGTCCGCAGGCTGCCCGCCATCGTCTTACAGCCCATAGACGACATGCACCGTTTAGGGCTTTTCGCTAGCCTATGGGCCTACGGCGTGGCGCTAATGCGCGCTCCCGTTCCGACGCCAGAGCAATCGCCCTTCCACGCTTTAACACCGGTAGCGAGTGCGCATCAGGGCAAACAGCCACTGCCCAACGTGGTGCTGGTGCAGAGTGAATCGTTTTTCGACCCTCGGCCCTGGTGTGAAGAGGTCGATGCCAGCCTGCTTCACCATTTCGACACCTCTCGCGCAAACGCCACCCTGCATGGCGCATTAAACGTGCCCGCCTGGGGTGCCAATACAGTGCGTACCGAGTGCGCGGTATTAACGGGCATTGCACCCGACCACTGGGGCATTCGCCAGTTCAACCCTTACCGCACGCTTGCCCGCCATCCAATGCCCAGTTTAGCGAGCGCGCTAAAAGCGGCAGGCTATCGCACGGTTTGTGTGCATCCGTACCTGGCGAGCTTCTATTTTCGTCACAAGGTGATCCCCCAATTAGGCTTTGACCACTTTATAGATATCAATGCCTTCCAGAGCAGCGACAAAAACGGTCAATACGTTAGTGACCAGGCAGTGGCACGAAAAATTGGACGGCTGCTTGAAGATGACGATAATAGACCGCTATTTGTATTTGTTATCACCATGGAAAATCACGGCCCGCTACATTTAGAAGCACCGAACCAAGCAACGTTAGCCGATACGCTGCCCGGCGCTCCTTGGCCGTTACCCGACCATCTGCGTGACTTAGCGGTCTATTTGCAGCATTTAAGTGAATCCGACAAGATGTTGGCAAGCGTTAAAAATTCGCTGAATACTGCAAAGCGACCGGGCCTGCTAGGCTGGTATGGGGATCATGTTCCCATTCTGCCTGAGGCGTATGCACACTTCACACCGCCTGATGGCCGCACTCCCTACATGGTATGGTCAACAGAGAGTTGGGTAACAGCAGGGGTAGGGGCAGCGAACGCTTACGAGCCATTTGAGCTAGCCGCAAACGAACTTGGTGTCCAGTTATTCAAACAGGTGTTTGGACACGATATAAGTAGCGATGTGATCAAGGTAGAACCAGAACCTCAGGAGCAAGAATGACTAAACGCGTTGCCATCATCGGCGCCGCCCATCGTTTCCCCGGCACCACCCCTGAAACGTTCTGGCAGGATCTGCAAGCCGAAAAAGATTTAGTGACTGAAGTGGCCGCTGACCGCTGGAGCCACGACGTTTTTATGCACCCGGATAAGCGCCACCCGGGTACCAGCGTGACTTTTGCCGCCGGTAGCCTGGGCGATATCAGCGGGTTTGACGCTGAGTTTTTTGGTATTTCGCCCCGTGAAGCGGCCAATATGGATCCTCAGCAGCGCATGCTTCTAGAGCTCGCCTGGGAAGCCATGGAAGATGCCAGCATTCTGCCCAGCTCCCTGCGCGGCAGCCAGTGCGGGGTATTTTTGGGCGTGGCCAGCCTCGACTACTCTTATCGCATCGCGGACGATATGGCAGCGATTGATGCCTCCACCGCTACTGGCAACACCTCCAGCATCGCCTCGAATCGATTGTCTTACGTGTTTGACCTGCACGGCCCCAGCATGTCGCTGGATACTGCCTGCTCGTCCTCCATGGTGGCCTTTCACCAGGCCTGCCAATCGATTCGCAGTGGCGAAACCAGTATGGCGCTGGCGGGCGGCATCAGCCTGCACCTGCACCCCTATGGCTTTATCATCTTCTCTAAAGCCAGCATGCTTTCACCCACTGGCCGCTGTCAGGTATTCGATGAAGCGGGTAACGGCTATGTGCGCTCGGAAGGCGGTGGCATTTTCCTGCTTAAGGATTACGACCAAGCGGTAGCCGACGGCGACAATATTATTGCCGTAGTAGCAGGCTCCGCGGTGAACACAGACGGTCACAAATCTGGCCTAACGGTGCCTAACCCAAGCGCCCAAATTGATCTAATGAAGCGCGCCTATGAACAGGCGGGCATCTCGCCGGATGAAATCGACTACCTGGAAGCCCACGGCACCGGCACCGCCGTTGGCGACCCGATTGAAACCCGTGCGATTGGTGAAGCACTCGGCCAGCAGCGCAAAACGCCGCTGCTGATTGGCTCGGTAAAGAGCAACCTGGGCCACCTGGAAACCGCTTCCGGCGTAGCGGGGCTGGCCAAGGCGCTCTACAGCATTCAGCACCGCGAAGTCCCTGCCACGATTGGCATCCGCAAACTCAATCCGCGCATCAAGTTTGATGAGTGGAACATCTCAGTGGTCACCAAAGGCCAGCCGCTGAAAAAACAAGGCCGTCTGGTTATCGGCGTGAACTCCTTTGGTTTTGGCGGGGCCAACGCCCACGTTATTTTGGAAAGCCCGCCTGAACGGGTCAAACCTGAAACGCAGGCGCCAGACTTACCGCTACCGATTCACCTTAGCGCCCGCAGTGAAGCCGCGCTCAGCCAAAGCGCCGAAACGCTCGCCAACTACCTGCGCGAGAACGACTTACGCGAAAGTAGCGACATCAGCCTGTATGACATCGCTTATACGCTGTTCCACCACCGTGACCGACATAGCCATGGCGCACTGCTGTTTGCACAAACGGCTGAAGAAGCCGCCACGCAACTCAGCGAGTTTGCCGCGGGTGAAACCAACAGCGTTACCACACTCGAGCGCTTGCCCGACGCAGTAGGCCCAGTGTTTGTTTATGATGGCAACGGCTGCCAGTGGGAAACCATGGGGCGCGATCTGCTCAGCGATTCGCCGGTTTTCGCCGCGGCGATTGATCGCGTCGACGCACTCTTTCAGCAGCACGGGGATTTCTCGTTACGCGCCGAACTGGAAGGCCGCAATGGGGAGAACCGTTTCCCGCTAACTGAAATCGCCCAGCCAGCGCTGTTTGCACTGCAGGTGGCATTAACTGAGTGGCTGCACGACCAAGGCATTACGCCCACGGCAGTATTCGGTCACAGCGTAGGTGAAGTGGCCGCCGCCTGGGCCTGCGGTGCGTTGAGTCTGGAAGATGCGGTCAAAGTGATTTACTACCGCAGCGACTACCAGGGTAAAACCCGTGGCCTTGGCGAAATGACCGCGGTGGCCATGAGCGCTGACGACATCGCCGCGTGGCTAGAAAAGCCCGAGTTCAATCAGGTATGCCTGGCAGGTATTAACAGCCCGAAAGGCATTACGCTGGCGGGAGATAGCCAACAGCTAAGCGCTTTGGAAGCCGCCCTGGGTGAGCAGGATGTTTTTGCCAAACGCCTGCCCCTGGACTACGCCTTCCACAGCCCCGCGATGGACAGCATTCAAGCTGGGGTCATTGACGCGCTGGCCGATATTACCCCGAGTGCCACGCAGATTCCCTACTACTCCACCGTTACCGGTACGCTGAGTGACGGGCTTGAGCTGGATGCCACCTACTGGTGGAAAAACATTCGTGAGCCGGTGCTGTTTGAAGCCGTCGCTAGCGCGCTGATCGAACAAGGCAATAACGTCTTTGTAGAAATTGGCGCCCACCCCATTCTACGCCGCTACCTTAATGAGTCACTGCGCCAACTGGAGCGACCAGGGTTGGTATTCGGCACCATTGAGCGCCACAAGCCCGGCCTTGAAGGTTTGCAACGTAGCCTAAGCCAACTACTGCTGAGTGGTCTTAGCCTGGCTAGCCGCCACTTCCCGGTGGTCGGTCTGCGTGTGCCGCTACCGCGCTATGCCTGGCAGCGCAGCCACCACTGGGTACACGGCACCAATGACGGTCAAGGCCTGCTGTCACGCTATTATCAGCACCCACTGCTGGGCTACCCGTTAGCGCAGCACGAACACACCTGGGAGAGCCAGCTCGACACCCAACGCCAGCCCTGGTTGGCCGACCATGTGGTGGGCGAAGGCGCGGTGTTCCCCGGTGCCGGTTTTGTGGAACTGACGCTGGCGGCGGCGCTGCAGCTAAAAGACAGCCCGTTGCTGGATATCGAAGAGTTGGAAATCCGTGCCCCGCTGCTGCTGGACGGCCCCTATGGCCGCACCATGCGGCTTAGCTACCTACCGGAAGATGGCCGCCTGGAGATCCACTCCCGCGAACCTGCCACCGGGGTAGAGTGGCAGTTAAATGCCGTGGCCCGCACCATGCGTGAAAGCCGTGGTTTCCTGCTCAACCGCACAGCGCCGGTGATGCCTACTCGTGCCCCGGACTACACGCTGGAAGATCACCTGCAGATGGCTGAGCGTATTGGCCTTCACTATGGCCCTGCCTTTCAGGCTATCTCCAGGGGCTGGATTGACGGCGATGCAGTGATTGGTGAAATAGCCCTGTCGGACGAAGTCCAGGCGCAGCTCAGCACATTGCACGTGCACCCCGGCATTCTGGATAGCGCCTTCCAGATGTTTATCCCACTGCTCGCGCAACATAGTGAGTTTGCCACCCAGCTCGCCTTTGTGCCGGTTCGCGTGGAACGTATTCAAGTGAATACCCAGGCAGGCGTGCCGGTTCTCGCCCGCGCCGTGATGGGTAAGCGCGCACCGCACTCCTTTACCGCCGATTTCGAGCTGTATGACGCCGCCGGTAACGCCGTTGCAGTACTGAGCAAAACCCGCTTCAAAGCGATTCGACTCAACCGCGCCCATCATCAGCACTTCAGCTATTTGGATGTGGAACTGACGCCGGCGCCGCTACACGCAGAACCGCTGGCACTACCTGCCGATGCGCTTGCTCGTCTTGCAGATATCGCCAGCGTTTACGGCGAAAGCACCGGCCAGCGTTACGGCAACGAAGTCGCCCCTCTGCTCGATAGCCTTAGCGAAGCCTTTGCTCAGCAGGGTCTCGGCGTTAATAGCGAAGAAGCACAGCACTCGCCGGACGTTATCTGGCAACTGCTGGTGCAAGACTACCCCGACTACTTTGCGCCCATTCACCTGGTGGGCCGGTTAGGGCTTCACCAACAGGCGCTGCGTAGCGGCACCAGTGACCTGGAAACCCTGGGCATTAGCCACGACCACTTGGCGCGATTAAACCGTGTGTTAGTGGGCGAAAGCGGCTGGCAAGCGTTGGCAGGCGAGTTAGCCGAGTTAATAGATGCGCTGATCGCAGAGCTCCCCGCCGGGCAGCGTTTGCAACTGCTCGAAGCAGGCCCCAGCGCGCCAGCGTTGGGCGAACGCCTACTGGAACGCAGCGCTCAAGCGCTGTATCACGACCTTACCCATTACCGCGTGATCACCACCCTCGACAGCACGCGCCATCAGGCAGAACAGCTGCAAGAGCGTTTCCCGCTGATGGATATGCAGCACCTTGGCCAAAACGAGGTTGCTGCGCTAACCGCCCCCATCGGTGTTGAAAAGGCTCAATTGGCGTTTGTAAGCGTGGATATCACCCACCCGGCCGCCACGCGTCAGTTAATCGAAGCATTACCTGAGCAACTCGCCCCTGGCGCCCAGGTCATGCTGATTGGTATCGCCCCAAGTCGCTGGCTGGATGATCTGCTGGCCACGCCCGGCATCGATCAAACCGCCTTGGAGCAAGATACGCTCATTAGCTGGCTAAACGACCAGGGCTTTGTGGTTTCCGCGCCCATGGCGCTGGAAGAGAGCGACAGTGGCGCGTACCTGCTCCATGCGCACTACCCTTTAGAAACGGCTGCAAGCACATCAAACACGGCGCAACGGCGTCACTTGGTGGTCGCCGACCACAACAGTGAAGCGCTGGCGGCCAATCTGGTCGAGGCACTGCAATCGCAAGGCGCTTCCGCGCTGCTCAGCGTTAGTCAGAGTGCACCTGCTGAGCTGCTGGCTCATGCATTGGCTCAACCTGCATTGGCTCAACCTGAAATGGCCCAAGCCGCACCTGATAATCAGGGCGAGCTAACCCTCAATGTGATTGACCTGCGTGGCCTGGGCGCGAACAGCACTGAAGCGCAAACCGCCCGCTGTAATCACGCTCTGCAGTGGACGCTGGCCTTAGAGCAGCACTCACTTGCTGCCTCTTTATGGTTGGTGACCAACGGGGTAAGCGCTTTATGGCAGACAACGTCACCCGCCAGCGCGACAGACGCCCCTGGTGATGCCGTGCTGTGGGGCTTTGGCCGCTCGCTAGCCAACGAAGCCGTCGGCCATAGCGTCTACCTGCTGGATATACCGGCAGCCGTCAGCGAGCCTGCGTTACACGCCTGGGCCACCCTACTGACTCAACCAGATAGCGAAAACGAAGCGCTGATCGATAACCAGGGCCATCGCTTTGCGACGCGGCTGCGCACCCTGCCCGCGCCGCACCCAGCTGCGGAAGGGCAGACCAATGAACAGACCAAGCAGCCGCATCAGGCGATGTCACTGGGCTTTGCCATGCCCGGCCAGCTGCGCCAATTAACCTGGCGTCCGCGCCCGTTGCCACAAGTCAGTGCCGACGAGGTGGAAATCAGTGTTAAGGCCACCGGGCTTAACTTCCGCGATGTGATGTACACCCTGGGTTTGCTCTCCGATGAAGCGATAGAGAACGGCTTCGCCGGCCCCACCCTCGGCCTTGAGTTTTCAGGCGTGGTCAAGGCCGTGGGCAGCAACGTCACCCACGTGGCGCCTGGGCAAGCCGTGGTCGGCTTCGGCCCTGCCAGCTTTAGCGACAAGGTCATTGCCAACCAGCACGCCGTTGCAGCACTGCCGGAAGGCATTAGCTTTGCGGCTGCGGCGACGATTCCGACGACCTTCTTCACGGTCTACTACGCGCTCAAGCATCTGGCGCGAGTCGAACCTGGCGAAAAAATCCTGATTCACGGCGCCGCGGGCGGCGTGGGTATTGCAGCGCTGCAAATCGCCCAGTGGCTGGGAGCGGAAATTTACGCCACGGTGGGCTCCGAAGAGAAGCGCGACTTCCTGCGTCTGATGGGCATCGAGCGACTCTATGACTCGCGCTCGCTCACCTTCGCCGAAGAAATCCTGGAAGACACCCAGGGCGAAGGCGTGGATGTGGTGCTCAACTCCCTGGCCGGGGAAGCGATCAACCAGAACCTGCGCGCCCTGCGCCCGTTCGGCCGCTTCCTGGAGCTGGGCAAACGCGATTTCTACGAAAACACTCATATTGGCCTGCGCCCGTTCCGCAATAACCTCAGCTACTTCGGTATCGACTCCGATCAGCTAATGAAGGTGCAGCCTGCGCTGACACAACGCCTGTTTGGCGAGATGATGGCGCTATTTAACGACGGTACCTTAAGCCCGCTGCCGTTTACCTCGTTTAGCCACACCCAGGTAATCGACGCCTTCCGCTATATGCAGCAGGCGCGCCAGATCGGCAAAGTGGTAGTGACCTATGAACAACCCATAGCGCCACCCAAGAACGAGGTGTTGGGCACGGCAGCAATGCAGCTCTCCGCAGATGCCAGCTACCTGGTCACCGGCGGCCTGGGTGGCTTTGGGTTAAGAACTGCTCAGTGGCTGGTAGAGAAAGGCGCGCGGCAGTTGATCCTACTCAGCCGCAGCGGCCCCACCAGTGAAGAGGCTCAGGCAGCCATTGCGTCGTTTGAACAGCAAGGCGTTACGATACTCGCCGCCGCCTGCGATATTACCGACCGCACTGCGCTGGCCGATGTGCTGGAGCGCGCCAAGGGTGAACTAGCACCGCTGCGAGGCATTGTGCACGCCGCCACGGTGATCGACGACGGTTTGATTCGCAACCTGGATGCCGAGCGCATTCAGAAAGTGTTAGCGCCCAAAATCGATGGCGCCCGCCACCTGGACGCACTCACCCGCGAGGAGGAACTGGAGTTCTTCGTGCTCTACTCATCGGCCACCACCCTGTTCGGCAACCCCGGCCAGGCCAACTACGTGGCCGCCAACCACTGGCTGGAGGCGTTCGCCGCCAATCGCCGTGCCGCGGGTTTACCAGCCACCTGCGTACGCTGGGGCGCCATTGAAGATGTCGGCTTCCTGGCTCGTAACACCCGCACCCGTGATGCGCTGCAAGAGCGCCTGGGCGGTTCCGCGCTACGCTCGGATGACGCGCTGAAAGTGCTCGAACAGATGCTGCTGGCCCCTGGGCCAAGCCTTGGTGTACTGGAACTAGAGTGGGGCGCGCTTGCTCGTTTCCTCCCCACTGCCGAAGCGCCGCGCTTTAACGAAATTGCCCGCGCTAGCGACGACGACGGCAGCGCGGATGCAGATGACGACATCAGCGCCCTGCTCGCCGACCTCTCACCCGAGGAGCTGCACAGCACGGTCACCGATCTACTGCGCGCCGAGCTGGCCAGCATTCTGCTGATTGATGAAGAGAAGCTCGATATTCACCGCTCGGTCTACGATATGGGCTTCGACTCCCTGATGGGCGTTGAGCTAATGACCGCTATCGAGAACCGCTTGGGCGTTCAGGTGTCAGTGATGGTGCTCAGTGAAGCATCGACACTCGACAAACTGGCGGGCGTGCTGATTCAGAAAATGCATCAGCACGACGATGTTGAAGACGCTCCGCAAGATGCGATAGCCTCACTGGCCGCACAACATGGCACTGAAGATTTAGGCCCTGAAGGGCTCACCACTGAGCCTGCGTCCGCTTCCTCATCACCCGCGACTGAGACTCCATGACCGCTAAGCGCTCTGAACTGAAACAGCAATTGTTGGAACAAGCACGCCGGCGTACTACGCCGCGTGCTGCCAGCGCCACGCCCTCTTCCAATGGGCAAGGCGGAGAGCAACGCACGGTGCCCGAGCGCTTCACGCGCTTTGATGCCCAGCCGGGCTATCAGCAAATCGCCATGATGCGCCAGGCCGCCGATCAGTTGGGCCTGGTCGACCCATTCTTCAAGGTCCACGAAGGCACCGCCGGGGCGACCAGCGTGATCAATGGGCAGACCTGCATCAACTTTGCCAGCTATAACTACCTCGGCTTTTCAGGCGACCCGCGCATCAATCAGGCCGCCTGCGATGCCGTGGCGCGCTACGGTACTTCGGTCTCCGCCAGCCGCGTGGTCTCCGGCGAACGGCCTATCCACCAAGAGCTGGAACAGGCCCTCGCCACTGCCTACAACGTTGAAGATGCGGTGGTGTTTGTGAGCGGTCACGCCACTAACGTCTCCACACTGGGCCACCTGCTGGGCCCTAAAGATTTAGTGCTCCACGACGAGTACATCCATAACAGCTCGTTGGTTGGCACGCAGCTTTCCGGCGCCAAGCGCATGTCGTTTAGCCATAACGACCCCGCCGCGCTGGAAGCCCTGTTGGCCCGGCATCGGCATCAGTTCGAACGCGTTCTGGTAGTGATCGAAGGGCTCTACAGCATGGATGGCGACATCCCTGAGCTGCCGCGTTTTATCGAACTGAAGCAACGCTATCAAGCCTGGCTGATGGTCGATGAAGCCCACTCCTTTGGGGTCATGGGCGACACCGGCCTGGGGCTGCGCGAGTATTTCGATATCGACCCGCGCGACGTGGATATCTGGATGGGCACCATGAGCAAAACCATGGCAGGCTGCGGCGGCTATATCGCAGGCAGCAAGCCGCTGGTGGAAACACTACGCTACCTGGCCCCCGGTTTTCTCTACAGCGTGGGCATGCCCGCCCAAGTCGCCGCCCCCTCACTAGCCGCGCTGCAGCTGATGCAGCAAGAACCCGAACGGGTTCAGCGCCTGCATGCTATTTCGCGCTACTTTCTTGAACAGGCCACTGCCCGCGGCTTGGATACCGGCAAAAGCATCGGTGCCGCGGTCGTACCGGTGATTATTGGCAGCTCCGCGGCGGCTGCCCGGCTTTCTAACGCATTGTTAGAACAGCACATCAACGTACAGCCGATTCTGCACCCAGCGGTACCCGAAAAAAGCGCACGGCTGCGCTTCTTTCTCTCCTGTGAGCATACCCAGGCGCACATTGACCAAACGCTTGATGCACTCACCGCGCTACTGCCATAATTTTGTAACGCTTTTCCAGACGCAAGGATGATGGTATGGATGTTTACAATGACCAGGAGGGCGCAGCAACGCCCGCCTGGTACGTTATTCAGTGCAAAGGGGGCGAATCATTTCGCGCTGCCGAACATCTCGCCAACCAAGGTTATGAGGTGTTTCATCCTGTCCTGAAGAGCCAACGCAAGCGCCAGGGAAAGCTCACCACGGTGACCGAGCCGCTCTTCCCCTACTACCTGTTTATCTGTTTGGATCAGTTGGTCAGCAACTGGCGTCCGATTCGCTCTACTCGCGGGGTGCTACGCCTGCTGACCTTCGGTGACAGGCCCGTCGCCGTGCCCTCACAGCTTGTCGAGACCCTACGCGCTCAGCCGCACAGCAAGGAAGGGATTCACACCTACTTCAGTGCTGGCGAGAAAGTCACCATCACCGACGGCCCCTTCAAAGACCTGGAAGCCATCTTCACCCGCCTTAAAGGCGAAGAGCGCGCCATCGTCCTGCTCAACGTGCTCAATCGGCCACAGTATTTGGAAGTACCGCTAGACACCCTAAGCAAGCCGTAGGCTGCCCCACCGCTAATAACGATGCGCTACAATGGGCCTTTATAAGCCAATTATTTTGCATGGAGGCACGGGTGGCAACCTATCGACGCGCGCATGTTTCTGGCGGCAGCTACTTTTTTACAGTCGTCACCTACGCACGACAACCCCTGCTGGCGGATCGTCTCAATATTGAAGCCCTTGGTCGTGCCTTTCGCACAGTTCGAGAAGAGCGCCCCTTCGTAATGGATGCGTTCGTACTTCTCCCCGACCACCTCCACTGCCTGTGGAGGCTGCCAGAAGGCGACGCGGACTACTCCTCACGCTGGCGGGACATCAAAAAATACGCCTCACAGGAATTCTTCTTCCCGCCCGGCACCCACAACGCCTGGCAGCGCGGCTTCTGGGAGCACGTCATTCGTGACGAAAACGACTGGCAACGACATATGGATTACATCCATTACAACCCCGTCAAACACGGCTGGACTAGAGCCCCCCGCGACTGGGAATGGTCAAGCTTTCAACAATGCGTACAAAAAGGCTGGTACACCCCCGACTGGGGCACCCAACAAGCCCCCGACGTCGCCGAAATGGATTGGGAGTGATGGCGAAAACCCCGGCACCGCTTCGCGATGCATCCGCGGGTGCGCTTCGCTTACCACGCGCTACTAAATCTCGCATGCACATGAAGGTGGGGATGCCACCGGATTCGAGTGAGCACCCGTAGCGCGTGGTAACGAGAAAGCGAGTTCAGCAAGCGTTTCGAGGCACCCGCGGGAGGCGGCGGAACGACGCCCGGTGGCACCCAACCTTCCTACATGGGCCAACCCCGGCACCGCTTCGCTCTACGCTACCTTTTGAGAGTGAGTTTCCAGCATTGCAGCAATGCTCAAGTGGTAATCAATATCCGGCCATTCAATACCGGTGGCGTCACAAATAAACAGGTAATGCCGCAAGACCTTCACAGAGGCCTGCTCAAGTTCTGGATACCAGCTCATAGGCGTTGAAATGCGCCGCCCATCACTCAATTCGACATGAAGATAATGGTCGTCAAAATGGACTTCTTTACCTGATAAACCAGTCATTCCACACCTCCAAAAATTCCTGTCTATGCAAACTTACTAGCTCAAGACACTCCTTGAGCTCTTGCTTCTTTAGTGACGAATAAATTACCACACTAGTCTCAGTCTCAATTTTTAGCCCAGCCTCCTGCCTTCATCACATGCACATGTGGCGGAGGATGTTCATTTGCATAGAAAAAGAATTTGAAACCTTTTTCATTAAGTAGAGTTGGCACTTCATTATCTCTTGCAGTGATGCTAGAAGCATACCAACCCCCTTGCACATCGTCACTTATAAGCCTAAGCGAATACGGCTCTCCAACACATTCACAGCCAACTACATTATTGCTTCAACATCACCATCTCACCAACCCCGGCACCGCTTCGCGCTGCTTCCGCGGGTGCGCTTCGCTTACCACGCGCTACTAAATCTCGCATACACATTGAGGTGAGGATTCCACCGGAATCGAGTGATTGTCGTAGCGCGTGGTAACGAGAAAGCGAGTTCAGCGAGCGTTTCGAGGCACCCGCGGGAGGCGGCGGAACGACGCCCAATGGCACCGAACCATCATCGCCTACACGGGCCAAACCCGGCACCGCTTCGCGCTGCTTCCGCGGGTGCGCTTCGCTTACCACGCGCTACTAAATCTCGCATGCACATTGAGGTGAGGATTCCACCGGAATAGAGTGTGTGCACCCGTAGCGCGTGGTAACAAGAAAGCGAGTTCAGCGAGCGTTTCGAGGCACCCGCGGGAGGCGGCGGAACGACGCCCAATGGCACCCAACCATCATCGCCTACACAGGCCAACCCCGGCACCGCTTCGCGCTGCTTCCGCGGGTGCGCTTCGCTTACCACGCGCTACTAAATCTCGCGTGCACATTGAGGTGAGGATTCCAAGGATGTGTGCACATGGCCATGGCACGTCATCACGCCACAGAAGCCAAACCCGTAGCGCGTGGTAACGAAGAACGCGAGCTGAGCGAGCGTAAAGCCACCTTCTCAATCACTGCCAAACAAATCGCGGGTGTATACCTTGGATTCCACATCGCTAAGCTCAGTGACCATGCGGTTAGCCAGGATGACATCACACTTGTCTTTAAACGCGGCTAAATCGCGCATAACGGTTGAGCCAAAGAATTTATCTTCCTCCAGCACCGGCTCGTAAACGACCACTTCCACACCTTTCGCTTTGATGCGCTTCATAACGCCCTGCATGGCACTGGCGCGGAAGTTGTCCGAGCCCGTTTTCATGATCAGACGATAAACCCCGACCACGGTTGGATTACGGCGCAGAACGGACTCGGCAATAAAGTCTTTACGCGTGCGGTTGGCATCTACAATTGCCTGAACCATATTACTCGGCACATCGGTATAGTTGGCGAGCAGTTGCTTGGTATCCTTCGGCAGGCAATAGCCACCATACCCAAAGCTGGGGTTGTTATAGTGCTTACCAATACGCGGGTCTAGGCCAACGCCTTGAATGATCTGCTTGGCATCAAGGCCATGGGTTTCCGCATAGGTATCTAATTCATTAAAGTAAGCGACCCGCATTGCCAGATACGTATTCGCAAACAGCTTGATTGCCTCGGCCTCGGTGCTGTTCGTCAACAATACCTCTATTTCTTCGGCAATCGCCCCCTGTTTGAGGAGTTCAGCAAAGGCCTCGCCCCGCTCGGAACGCTCTCCGACAATAATGCGCGAAGGATAAAGATTATCGTAAAGCGCCTTTCCTTCCCGTAAAAATTCAGGCGAGAAAATAAGGTTTTGCGTGTTAAAGCGTTCAGCGGCACCTTTGGTGTACCCCACTGGCACGGTGGATTTTATGACCATCACCGCCTCAGGGTTAATCTGCATGACCTGCTCAATAACAGCTTCAACGCTTTTAGTATTGAAATAGTTGGTTTGAGGATCGTAATCAGTGGGAGTGGCAATAATCACGAACTGCGCGCCAGCGTAAGCCTGCTCGGCATCCAACGTCGCAGTAAAATTCAGGTCAGTACGATTTAAAAAAGCCGCTATTTCAGCATCCTCAATCGGAGAGAGGCGATTGTTCAACAGCGCTACTTTCTCGGGGACGATATCCACCGCGACCACTTCGTGGTGCTGCGCTAACAACATCGCATTGGAAAGCCCCACATAGCCGGTTCCTGCAACGGCAATTTTCATCCAAATAATTCCTAAAATTAATATAAAACAAAAACTTGAAGCAAATTCTAAAAGCATAACGGGCACCACTAAAGGTGCCCGCCGAAGGATGAAACGGCCTCAAAGAATCTATTTCAACACACCAGCCAGCAATGCCTGGGCGTTCCCAATCAATTCATCCAAGTGCTGTGCGCCTTTGAAGCTTTCGGCATACACCTTGTAAAGCGATTCAGTGCCGCTTGGCCGAGCGGCAAACCAGCCGTTTTCGGTGGTGACTTTGATGCCGCCAATAGCAGCGCCATTGCCCGGCGCGTCTACCAATACAGCGGTGATAGCGTCGCCTGCCAGAGTTTTCTCAGTCACGCTCTCAGCACTCAGCTTTTTAAACGCCGCTTTCTCTTCGGGTGAACAGGCGGTATCGACGCGCTTGTAAAAAGGCTCACCAAAGCGCTCGGTAAGCGTGCGGTAATACTCGCTGGGCGTTTTGCCGGTGACCGCCATAATTTCCGCTGCCAACAAACACAGCACGATGCCGTCTTTATCGGTGGACCACGCCTTACCGTCGCGGGTTAGCAAGCTGGCGCCTGCACTCTCTTCCCCGCCGAAGGCAAGCCAGCCCTCGTGCAGGCCATCCACGAACCACTTGAAGCCTACCGGCACTTCGTAAAGCTCGCGCTGGTGGGAAGCCACCACCCGGTCGATCATGGAAGAGGACACCAACGTCTTGCCGATCTTCAGGCTAGCCGCCCACTCTGGGCGGTGGGTGATCAGGTAATCGATGCACACGGCCAAAAAGTGGTTCGGGTTCATCAGGCCACTGGCATCAACTATACCGTGGCGATCGGCATCGGGGTCGTTGCCAAAAGCGATATCAAAGCGGTCTTTAATCTTGAGTAGGTTAGCCATTGCTGCCGGGCTAGAGCAATCCATACGAATTTTGCCGTCGTGATCCGGCGGCATAAACGCAAACTCAGGATCAACTATAGTATTCACGACATCAAGATTCAGGTCGTAGTGCGCCGCTATCGCCTGCCATACCGGCAGCGCGGTGCCGCCCATGGGGTCAGCACCTAACGCTAAGTTGGCGCCCTGAATAGCGACCATATCCACTACGCTGCCAAGCTTGGCAACGTAATGCGCAGTGAAATCGTACTCCTGGGCGTGGGCAATCGCCTCATCCACCGGCACGGCGGGTATATCTTCCAACTGGCGCAGCAGGTAAGCGTTTGCACGCAGTTCAATCCAGCCGGTGGCATCAGTATCCGCGGGGCCACCATGGTGCGGATTATACTTAATACCGCCATCTTCCGGCGGGTTGTGCGAAGGCGTGATGATTAAGCCATCCGCAAGAGCCACATCGGGCGCCGCCAGGTCATGGGGATTATTATGGTGCAGGATCGCCTGGCTAATCAGCGGCGTCGCGGTGTAACCGTGATCTTTCTCGACAAATACCGGCACCTTGTTGGCAGCCAACACTTGCAGCGCGCACTCCCAGGCAGGGCGAGAAAGCGCGTGGGTATCGAAACCTAAAAACAGCGGCCCCTGATAGCCCGCCTCACGCCGGTAGTCGACCACCGCCTGGGTGATGGCATAAATATGCGAAGCATTAAACGTACGCTCAATGGAGCGGCCACGATGGCCAGAGGTACCAAACGACACGCGCTCCCCAACGACGTTAGCGCTGGGTCGCTCTTCATAAAAAGCTTTAACAGTAGATTCCATGGTTCCCTCTCCCTGTTTATCTTATTGCGGCACGGCACCACTACGTTTTAGCCAAAACTGCACAGCTGCTTCTACGTTACCGATACGTTTTGCATCAACAGCGGCTTGCTTAGCCATGTTGGCAGTCGCTATAGGATTTTCTAACAAGTGTTCTAACGCACTTCGCCATTCAACGGGCGCATCATTGACTAGCAAACCATTTTTCCCGTGCTGGACAATCTCAGTGTACGGGTAACGATTTGAGTATATTCCTACCCCGCCCATGGCGGTAATATCAAAAAATTTGATGAAAGATTTGCCATGGTTAAACGGGGTATTTAACAACGGGGCTAGGCCTATATGGCAGCGGTGCTCTCGTTGATAAACCTTAAACGTCTCCCAGGCTAAGGGGCAAGGCGCGTTTAAGCGTGGCAGCGTGATTAAACTTTCTGGAGTGTGTGGCCCCAGCATAATTTCCACCTGGGTATCCATACGCTGGGACTGTATGCCTTCTATGGCCGGGGCGATGTGCATAAGGTCAGCTAAATGCGCCCGCGTGCCGTAAAAGCCGATTTTCCAGTTAGCGCTGGAAGATGGCGGTTGCGAGAAATGCTGAAGTGAAGGCAGAGGAGTAATCAGAGGTGGCGTGAGCACTTGAACATTATCGTGCTCGCTAAAAAAACAGCGCGCCAATTGCTCGCTAGAGGCCACCACTTCATCAGCCAGTGACACTAAGCGAGGTTGATGTTTAGCAATCCCACCCATTCGCTTACGGTAGGCAGCCGGTAAGGTTGGGTCATTGGACGCCTCAAAAATATCATCATCGATTAAATAGGCAATATAGCCAAAAGCATCGCGGTGACGTTCTAGCCAGCGCAGCCAACCTAACGGTAGCGAGCGGCAAAGCAGAAGATTAGCCCCCGCGAAACGCCGCAGCAGAGAACGACCATGTACCCAGCTGGCCCCGAAAGATCGAGAAGCGGTAAAACGTTCGACCGCCACGCCCCGGCGGCGCAGACCGGAGGCAGCAGATGCCAAGAAATAAATGTCCTCGGTCGGCCGCGCCCCATCGCTCAGAACAACCCAGGTGGTGTGGCGACTCACGGTACATCCTTGATTAAGATAATTCTTCTCCTTTCCACTAGCCCTATTCAGCACCGCTTCGCGGGTAGCGGCGGAACGACGCCCCGTGGCACGGAACCAACCCCGCCTGCACAAGCAAACCCCGGCACCGCTTCGCGGTGCATCCGCGGGTGCGCTTCGCTTACCACGCGCTACTAAATCTCGCATGCACATGAAGGTGGGGATTCCAAGGACATGTGCACATTATGTACATGGCCGTGGCACGTAATCACTCCACCGGAATCGAGTGAGTGCACCCGCGGAACGCCCCCCGGAGCTTCCAACTCAGCGTTATTGACTAACACCAGGGTACATTTTGAACTGTTTATATAGCTTGTAAATACGAACCCGCAGCTGGGCAGCCTCTTCAGACCGTATGAAATGGGCAACGTCCAAACATTGAAATAGATAGGTGAACACCAAGGCGCCCAACTGCTGGTCAACTCTTTTTTCAGCCAAGGTTTCTACGGCAGTCCAGGGTAGCCCACGCAACAGAAGCGCCACATCGAACCCTAACGGCAAATACGCCCATCGATCCCAGTCAACAAGCGCTACCTGCTGCTGCTGAGTATCAATGAGTACGTTATTACGGTGTAGGTCACCATGCGACAACACGCGTGGTAAGCGCGCAGTAACACGCATTAAAAAGACAAAAAATGTCAGTTCAATCCTACTACCGCCTTCCCGCAAGGCCTGCGCGATGACCGATGGAAATAACTTATGCAACAAACTTTTAAAACGACTGTAGCGGCGTTTTAAAGCGCTGCGCCCAACTTCACCAGCTTGCTGAAGAGTGACAAGTTGCGCCATTACCATAGGCACCCATGCTTCCCACCCGTTACCCACCTCTTCCAGAGTTATGCCTGGCTGAAAAGCAAACATCTGTAGCATGTGTCTTTCTTGAGAAAACGCAGCCAATAAAGGCGGCGCGGCTATACGACTAGGCGTGATCACTTTGTCATAAAGCTGCATCACGTTTGCATGAGCCTTGGGCTCTACATCAAAACGCGCCATGACAGGAGCCTGGTTAGCAACGTTAAGTACAGCGCCAGCCATTCGTCGTTCAGCAGACTGCCCAAACAGGGGTTTAAATCTATCAACCAACAATTGATCAGGAAGCGAAGCCACGGCTTTATACTCCGCGTGCTGATGGGAGATGGCAATAGGTAACCAATCGCTTTGCTTCGGATGCCTAAAGAGCCAAGGGCTATGCCGCAATGGCACGTCTTTCGGCGTTACCACGCGAACGACATCTCCATGCTTCAGCGCCAACGTTCCATGAAAACCCACGTTGCCACTCAACGAAAGCCCTGCCTTTTTCACATCCGCTCGTGGGCGGTTACAAGACAGCCGGCAACGTGTTCGGCCATTCACCACCACAGTCACGTATGGCGATAGGCTCCAGCCACTAATCGCATCCTCACTAACCCGGTCTATAAAACCTAGTACGCCCGGTTTTTTTATTACTTTCAACATAACCTATTACTTGAATATCCAGCGAAAATTGTTGATTGATGTATCAAAGTGTCTGATAAGTACCACTACACGGGTACTTTAAGATTTATATGGATATTCAAGCGTTTATCGCAACGAGAAATCCTCATGAACCAAGGTCAGATTAGGATTGTAGGCCGGGTCACTGTCCAGTAATTCGCCCCAGGTTTTACGCATATAGGCATATTCGCTTAGCCAACGCGCACGCTTTTCAGGGGTGTCATCGGCACCGCGGGAAATGGATTCATGATGGTAAAGCTCAGCAAACGGCGTCCACAGATTACGGTAACCCGCCTCACGAACCTTAATGCATAAATCCACATCGTTGTAAGCGACAGCCAGATCTTCCTCGTTCAAACCATTAACAGCATCGAAGACCTCTTTACGCAGTAGCAGACAGGCTGCCGTCACGGCAGAAAGGTTCTGAGCCACTTTCAAGCGCCCCATATAACCATCTTCGTCACGCTGAAAGAAGCGATGGGCATGTCCCGCTAAGCCACCTAACCCAAGAATCACACCACCATGCTGGATGGTGTCATTGGGGTAGTAGAGCTTCGCGCCTACACAACCAATATCAGGGCGTGAAACCTGCTCTACCATCTCCGTCAGCCACTGCCCATCAATCGGCTCTACATCATTATTGATTAAACCAATAACACTTCCCCGAGCATGGTCGGCACCATAGTTATTGATGGATGAATAATTAAACGGAGCGTTCCAGGACAACACCTTTACTCGGGTGTCACGGGCTGCCACTTCGTCCAAATACGCCAGGGTCTCTTTGCAGCTGCTTTGGTTATCCAGAATAAGCAGTTCAAAGTGGCTATAGTCGGTACGGTCTAAAATAGCATCAACACAAGGGCGCAATATATCGACGCCATCGCGGGTAGGCACCAGCAAGCTCACCAAGGGTTCTGGCGTAGGCATCGGCCAACGAATGCGCTGCGTGCCGGGCAATAACCCTGGCGCTACTTGTGCAACCTGCCCACAGGCCTCTAAATGCTGCTCAACAGCCCCAACATAACTGGAAGGCGTTGTGGCAGCCCCCGGTGCACCGTGATAGGCAATATGGGGTACGTGGGCAAGCTGTTGCGACGAAAAATGATCGCGCCGTGTTACGTCCAACGTTTGTACGTAATCCAGCCAATCAGGGTTATTGGCATTGTCACCACACATATCGGCTGAAAGGCGTGGAAAAAAGCGGTGCTGGTAACACACGGCCCGGCCCATATACGGCATCGAAAGCAGCAAATCAGCATTCCACTCAGGCTTAAACTGCGGCGAGTGCCGAACTCCCTCCTCGTCAAGGCTATCCTCATCGGCTATCAGCATCTGCGCTTGAGGATTATCTGCGGCAATACTGGCCATATGAAACAGTGCATTCGCCGCTAAACGATCGCCTGGGCGTAAAAACCATATCCAGGAGTGTTTGCAATAGGAAAGGGCCTCTATCCGCAAGGCCGCAACACTGGTGGCATGACTTTCTACAACGCGAAGAACGGGCATCTCACGCTGCCATTCTTCTAACCATGCCTGCCAGCCATGAAATGCCGGTGACGGTAACAAAAGTACGGCCTGCCGTGGCGACAAGGACTGCTCCGCCACACTGGCCAGGCTGCCTTTTAAGCTGTTTTGTAAAGCCTGTAATGCATCAGGCGTCGCCTCGCCAATAGGACACACCAGCAAAATACTACAATCAAAAGAGTGAACATGGTGGCGCATGGCCACCTCATGGTCGCTAGGCGCACGCCTTCGTTCTACCTGACGAATCCACTGCTGGTAGTGGCGACGAGTGGAAAAACTAATAAATGTACTTTCGTAGTCCTCTAGGGCAATGGTTTGCCATTTGCGGCTCTGTTTACGCGCCTGCTGCTTCAAACTGAGCTCAATTTCTTTCAAAGAAAGATCACGGTAGTGTTCATGCATGTTGGATAACCGCTGCAGCAAACGGTTATAGGCAAACATTGGCGTTAGCCATACGAAGCGAAAATGTTCCAGGGAAAACGTGCCCGTGGCGTTCATGGGCGCAAACGTCACACGTTTCACACCCCATGGCACGTATACAAGCCGCTTCGTGATCTTACCCACACGCAGAGGTAGCTCTACCGTTAACGAGCGCCGTGCAGACTCAAACGTGAGGCTAGACACCACACTGGTCACGTCTCGCTCACAGACAATTTCGACCATGTTCCAGCCGGGCAAAGGTAACTGCCCTTCTAACGCAAAAAGCGGCTCCGCGCCCAGGGATTGCCATTCACCAGGGCGTGAAGCCGCCTTTAATTGCTGTAAAGGAACAAATTGCTGAGGACTGCGGTAGTGAGGGTACCAAGGCTTATCGCGTGACGTGTGGTTAGCATTCATTCAAAAGCGTCTTATCCGGCGGATATGGAGCGAGCATGTTACCAGCCCTTAGGCTGCGTCACACCAGCCTGTTATAAAACCCTGCTAGACTAGCCAGGGTGTTAAATTAAGTTTATGAATCAAGGCATCATCGTGTGCGACGGAGATCTTTCGCTTAGCCACTGAAGCCCACTCATCTTCAGATAGCCTGGCGCGTTTTTCATCGATTAACTTCAAAAGTGACTGATCCACCTCAGGTACTTGCACCATAAACCGTGCATTGGTTTGCATCACCAAATAAGCCGGATTAACCGCTTTCACCAGCTCAGGGTCGAGGCTTCCCGCGCTGTGTACAAACACCACTTGTTGAAACAGGCGGCATAAGTAGTTAAGCATTGAATAGCTGGAAGACGAGCCAAAGAGTAAACACACACTAGGCATCAGTGCCTGGTCATTCACTAACACCGACAAACGCCCAAAGTTGGGCAAGCCATTATCATAATAGCGGCACTTCATATAGCTAAACGAGCGCAGCACCTCTATGTTGCAATGGCGTTCCGGCGTAAATTTATTGCCCAAGTCGCCGACAATTGTACGTTGCACGTACTCATCTTCGGCAAAAAGCGCGTTAACCGCATTGGGATCAAGGTCAAGCGCCGTTGCCAGCGCTTTTGCAGCCACCATCGCGCCTTGCTGGGACCAGTGACTATCCGTGCGAATAAAGGCCTCATCACCCAACTGGGTCAAAAGCGCCTGGGGGTACACAATGCTGTGTGCTTCCGGCAACGCCATTAACTGTTGTATGGGGCCATTGCTACCTTCAGTAAACGGATGATAACGAGGCCCCATGACACTCTCTTTAGACGGTGCCACCAACACCGCATGAGCGGCCTCGGCACTGTCAGCCAGTTGCTCAACGGCTTGAAAGTACTGTTGCCACTGCTCTACCCCTCCTTCCGTTAGGCGAAGCCGCCCCCGGTACTGATCAACACTCCCATTGGTATCATTATCCAAAAACAACCACCCCTGCTTACCCTCAAGCACTTTAAGGGAAGGAGGGAGTGCATCATCTAAATGAACACCAGACGGTATTTCTACCTGGGAAAGGGGAAACTGCATATCTCCTAAGCGCAGAAACAGTGAGAACTGCTCCAAACGGTGAGGAACCGTAAAACGAAAGCCACACTGCACTTGAGGGTGTGACTCATCAGCGGTTCCAAAAAGCGCTTCAATGACATCAGGACGGCGCACCGACAGAGGGTGGCAAAGCTCAAAGGTTTTGCTCCAGCGAGCAATTATTTCAGCCTTGCCTACCCACTCGGCTAACGCTTCAGGCAGCACTACCCACCCCTGCACGACCCACCCCCCTGGGAGCAACCACGGGGGGCGTTGCGCATCAGGGAAATCAAGGTGCCAGCGGAGCCCTGAGGTATAGCGGTCTAAAGTGTCCCGCCCAACAAACCGTTTAACAAAGCGAGCGAAACGTATGGCAGGCATCTCCCACGGGGTTTTAAAGGCTCTGTTTTGAAGAGCTCTGCTTTGAAGGACTATGCTTTCAATCATTCTCAGTGAAACCGTCCATAGCTGACTGTAAGAACGCTTGATCAGGCCCATAACGATGGGCCAAGTGGACAATCAGACAACCCCGTTAAGGGAAAGTGCAGAAGTGACATAAGCGACGCTCTTCCAGTCAGAGATCCCACACCGCTTTACGAAAGCCAAGGGTACGTCGCGTTGGTTCATCCCACTGATTTTTCCTGAACATTAGATCAAATTGACTATTGGATCGACCAGACAACACCCGAGTAGACTTCTGCAATTTATGCACGACACAAGCATCGCTGACATGATAAATCCGCAGCCCTAACAGGTGTCTTACCACATCGCAGTAAATACGATCAGAGCGGTAATGGCGGCCAAACTGCGCATCCAGAGGCCCAGCGCTACGATATGTTTCCCGGGGAATATAGACACAGAAGAACGGTGCAAAGCTGATCTCCAGCACTCTTCCGTCATGCAATAACGGCGGAGTCACAATATTACCGTGATGAGCCGAAAGATTGACATCACAGGGTTGATCGGCATCGGCGTAAGGCACGTGGGTGGTTAAAGTGGGCGTGCCACCAGGCAAAATTTGCTGGGGAACGACCAGGCCGCACTCTGGCAATTGAGTCGCTGCCAGTTGCATAGCTTCCAACGCACCTGGCTCAACCTGCGCATCGTTATTAAGCAGCATCAAATCATGGTCTGTTTTAGCTGCTGCCAACCCCAGGTTAACTGCGTGAGTAAAGCCATAGTTGCAGGAATTAAAAATTGCTTTCAGGCGCCCTGCAGCCTGAGCCTCTTCAAGGAACTTCTTCACCGGAGACGAAGAGTCATTATCGACAACGATCACCTCCAGCTTATCGCCCAGCGCCAGCGCTTCCAGGCTAGTGAGGCAATCACGCAGATCCTCCAACGACTCATAGCTGGGGATAACCACCGACACCCCTCGCTGCAGTGCAGTAGAGGCAGTTGATTTAGCGGCAGACCACTGATGCCCAGTTGCCTCACGTACCTGATCTAAATAGCCCACGTACTCCGTGTTAGCCGTCAACGTGTTAGCGGCACGGCCATAATAATAGTGGGTTAATACGACCGGCACTGAACAAAGCCGTACCCGCTGGCTATAGCGGCGGATCAAATCCCAATCCACAAACCTCGGCAGCGTCTCGTCAAAGCCCCCACACTGTTGATAGGCCTCGCGAGTGTGACAAAACGCATTGAGGTCTACATAGTTCTTATTGAACAGCAATGCGCGATTCAAAGGGCCAAACAGCACGCCTGAAGGCTCTGTGGCATTGCCGGTGTAGCGATATAAGCCTGAATAAAACGCCTGAGCCGTGGGTTCGCGGCTAAAAGCCCCCACCATGGCAGCCAAATAGCGTGGATCCCAAACGTTATCAGAGTCCAGGTAAGCGATATAAGCCCCCTGCGCTACCTCCAACCCTTGGTTGCGCGCATGGGAGACACCTCGATTTTTTTTCAGAGCAATCAGTTGAATACGTTCGTTTTTGGCGGCCTGCCGCTCACACCACTCACGGGTGCCATCGGTACTGCCATCATCTACCAACAGCAATTCCCAGTTGGCATACACCTGGCTACTCACCGACTCGACCGCTGCCTCAATGGTATCCAAACGGTTAAAGCAAGGCATAATGACGGTAACTAGCGGCGCCTTTGCGAGTGCTTGCGCATCACGAGTCAGCCCATCCGCCACGTTCTCCATGGCGGCCAAGCATCGCTTATCAGCCTCGCGAAACGGGCGCGACAAATAAGGATCAACCAGGCCATGGGCAAGATAACCCGCAAAATCACTGAAATCACGTTGAAACTCCCAACGCGCCTCACCGCTGGCCACGAGGTCTCCGCTCGCTGCGTCGATTAGCTCAATACGGTGGTTCTGACCATCCACCAACTCAACAGGAGGATAGACCTCAAAGGCATGGCGCCCGTCACCAATCCCGTTATCGCGCAGGTCAGAGCGAAATTGACTTGCCAAAGCTTCAATGTCGTAGTGGCCATCAATTCGAACCTGAACCTTACGCGGTGCTTTAGTATTGCAATCAGCCAGCCAACCACTAATGGCAAATCCACCCGTTAAGTTAAGATCGCCAGCAAGGCGAAGCTTACCACTGGATGGTGCCATCAACTGAGACGGCATGGTGTGCTCCAGTGCCATTCCAGAACGATACGGTGTCATTGAAAACTTGCCAGAAGCATCATGCGAGAGCAGCAGCAATCGCTCCGACTGGGGCTGTACCACCCCGGCCACTAATCGTTCTAATGCGTGAGCCAGCTCACCATCCTGCTGGCCAGTTTCTGGCTCGAAGGTCAACTTCGATACTTCCTCTGCCAGCGCAACCAAGGCTTGGGGGCGGCACCAGAACATGCTGCCAGCAAAAAAGCCCCAATCGCTTTCCAGAGGAACATTCAGGCTCTTGCCTAGACGCCCCAGCCATGAGCCATTGCCAAAACGCATCGCCAGTTGGCTCATAAACAGCCGCTGTGGCCCAGCCAATTGCAGTTGGGTATCGCTTCGCAACCGAGCCACCAATTGGCGCACACCATCACCGCTTGGCAACACGTTGCTCAGCAGTGTTTCGCGCCACTGTTTTGCCACCGGCGTAACACCCTGCTTCGTGTGCAACTTCAAGCAAAGCGTGTACTGCTGCAAACGCGGTAATAACGAAAAGAATGGCGCGATATCACGCCCACGGTTGGGACAGCACACTACCTGTGCCCCAGGATAACGCTTCTGTAGAGCCACAATCTCCCGCGTATTCGGCGCATGAGGAGTGGTAATAAATAAATCAAACGGCTCGGTAAGCAAGGTAAGCCGCTCGCCTAGCAGAGCTACCAAGTCCAGATGATAAGCATGTAAAACAACTGCCAACTGTGGCTGTGGCTGTGGCTGTGGCTGTGGCTGTGGCTGTGGCTGTGGCATTGAGGAGGAACCGCCTTCACCCACTACAGCCTGCCGTCCTTCATAACGGCCATGACGAATGTAGTGCAACAGTGGATCCAGCCCCGATTTACCAATATCAGGATAGCGCTGCAGGTACGCTTGAGGGTCAAAACCAGGCCCTGGGCAGCGCCCTAGCGGCCAGCCATAGTTTAAAAAGTGCTCCAGCGGTGGGAGATGGCTATGTTGTGCATCCGCGTAACGTTGCACATACCACACTTCATCGAATAACCCGGCGCTCAACAACAACGAACGGTTAGCGTTGCTCATTATTACCCCTTTACGCTACGTTGCTCTTTTTCGCCGAACTTGAGGTAGTGAATCAGCGGGTTGATACCACTTTCCACCACATCTGGGTTGTGAGCCAAATAGTAAGCTGAATCAAACCCCGGGCTAGGGTTACGCCCTTCGAAACCGCCCATCAACAGATAGTGGCGGGCAGGATTCGCCGACATTTTGCTATCACGAGCAATATCAGGGTATTGCGCTAAATACCACTTAGCGTCGAACCACTGACTCGCTTCGATTAACGCGACCTGCCGCTTGATCGCTCGCTTTGTCAGCGGTGGGGCTTTAGCAACACTTTTGGGGGCGCTTAACTCCGCTTGAGTAGACGTATCAGCACTAGGTGCTGCTGCTCGCAGAGCTTCTAGCTGATCCACTAGATTGGCTAACTCATGAGATTGACGCTCTATTTCGCGACGCTGCTGGGCCTGCGTTTCGCGGTTGGCTTTAGCGTCCACTTCAAGTTTCTGGTTAGCAGATTTTGTATCATCAAGCTCGCGTTTCAGCTGCCCGCGTTGCGCTTCGTTTTTCTTGAGCTGTTCGGTTAGCTCGTCAACAGTGCTAAGCGCTTCTTTTTCGCGCTCAGTGGTCGCTTTCAATTGAGCAGAAAGCATGGCGTGTTCTTTCTTTTGCTGCGCCAGCTGTTGTTCAACATCTGAACGGCTCTTTTCAGCATCGCCAATACGCTGCTCTGCTTCTTGTAGCTTACGGGTCAATTGGCCCAGTTCATTAAAGCGCGCCTGAAGCGAGGTCTCGATTTTTTGCAGCTTGTTAGTTAACCCAGTGTTCTCTTCATGGGCACTACGCAAGCTCTTTTCATTAGCTTCGAGCAGGCTGGTAAGTTTTGTCAGTTCGCTAAAGCGAGTTTCCAGCGTCCGCTTATGTTCATCCACTTCTTGCTGAGCTTTGTTGAGTGCCTGTTCGCTGGCTTTCAACGCCTGGGCATACTCACGTGACTCAGCAGCGTAGCGCTCTCTTTGCTCACGGGCCTCATTCGCTTGGCGTTCGCCCTGTTCACGCTGGCGCATCAGCTCCTTTTTCAGCTCGTCGTTAAATTCTTCCAGCGAACTCACCCGCTCGGCCAAACGGCCACGTTCCTGGGCGAACCGAGATTCTTGCTGTTCAAGGCACGCTTTCAGCTTATCGCGCTCTTCACCCACCTGCTGTAAATGCTCTTCCTGCTCATTTACCCGCTGTTCGGCAGCCGCCAGATTGCTCGCCTGTTCGTTAACTCGGGTTTCCAGAGCCTGTGAAAGCGCCTGCTGGTGGCGCACAGTCACTTTATCCTGGCAACTGCGCCCCAGGCGGGCGAAAACATCCTGCACCACCTGCGTAGAGGCAGCCGACTCCAGCGCGCCTAAAAGGTTTTTAAGCAGCGGGGGCAGATTATTACCTACCGCAATAATCCCCAGCCCACCGGCATGGTGAAACACAAAGTGCGGGTAGCGGGCTTTAAGGGTTTCAAAAGCACGGAACACAAGGCAACCTGGCTCGCGGCGGGCAACCCCTGGCACTACCACGACACCCTGAGTTGAAAGCTTGGATAACCAGCGATCCAGCAGATAATCCACGCTGTTGTCATCGGCTTCTACATGCAGCAGTAGCAGGTCGATTGAGCCCTCATCGAACTGGTCAATCGCCCGGATGGGAGTCGCCTCTAGCCACTGACTGATTGTAGAGAAATGATCAGCGGCATAGGCCCGAATAGCCTCGGCATCCTGCTTGCTTGCTGCATCTTCCTCATGCACTCCCACCATAAAGCAACGTGTACCCAGGCGAAGCCGGGAGGCTGACTGGCAAACCGCAAAGTGCGCGACGCTCTCGACCCCCAAGCCCACAGCCTGCTGTGGCCGCAACGCCTCTACCAACCAAAACAGAAACGGTAGATGTTCCAGCCAGGGAGATGCCTCACGGTAATCAGGCTGCCAAAACATGGATCCCTGGGCTAACGTATTGATAGAAGGCTTGATAGCAAGGTCTTGTGTAGCGTTGGCCGCTACCGAATGCTGTTGCTGGCTCACAATGAATTCCTAACACGTAATAAATGGGCAATAGGATACCAGCTCAACCGGGCAAGTTGGCAGCCGGTGCTGGAAAGGGGCGAACATCAGGGTTGGCCGGCAGGTACAAATCACTTGGCTGTTCGGCACTCTCGTGCCATTGAGCCGCCGCATAGCGGTAATCACTGCGCACCCCGTTAAACTGGGTAACTAAGTGCGTGGGGCCTGCCTGGCTAAGCGAGGTGGGCAAGCTACGGCCAAAGGCCAGCGGAACGCCTCTCTTAACACCACCAAAGGATTTAGCGCCAAAGGCAGTCGTAAAGCGCTGAAAGTACTCAGCATCAGCATCCACTCTGACAACGTCCCAAAACCCTAATGTTTCAAAAACCTTCCGCCGAAACATAAACGATGACGTATTGCGATAAATCCACCCATCCATCGCTTCAACACGCCAACGAGTAAAGAGCATTTCAGTAGAACAGCGAACCCAATCACTAAAGCATGCCTGCCACTCTGGCTTGCTTTCCAAGCCTGCTACCTGCACTTCAAGCTTTTGAGGATGCGACCAATCATCACTATCGTGAACGGTGATAAATGCTCCCTTCGCTGCCGCCAAACCACGGTTCCGCGCCGCGTAAGCTCCCTGATTGGTGGGCTGAGTTAGCACCCGAAAGCGAGAATCCTGCTGGCTAAATGCCCTGGCCACGGCTAACGAGTCATCTGTAGACGCATCGTCGACCACGATAACCTCTATATTGGCATAAGACTGCGCAGCCAGGCTGCGCAGTGCCGTTGCCAAGTGAGCCTCTGCATTAAATAACGGCACAATGACGCTGACCAATTCACCGCTCTCACACGCAGAAGAACGAGCCTCTGCTGTGTTTTCGTGCGTTAAGTTATCGAGCGTTAAGGGCTGGTTAGCATCTTTAAGCACGAGCGGATAGTGATTGGCACGGCTAAACAGCGCGTTAATGTGCTGTAAACGAAACTGCTCCGTTAGCGCGTGGGCCTGTGAAGACGCTGGAGGCGTGGCTGCCCCCCCTGCTTGAGCAGCGGCCTGCACTGCCAACAAATTAGCGAGCGCCAGGGAGGTATCAGGGTAGTCAGGGAATGCGGCCATTAACTGCTGGATACGCTGCCAAGATTCCACGAGCTGACCGTCGTTGATCAGGGCTTCCACCTCTAATAAACAGGGAGCCGCCGTAGCGGGCTTAACATCGTGTAGTTGATGGCGGCGTGACAATACCTCAGCGCAGCGCTGCCACTCACCTTGCCAAGCATACCAACGCCCCAGCGCCCATGCTGCATAGCTGACTTCCCAGGGATCTTGATGAGTAAGCAGGCCATTCAGTGTTGATAATTGCGTCGAGGTATCAGCCTGTTGCCAAAGTAGATCCTCAACCTGGTGCGCAAGTAGATCAACCGGCATGCGCCCCTCTTTTTCTCCATTACGCGTGAAATGGAGCAAGGGGCTAACGCCCGCCTTAGCGATATCCTGATGTTGATTACGGTAATACTCGGCATCAAAACGCGGGCCAGCTTTTCGACCCCAGGCCTCCCCCAGCAGCAAGTAGTGCTGCGCGGGCGACATACCGGAAACAGCCACATCGGGGTATTGCATCATATACCAGTCAGCATCAAACCAAGGGCTTTGCTCGATGTCCGCGATATCTGACAAATGCCTCTCTGTCTTATGCTCAGGGGGCAAGCTAAGCGTTGAAGATGATGTCAAAAGTCATTACCTCGTGTAACAGGAGAACCTACCGTGTTCGCCTAAGAAAACGCATCAGCAATTTGCTGGGCACTGCTTTGCGCCTGATTAGCATCTACAGCCTCGACCATCACACGAATCAATGGTTCGGTACCAGATTTGCGCAGCAGCACGCGGCCCGTTTGGCCAAGCTGCCGTTCGACCAGTGCGACAGCTTGCAGTACCGCTGGGGTATCAAGAGGATCATGCCCTGCTTGGGCGGTATAACGCACATTAATTAAGGTTTGCGGGAGTTTGTGCATACCCTGTTTGGCGTCATACAGCGTTGCCCGTTGCTCTAACAAACTAGCCAGCACGCGCAGTGAGGCAATAATAGCATCGCCAGTGGATGCATGATCCAGGCTTAGCAAGTGACCAGAGCCTTCCCCACCTAACCGCCAGCCCATGGCGTTTAACTGTTCCAGCACATAGCGGTCGCCTACTTTGGCGCGCTTAAAAGGAATATTCAATCCATTAAGCGCCTGCTCAAGCCCCAAATTACTCATTTGGGTACCCACTACACCGCCGGTGTAGCCCGCGCGCTTCGCATCCTTCGCAAGCAGGTATAAAAGCTCATCGCCGTCTACCACGGCCCCCGTATGATCCACCATCATCAGGCGGTCGGCATCGCCATCCAAAGCGATACCCATATCCGCCTGATGGGCGAGCACTGCATCGCACAGGCTCTGCATAGAGGTAGCACCGCAGTTTTCGTTTATGTTGAGGCCATTGGGCTTATCGTGAATACTAATTAGCTCGGCGCCTAACTCGCGAAAAACCGCTGGGCCCACTCGGTAACCCGCGCCATTGGCACTATCCAACACAATTTTCAGGCCATTCAAGCTCAAGTGCCCCGGCAGGTTAGCCTTACAGTATTCGGTATAACGGCCAGCGGCATCATCAATACGGCGCGCTTTACCTAGTTTCTCGGAGCTAACACAGGTCATGCCGCCGTCAATGGCTACTTGTAACCAGCGCTCTATTTCCTGCTCTTGGATATCATTAAGCTTCTGACCACCCTGCCCGAAAATCTTAATACCATTATCATCAAAAGGATTATGCGACGCGCTAATCACTACCCCCGCATCCGCACGGAAGGTAGAAGTTAAATAGGCAACGCCGGGGGTCGGCAACGGCCCCACCAGGGCAACATTAACACCCGCCGCGGAAAAGCCCGCCTCTAACGCGGATTCCAACATATACCCACTGGCACGGGTATCTTTACCAATTAACACTTCTCTAACACCTTCAGCACCCAACACCTGCCCTGCGGCCCAACCCAACTTCATAGCAAAATCAGGCGTCATGGGAAACTCCCCCACGCGACCGCGCACACCGTCAGTACCGAAATATTTACGCATTATTTAGTAACCTTAAAAGTGAATCGTGAATCGTGAATCGTGAATCGTGAATCGTGAATCGTGAATCGTGAATCGTGAATCGTGAATCGTGAATCGTGAATCGTGAATCGTGAATCGTGAATCGTGAATCGTGAATCGTGAATCG